>JAVLBT010000100.1:0-10870 GCA_031580945.1 Gracilimonas sp.
GGAGAATCGCTGAATCAAACGCTAAATATTGTAGAGATGGATGCGGCCTCCAACAACAAGGTAGATGACGTTCATCACCTGCGCGAAAGCGTTCGCATTCCTCCTCAAAATGGTAAATATAAAATCTTTATCGTGGATGAGGTGCACATGCTCAGTAAGGCAGCTTTCAATGCGCTGCTCAAAACACTAGAAGAACCGCCCGAGCACGCCATTTTTATTTTTGCGACCACTGAACCGCACAAAGTGCTACCCACTATTCTTTCTCGTGTCCAACGTTTCGATTTCAAACGTATTTCAGTTGATGAGATCGTTCAGCGACTTCGAAAGATCGCTATTGATGAAGATATTTCCATTGATGAGGAATCCCTTCATGTAATTGCTAAAAAAGCAGACGGAGCGCTAAGAGATGCCCTTGGGCTCATGGATCAGGCTATTGCATTCTGCGGGGATACCATCACCCACAATGAGCTATTGCAGGCACTGAATGTGGTAGGAACCGACAGATTGTTTGAGTTTCTGGATTGCGTGAAAGAGCATGACGCCGACCGCGGACTGGAGCTGATCAACACGCTGCTGCAGGAAGGTTATGATATACAGGAATTTTTGATCGGTCTGACCGAGCATTTGAGAAATCTGTATATCGCCCATGAATCATCGAAGCTGTATTTAGTGGAAGCATCCGAAGAAACCAAGAAGCGATACTTGCAAACGGCTAAGGACTTTACGCGGGATGATTTAATGCGGATGCTTCACATTATCAGCGAAGCTCAGATCAAGCTGAAGGATGCCAGTCAGCCCCGGATACAATTTGAGATCACGCTGCTAAAGCTGATTCATATGGAAAGAACCGAGCAGTTATCAGAGTTATTGGCTGGACTTCAGGAATTAAAAAAAAACTCCGGTAGCTTCGTAAACGGCTCAGAAAACGGTTCAGCCTCGAAAAGTGAATCGGAAAATACCGAAACGGAATCAAGTAACGGGCAGGTAGATCATCAGAAAGAGGCTTTAGAGCCTAAAAATGAAGTATCAGACAGATCAGAGGAATACACAAGTGAATCGGATGAAGAAGAGATTGAATCCGAAGAGGCGTATTTTGATGAGGACGATTTTGAAGAGGAGGAAGAGGATGATTTCGATATTGGAGCTCCGGCACTAACAACCAGTCTGGCGAAGAAGGCGCGATCTACATCAAAAACTGCACCTTCTAAAACCGAGCCCAAACCCACATCTAAATCCCGGAGTGAAGAACAAAAGGCTCCGGAAAAGATGACACTGAGTTATGTGGAAAAAAACTGGCCGGCTTACTTAGAATCTCTGAAAGGAGACTTTCCCATGCTTCTGCACTTACAGATGGAACGTGTAAAATTGCTTAAGGTGAAGGGGGGAGAACTATTTTTGGAATGTGACAATCAGTTTGCCAAAAAGATGCTGGACGAACAAGCGATGGATCTTCAGAAGAAATTAAAGGAATGTGTGGGCAGCCTCCTGCGTTTTAATATTTCGGTGGGAGAGCAATCCGAAGAGGATAAGCCTATGAGCGTGTATGAACGGTTTAAACAAATTCAACAAAAAGACCCCATTATCCGTGATATAGTAGAAATATTTGGCGCGGAGCTGGAATATTGAGCTTTTAAACTTCAGCTTTCAGCCGGCAGCGAGATTAAGCTGAAAGCTAAAGTCTGAGAGCTGAGAGCTAAAATTAATTAACACTGAGAGATTTTATTCACTCACAAATTTTCAATGAAATAAGTAACCTAATTCAGAATTATGAGCAATTTTAATATGGCCGACATGTTCGGCAAGATTCAGGAAATGCAATCTAAAATGGAAGAAGCCCAGGAAGGCTTGAACGATGTAATCGTGGAAGCTGAAGCTGGCGGTGGCATGGTGAAAGTGAAAGCCAACGGCAATAAGCAGATCGTCTCCATTGAAATGGATGATGATGTAGTGGATCCGCAGGACAAAGAAATGCTGGAAGACCTGATCGTAGCCGGCGTGAACAAAGCCCTCGAAAAAGCGGATGAAGCTTCCAAAGAAAAAATGCAGGAAATGTATAAGGGAATGATTCCCGGCGGTGGAATTCCCGGAATGGACATGTCAAAATTAGGACTATAATAATTTTAAATGCTTCAGTTTTAAATGTTAAATGAGTTCTCACATTTAACATTTACGCATTTAACACTTAACATTATAAATGCAGATAACCTCAGAATACTTAGAGCGGGCTATTGAACAGCTTGCTAAACTTCCCGGAACGGGACGGAAATCGGCTCAGCGTATTGCCATTCATCTCTTAAAACAAAATGGGGATTATGCTAAAAACCTGGCTCAGGCTATTGTAGATCTTAAGGAAAAGGTTACTCGTTGTTCTGTATGTGGAAATGTGAGTGATTCCGATCCTTGTAAAATTTGTGACAACCCGAAACGAGATCCATCTGCCATTTGTGTGGTGGAAGAATTTAATGATGTCTATATCATCGAAAAATCGAATGAGTTTCGTGGGCGCTATCATGTGCTGGGAGGGGTGATTTCTCCTATGGATAACATAGGTCCGGATAAGTTACGTATTCAGGAATTACTGAAGCGTATCGGAGAAGATGATCAGATTGACGAGGTGATACTTGCGCTCAATCCCGATGCGGAAGGCGAGGCAACTTCCTATTACATCAACAAACTACTGAAGAACTACGAGGTGGATGTAACCCGCATCGCCTATGGAATCCCAATGGGCACGGAGCTTGAATTCATCGATGAAGCCACTTTAAGCCGCGCCTTCGCCAGCCGAAATTCTTTTTAAGATGAATCTTAGCGAACTCTGCGGAATCATTGCGTCCTTTGCGGTTAAAATCAATGTTAGAATAATCGCAAAGAGCGCTAAGGTATCGCAAGGAATGCAAAGATATATTTGCCATGACAGAGAATGAGATCTCGAAAATAGTTTTAGACTCCTCGATTCAGGTTCATCGAAGTTTAGGGCCCGGATTGCTAGAGTCGGCATATCAGAGATGTTTGGCTTATGAGCTCGAGCAACAAGGTCTGTACATTGAAGTCGAAAAAGGACTTCCATTAGTGTATAAAGAAGTAGAAATGGAAATTGGGTATCGGGTCGATATATTTGTCAATAAGAAAGTGATTGTTGAAATTAAATCTGTCGATGCTTTACATAATATTCACTTAGCTCAAGTTTTAACTTATTTAAAATTATCTGAATCCAAACTTGGCTTACTTATAAACTTCAACACAAAATTACTAAAAGACGGTTTCCGCCGCGTCGTAAATAACCTCTAACTTCCGCGTACTTTGCGCAATCTTAGCGCTCTTTGCGGTTAATAAATCAAGTATGAAACAGCTACTAAGTTTTCTTTTACTATCACTTTTTGCAGTTAGTTCACTTCAAGCGCAAGGTTCTGACTACTGGCAGCAGCATGTCGATTATACCATGGAAGTTGATGTGGATGCTGAAAATCATCAGTATGCCGGAACGCAAACCCTGGTGTATACTAATAACTCTCCCGAGACTTTGGATCGAGTGTACTACCATCTCTATTTCAATGCCTTTCAGCCCGGAAGCATGATGGATGTGCGTTCCCGAACCATCGCCGATCCGGATCGACGTGTAGGCGATCGAATTCTTGGATTAGAGGAAGATGAGATCGGTTATCAAAAAGTGAACAAGCTCACACAAGATGGCGAAGCTGTTGAGTATTCTGTTGATGGAACGGTTTTGGTCGTAGAACTCAATGATCCCATTCAACCCGGAGAATCTTCTACTTTTGAAATGGAATGGGATGCACAAGTTCCGTTACAGGTCCGTCGTTCCGGATGGAATAATGCAGAAGGCGTGGAATTCTCCATGAGTCAGTGGTACCCGAAATTAGCAGAATATGATCATCAGGGATGGCATCCCAATGAGTATGTGGGACGCGAATTTCATGCACCATTTGGAAATTTTGACGTGAAGATCACCATCGACCAGGATTATATATTGGGTGGAACCGGAATCCTCCAAAACCCTAACGAAATTGGCTATGGCTATGAGGAAGAGGGCGCTGACGTAAACAGGCCTTCCGGTGAAAAAATGACCTGGCACTTCAAAGCTGAAAACGTGATCGATTTTTTCTGGGGAGCCGACCCGGATTTCAAACACGTGACAGCGCAAGTTCCCGATGGACCTAAGCTTCACTTTTTATATCAGCAGCCGGCTGTTGTGGAAGGAGCTTCTGATGAACAAAATGCTCAATACACCCAAAATTGGGAAGACCTTGTCGATTATACCATAAGGGCTTTTCAGTATGCTAACGAACACTTTGGCGAATACCCATACCCACAATACACCAACCTGCAAGGTGGTGACGGCGGAATGGAATATCCAATGGGAACGCTGATTACTGGTGGTCGCAGCCTCGGAAGCTTGGTTGGAGTAATGGTGCACGAAATGTATCACAGCTGGTATCAAAACGTGCTGGCGACTAACGAGAGTTTGTACGAGTGGATGGATGAAGGCTTCACCAGTTTTGCTTCTGCCGAAACGATGGATCATTTATTTGATCGAGTATCTGATTTCCCCTATTCCGGTTCATACCGTAACTATCGTTTTATTGTTGAAAGCGGAGATGAAGAGCCTATGGTCACCCATGCTGATCATTACAATACCAATCGTGCGTATGGTGTGGCAGCGTATTCCAAAGGAGCCGTTTTCCTTGGGCAGTTGAGCTACATTATTGGCGATGAAACATTTCGGGAGGGAATGAAAACGTATCACGATGAATGGAAACTAAAGCATCCCACGGATCTGGATTTTGTGCAGATCATGGAAAAAGAGTCTGGTATGATCCTGGATTGGTATTACGAGTATTTTGTACAAACCACGAAGACCATTGATTATGGAATCGAATCCGTAGTGGGTGATGAAAATAGAACGGTTGTCACTCTTCAGCGAATCGACCTGATGCCCATGCCACTCGATATTATGGTGGAATACAAAGATGGAAGCAGCGAGTTATTTTACATTCCACTTCGTATGATGCGTGGCGAAAAACCTGCTGAAAATGATATGAAACGTACAGTGCTTGAAGACTGGCCTTGGGTTGAACCGGAATACAACTTTACCATAAACAAACCGGCTTCTGATATTGAAACGATTACTATTGACCCAAGTCAGCGACTGGCGGATATCAATTTGGGAAATAATTCTTTTGATGTAGGTTCTTTGTTAGAAGAATAAATCCGTATTTTCAGGCAGATAATTTAAGGCGTTGCAGTTTTGCAACGCCTTTTTTGTTGGAAATAAAACGTAAGACAACTATCGAGTGTCGGATCTATACTGAAAGAATTTACTAACCTTTGTACTAGTGTAAGCGTCAGCTTGTGCGTTGTAAGAATAAGTAATGATGCAGGAACAAAAAATGGTCCAAGCGGACGCTTAAACCAGTTTCGTTCAAATAGTATCGGTTAAATAAAAAAACATGCCCCAAAAAGACTACGCTAAACTCGCCCTCGAAGCCCACGAAAAATACAAAGGCAAAATTTCTATCGAGCTTAAGATGCCGCTTGAGACTAAAGATGATCTCAGTATTGCCTATACGCCGGGAGTTGCCTGTCCCTGTCAGGAAATTGCTGATGACAAAGAGAAAGCTTACACCTACACCACCAAAGGAAATATGGTGGCCATTGTAAGTGATGGCTCGGCGGTTCTTGGATTGGGTAATATTGGTCCCGAAGCAGCACTTCCGGTGATGGAAGGCAAGGCCATGCTCTTTAAAAAATTTGCCGGTGTAGATGCATTTCCCATTGTATTGGATACTCAGGACACCGATGAGATCGTACAAACCGTGAAAAACATTGCGCCCGGCTTTGGAGGCATCAATCTCGAAGATATTTCTGCTCCACGGTGTTTTGAAATTGAACGACGGCTGAAGGAAGAACTAAATATTCCCGTATTTCATGACGATCAGCACGGAACAGCTATCGTGACTTTAGCTGGTTTATACAATGCACTTAAACTGACAGGAAAAAAGATGAAAGATCTTCAGGTCGTTGTCAATGGATCAGGAGCAGCAGGGGTATCAATTGTGAAATTATTGTTTGCTGCGGGAGTGAAAGACGTGATCATGTGCGACAGCCACGGGATCATCTACAAAGAGCGGGGCGACCTCAATTCCACCAAAGATAAAATGGCGGATATTACCAACAAGCAGATGCGTAAAGGAAGCCTGCAAGATGCCGTGAAAGGGATGGATGTGTTCATCGGAGTATCGGTGCCGAATGTTCTTTCCAAAGAAATGGTAGAATCTATGAATGAAGATCCGTTCATCTTTGCGATGTCCAACCCCGATCCGGAGATCTTGCCAGAAGACGCTAAAGAAGCCGGCGCTGCCGTCGTCGCCACTGGGCGTTCCGATTATCCCAACCAGATCAACAATGTACTTGCTTTCCCCGGATTATTTCGTGGAGCTTTGGATGCCAGACTGACCCGCCTCACCACCAAAATGTTCATTACCGCTGCCAAAGCCATCGCCGATTCGGTGGAAGATTTGTCAGCAGATAAGATCATTCCTAGTCCATTTGATGAGCAGGTTCCTCAACGAGTGGCAGATGCAATTAAGGAAAGTGCGGAGTAATAGGTTTCTCATGATGTAGCACAACACTAGTGCACGGCACTAGCGCAAGCCTCCGCATGTGCGGAATTGAAATAAGGCAAGATCAAGAAATAGCAGGTATCTTTTCGGCCTTAAGACAAGAAATAGTCTCTGCTGCGTCACGCTAAATTGAGGTTCTGCCTCCCCCTGAAAAGTTTTAGAAGCTCAAGTCTTCTGACTTGAGTGAATTGATATTTTAGCCACAATTCTTGTAAAGTCTTCAGTATCTCAACACCTTGGCTACAACTCTCAAGTCACCGCTCGGAAGACAACCAACCTTTAGTCTGAATCTTGATTCTCGCTAAAGACTTAAGAGATCACAGGTTCGCTTGTGCGGTGTTGCATTAAGGCAAGATGAAGAAATATCTGTGGTATCATTTCAGTCTTGAGCGAATGCGAAGACTGGAAAGTGGGAGCAATCAAGGTCTTCAGATTTGAGCCTAAATTTAATGCCATGGTTTCAACTATTAAGTCACCGCTTGGGAGTTAATGAAATTTTTGGCAAATTTTCACACATGCGTAAAATGTATAAAACTGTATGTTTCCTTTGACGTTTTTATTATTATAGTCACAGTTTCGTCATTAAATGCCAATATCATGAAAGAGATTACACTTAAAATTCCCGACCAAAAAGTAGATTTTATACTTGAACTTATTGAACAGCTGGGGCTGGAAGTTTCATCTCAAGATTTGGAAATTCCGGATAAACATAAAATTATCGTTCGTGAACGTATCCAAAAATCTAAGGCTAATCCTGACCGCTTGTTGGACTGGGAGCAGGAAATGGATAGCTTTGAGCTCGAATAATGCATTTCACTATTAAAATTGAGCCGGAAGCAAAGCAAGATATTCAAGAGGGGATTGATTGGTATAATGAACAGCAGCTTGGTTTGGGTAAGGATTTTCACCAAACAGTTAAGAGACATCTCAATAAACTAAAAACAAATCCATTTTATCAGGTACGATATGATGAGGTACACTGCCTGCCATTAAAGAAGTACCCGTTTATGATTCATTTCACAATAAATGAAGACACGAAACAAGTTATCGTACACGCTGTATTTAACACATTTAGGGATTCTAAAATTTGGAAGGAAAGAAAGACTTAAGAGATCAGCTGTTTATAGAAAATTAAAGGTATAATAAATACCTCACATCTTTTAACACGCCTGCTTTTCCAAATATTCCTAATTTTGCCGATCAACTGGAGTCACACAAAAACCGATATTAGGAATGAGGTCATCTCTACTCATCGCATGCTTGGCATGTTTTTATTCAGGATTTTTCAACCCGGTAACGGCTCAGCCTGCTGAACTTACGCCCAAACCAACGGCCTTCGAGGCTACCGCGACCTTCGTTGAAGAAGCTCCGTATATCGATGGAAATTTAGATGATACAGCCTGGCAAGATATTCCGCCGATCACCCAATTTACACAGGTATGGCCCAATGACGGTGCCCCAGCTACCGAAGACACTGAGGTCCGTATCGCCTACGATCGCGACAACCTCTATTTCGCTTTTCGTTTTTATGATGACAATCCGGAATTAATCAAAGCCCGAAACCTGGAGCGGGGCGGACGCAACAGTCGCGACGACCATGCCTACATCGCTCTCGATACCTACATGGATGGACGCAATGCCTATCTTTTTGAAGCTAATGCGCTCGGCACGCAAGATGACGCGCTCATCACCGATGAAAACCTGGATTATGGTGGGTTTTCCTGGGATGCCGTTTTCATCACCGAAACCAAAATTGATGATGAAGGCTGGACGCTGGAGGTTGCCATTCCCTTTCGGCAGCTTCGCTTTCCGGACGAAGAAGAACTGGAATTTGGGTTGATGCTCTCTCGCACGGTGATTCGAAAAAATGAGCGTGTACTCTGGCCGGCCATTGGTCAGGAATATGGCGGATACAATGGGGTTCGGGCAGCAGTCTCACAATATGGCGTGTTGAAGGGGATCAAAAACATCCGGCGCGGAAATAACATTGAACTGAAGCCTTATGTGATCTCCGGCGTGCAGGAAACCCGTCCCGATCTTCAAGCCGAAGCTACTAACACCGAAACCACCTACGACATCGGCGGGGACATGAAATGGGGCATAACTTCCAACCTCACGCTGGATATGACGGTGAACACTGACTTTGCCCAAGTCGAATCTGATAATGTGCAGCTCAACTTATCCCGGTTCAGCCTTTTCTTTCCTGAGAAACGCGAATTCTTTTTAGAAAGAGCAGGACTGTTTGAACATGGAAACTCTCGATCAACCCAAACTTTTTTCTCTCGACGAATTGGGCTCACAAATCAGATATTAACCGGAGCACGAGTTACGGGACAAGCCGGAAGATTTTCTTATGGAGCGATGAACATCGAAACGGGAAGTAAAATGGGCGATTTGTTTGGAAGCAATTCGGCTAACAATACGGTAGCACGACTTCAGGCTGAAGTATTGCCAAGAGCCACGGTAGGAACCATTGCTACGAATGTGGAAGAAGTTGGCGGAGGCTTTAACCGCGCACTTGGCTTCGATGCTAACTATCGCTTTTGGAGCTCCAGCAGCTTTAATGCGTGGTTCACCAATGTGTGGGATGAGGTAGATGAAATGAACGATAACGCAGGTCATGCCAGTCTACAGCTGGATAACGACACCTATGCTGCAAGCTTATCATACACGCATGTGGGTAAAAACTACAATCCGGAATTGGGTTTTGTTCGCCGAAGAGATATTCGAAACTACAACGGAACCGCAGCATATAATCCTAAAATTGATGTAACAGCTCTTCCCAATTTAGAAAGACTTAATATTGCGGCCGGATATGGATACATAGAAGGTCAGGATGGAATACAACAATCCTCCGAACGGGCAGGACAATTTGGATTAGAATTTACCAGCAGTCAAAGACTTCGTTTTACAGTTCGGCAGGAATTTGAACGGTTGTTCACGCCCTTTGATATCAGGCAGAATGCCACCATTCCGATCGGCGATTATACAATCAACCGGTTTTTTCTCGATGCTGAAAGTGACGACAGCCAAAGATTATACGGATCAGTGGAACTGGCTTTTGGTAGTTTTTATAATGGATCACGAACCGATCTTAGTTTTGATATGGGGTTTCGCTTAAATAAACATCTTAGCTTCGATAGTGGGGTGAATCACTCCATGATCGATTTACCAATTACCAATGGTGATTTTGGAGCAACCACCCTTTCAGGAGAAGTTTTTGGTGCCATCAGTCGGCAACTATATGCCAAAGCGCTAATCCAATACGATAACTTCTCACGGGATATCCAAACCTACCTGCGTATCAACTGGATCCATACGCCGGGTAGTGATCTGTTTATCGTGTTTAATTCATCTCACCATTTCACCGGCGATAATGAGCAATTATTTGATCCCCGCAAAGACCTAATCTTGAACAATCAGGCAGCCATTGTAAAGCTGACGTATTTGATTATGCTGTAGGGTATTTCATCGTCAAGTTGGAACCTGAGGTTCCAGCATGCTTTACGAACCAGCGGTTTGTAACGAGGATAAGTGGGAATTTCTCCACGGATTGGTTTCGTACATAGCCTTCAGAGTTGTCATCCAGAGCGGCTTAGGGGTGTATTGGGTATCTTGCGGTGAACGCGATGGATCTCAAGGTCTGCACCAGCGAGTGGTATTGAATGTTGAGATCCTTCACGCTTAACAGATTATACCTCAACAACTATTTTCGCGCTCAGGATGACAATTTAAGAGACTCCCTGAAGATCTTTTCAGTCTTGAGCGAACGCGGAGACTGAAAATTTATAGAAGATCAAGTCTTCTGACTTTAGTGAATTGATCTTTTTGCTACAACTCCTAAGTCACCGCTCGCAAGACGATCAAGCTTTTAGTCTGATTTTGATTCTCGCTAAACACTTAAGAGATCCATGGGACCAGCGGTTTGTAACGAGGATAAGTGGGTCCGGATTTGCACTTCGAAGAATGGGTGAAATTAGGTTAAGGTCATTTCGCGGCGAAAGCCGAAATCTAATTTTTTTCTATGAATCAACTGTTGGATCGATAGCAACAATTAGGTCCTCGTCTGCACGGGAATGACCAGAACAAAGCCAGTCATCTGTTGTCTTCCAATTCGGCCTTAGAGAAAAGAGCGTGAAAAAGGTTGCGTAATGAAGCGTTAAGAAAGAAATTATACCGCATGACTGATGGCTTCCTTGCAAGCCCAATGAAGGAGCATTGATTTCTTTTAG
>JAVLBT010000101.1:0-7808 GCA_031580945.1 Gracilimonas sp.
TGTACAGGCTAAAAGAGAAGGATATTCAATTATTTCTAAAAATCAGGAATTCGCTAATTATTCTATTAATGTAATCTGGAATTAGATTCCCCAAATAGTTTTAAGTTTTTCAGAAAAAAGAATCATCACTGACTTCGTTTTTCAATATTCAATGTACAAAATTCCTCAGGCTCCACCCGGCGTAGCACCACCAGCAACAGTTCAGCCTTAAAAGTTGGATGTTCCTTGTTCGATGTTCTGCTTCACCAAATCTTCAAAAACGACTACTATCATCTATCCCATAAAAACTATGAGGAGTGATGGACACCGAGTTAATCAGAAAGTACAATGTTCCCGGTCCCCGATATACGAGCTATCCCACGGTTCCGTATTGGAGTGAGAAGGGAATTGATTCCAAAGACTGGAAATCTACATTAATTAATGCGTTTCTGGAAAGTCAGGATGAGGGGATCTCACTATATATACACCTGCCTTTTTGTGAAAGCCTCTGTACATTTTGTGGCTGCCACAAGAAGATTACCAAGCGGCATGAGGTGGAAGATCCATACATCAAAACCGTACTGAGAGAATGGAAGTTGTACACGGAATTCCTGCCTTTTACACCAAGTATCAAAGAGATTCATTTGGGAGGAGGGACGCCTACTTTTTTTAGTTCAAAGAATTTGAATTATCTGATCAATGGAATTCTGGAAAATGCTGATCTGAAGGATGATTTTTCTTTCAGTTTTGAAGGCCATCCAAATAACACCACCAAAGAGCATCTGCAGACACTATATGATCTTGGTTTTCGACGTGTTTCCTACGGCGTACAGGATTATGATCCAAAGGTACAATTCGCCATCAATCGTATGCAGCCGTTTGAAAATGTGAAGCGAGTACATGAGTGGTCTAAAGAGATCGGGTATACCTCGGTCAATCATGATTTGGTTTTTGGTTTACCCCATCAGACTATGCAGGGGATAGAAAATACGATCAACAAGACCAACGAACTTCGTCCGGATCGGATCGCTTTTTACAGTTATGCGCACGTACCTTGGATGAAGGGCAATGGTCAGCGTGGATTTAATGAGGCAGATCTGCCCAAAGATGATGAAAAACGTGCTTTGTATGAAATGGGAAAACAGATGTTCTATGATCATGAATACGTGGAGATCGGTATGGATCATTTTGCGTTAAAATCTGATTCCCTGTATAAAGCTATGCAAAATGGTTCACTCCATAGAAATTTTATGGGATATACAGCTGGGGCAACCAAAGCAATGATCGGTTTGGGGATGTCGGCTATCAGCGATAGCTGGTATGCATTTGCGCAGAATGAAAAAGATCTGAAGAATTATGAGCGTCAGGTTGAAGCTGGTGAAATTCCGATCTTCCGCGGACATATGCTAAATAATGAAGACCTGATGATTCGCCGGCAGATCCTCAATTTGATGTGCAGGTTTGAGACCGAATTTGATGGTCCTTCCGAAATGTTCAATCTGATTGAAGATCGTTTACAAGATCTGGTGGATGACAGATTGGTGGAGATCAACGGTCGGAAAGTCTCTGTCACCAAAGAAGGCATTCCGTTTGTACGAAATGCTTGTATGGCTTTTGATGTGAAACTACATCAGAAAAAACCAACAAAACCGACTTTCTCCAAGACGGTATAATTTAAGCATTGAGTTTTAGAAATTAGTGCGGTTCTAACTTTAACCGGTATCTGCGAATCCAATAAAAGATGAGGGGAGTTCCAAAGACCGTTGGCGCCAGCCAGGCAATGAGTGGTGAAGGAAAAAACTGATCATTCACTACTAAAAATGCCGTGAATGTGGCTATATAAGCCCCCAGCATTCTGCCGATGTGTAAATACATCCATAAAAATTTGGAGTCATTACTCTTCTTATAAAACGACATCAGATCTTCCCCGGAAAAAATTAAGGTTCCCACTCCAAAAACCATAAGCACAATATTAAGCGAAGAAATAGTTTCATTGAAATGAATTCCCATCCAGGAAAGTGCAGCTAAAACGATCATTGCAATCCCAAAAAGAGCTACAATATGAGTTATAAGCACATCAAACCAATAGATATAAGTGGGCAGAGGTTTATTTTTCCAATGAATGTTTTTGTAGCCCGTCCAGGTTAAATAATAGCTAAAAATAGCGATCAAAAATAAGAAGGGAATGGTATTTACAATAGAAAGATATAGTGCGGTCACAGCCACAGCAATCATAGACCAAAAGTAGATCTGACCGGCTTTAACATGAATACCTTTTCCTTTTTTGGTGAAGATGGCAACGGCTCCGCAGCTCAGGGCTAAGAAGCCTGAGATGATGTGTACATATAAATTCAGTTCAGTTAAATTCATGAATACCACCGTTTATATTTTTATAGCAATAATGGTTGCGTCATCTTCCAGGTAATCAGAAAAGTCATTTGTATGTACTGCATCAAATAATGTAGAAACCGCATCTTTCGATGCCTCGAAGGAATGAAGATCAATATCCTGAATGGTTTGTTCCAAAAAATCTGCGTTACGAATTTCTGACTTTTCATTCCTGATCTCAATGATTCCATCTGAATATAGAATCAACCAATCCCCTTTCTCAACAGAGAATTCAATGTTTTGATAGCTTGCTTTATCCGTAATTCCAAGGCCAATTCCTTGACTGCTTCTTTTTTTGATCGTTTTTGTAGCCTGTGAAAGATGAAAAACCGGCGGGTGACCTGCACTGCAAAGCGTTACTTTATTTGATTCTAAATCAAGGTTCAGCAAAGTCATGGTAGCATACATAGTGCGATCGGATTGCTTAAATAGCATGGAATTTAAAGCAGCCATCACCCCAGCGGGATCCTGTATATATTGAAGGTGAGTTTGAAGGGCACTTTTGCCCATGGTCATTAGTAAGCCTGCACCAAAACTATGTCCGGAGATATCACCCACGGAGGCAATGATGGAATTTTCAACTCTGCTCAGTTCAAAATAGTCTCCGCCTAATTCGTTAGCCGGAAGTGACCTTCCAAAGGCCGTAGTTTCATTGATTTCAATGGATTCATCCCTGAGAATGCGTTTTTGAACTTCCTCCGCAAAACGGACATCGGCCTCCATTTCAGCTCTTTTCGTATAAAGAATTCGAGATGCTTTTAGCACAAGTGACATTCCAATATAAGTCCATACAAAAATGCCAAAACCTCCAGCGATTCCCAGAAAAAAGAGGACTGGATCATCATTGATCATCCCATCCAAAAAAGCGTCTGAACCCATGACTTCAGCACCTACTTTATATCCGAAAAAGCCTGCCAATATAAAAATGGGTATTAATAGCCAGGGGAAGTATTTTTTTAACTTTTTTCGGGATTTAGGAAACAGGTAAGCGGTGGTTTCAGCAATTACGAGAAGGTAAAAGAGCAAACTCACTACAAATGCGTGATTTACCAACTTACCTTCAAAAACCGACCAATAAAATAAAGTTATGAGAAGCACGGGTAAGAAATGAAGCATCATATGCGCAAAAATAATATTCCATCGATGCTTTGGGGCAATGTCATAAAATGCTTCGAGATCAGCATCCCTGTATAATGAAATATGTTTATTATTTAAAATGCTCATTTTTCCAGGCGGGCTTTCAGTTGCTGTAGTTTGGCTTTTTGCTTTATAACTTCTGATAGCTTTGCTTCATAGGTATTGACTTCTGAAAAACGGGGGAACGTGAGTCTTTTCTTGACGAATGTATTCGAAATCGTCAAAGGGATGTAGTTGAAGAATAGAATTAAAAGCTGCCCTGCATCTGTGCTGACAGGTCTAAATCCAAATAGTTTGGCGGTGCGGTCATTTACAATATAAGAAGTGCCTCGCAGGATGAGATCTTCATGGTCCTCGTATTCGTATTTAGAGATAAAATTTAGTAACCCATTTATGTAACTTAGAAAGACTATTCTTGTTCTTGTTTTGGCATCCATGTCTTTTTCAATCGTAAACAGGTAGTCAAAAAGGGTGCCCCCGTGAATAGTGATCTTATTATCTCGTGGTTTTTCGGTTATAAAAAGCGGGGAATGATAGATGAATGTTCCTTTTTTCTTACCCATTGGAAGATCAATGAATGGTGCTGCAATGAGGAATAAAATAGGAATTAGGCCAGCCAACAGATAAAACCCGGAAAAATAGCTGATAAAAAGAATAGCAGCTGTCAGTAAAAAAATTGTTAAACCGACATTCAACAAAAACAGCTTTTGCTCCTTCTCGCTTTTTTGAAAAAATCGATGTTGCATGGAGCAGTGTTTAAAATGCGTTTAAGTGAAAATTTGATCAGAGATTCCTTCTGACTCTTACTCGCTTAGCATTGCAGCAATAAGATCGGTTAAGTATGCTATTTTTCTGTTTGCTCCTTTAAGTCCTCAAGTGAAAGCCCCTTCATCAATGCCTCATAATTGGAAATGTCCTTGGGCAAAATCACTTGATTCTTATCGCTACCGAGTCCAGATAAGGTTTCGATATATTTTTCAGAAAGTTGCAGTCGCATTGCTTCTGTTCCTTTTGGTTGTGATAGGGCTCCTGCTACTTCTTCAATAGATTTTGCGGTGGCTTCTGCAATTGAGAGAATTTCTTCAGCATATCCTTCGGCCTCGTTGATGCGGCGTTGCATCTCGGCTTCGGAAATGTTGATGATCTCGGTTCTATGGCCTTCAGCATCGTTGACCTTTGAACCTTTTACTCCCTCAGATTTAGCAATAATCGCCCGACGGTCACGCTCGGCAGTCATTTGTCGCTCCATTGCTTTTTGTACGGTGCGTGGTGTAATAATATTCTTGATCTCATACCGATGCACTTTAATGCCCCATACTTGCTCCACTTCGCTAAGTACTTTAACCACTTCGCGACTCATAGCTGCGCGTTCTTCAAAGGTCTCGTCCAGGTCCATGTTACCTAATACGGATCGGGTTGTAGTTTGAGCAAGTTGAACGGCCGCATATCGATAATTGGTAACGCCATAACTGGCATTGACCGGATCCATAACGCTCAGGTAAATTACGCCGTCTACTTCCACTTTAACATTGTCTTTGGTAAAGCATTCCTGTGGTTCCACTTCAATCGTTTCTTCACGCAGATCTTGCTTATATACCACTTTATCAATAAATGGTATGAGCGCGTGAAAACCGGGGCCTAACGTTTTGTGATAGTTTCCAAGCCGCTCCACAATGTAGGCAAATTGGTTCGGTACCAGTCGCAATGAGCGAATAAACTGATACATTACGTAAATGGAGAATATTCCTAATAAAACTTTACTGATGGTTTCCATGATTTCCATAATTATATCTCACTTTACAGATTTTGTTTTTTCGTGGAAGGTTCTTTTGTATGATCACTGATCTGACTTACGCCTTCAAAGAAGGTTTTAAGGTTGGCGGTTTCAGTAGGTAATACCGACACATTGGATTTCTTGATGATGTTCCCAAATTGCTTGATATACTGTTCCACAAGTTTAGTTTTAACGGCTAATTCACCACCAGGCTTTTCAATAGCTTCGGCTACTCGTCGTATGCCTTTTGCTGTTGCATTTGCGATCAATTCAATTTCTTTGGCGCGCCCTTTGGCCTCATTGATCCTTTTTTGGCGATTGGCTTCCGAAACCAAGACTTGACTCTGTTGTTCTCCTTCGGATTCAAAGATCCGGGCTTGCCGGTGTCCTTCAGAGTTGGTGATCTCAGCCCGTTTCTCCCGTTCGGCTTCCATTTGCCGCTCCATGGTATCCACGATCTCATTCGATGGATTTATATTCTTGATCTCATATCGCATTACTTTGATGCCCCAGGGGTCTGCAGCCTTGTCGATCTCACGGACGATATTCTCGTTCATTTTATCACGTTCAGAGAAAGTGTCATCCAGCGTCATTTTACCGATCTCGGACCGCATGGTGGTTTGGGCTAAATTCACCGCAGCCGCCTGATAATTTGAAATTCCATAACTGGCTTTGTGCGAATCCATGACTTTAAGATAAACGAGTCCGTCAACCGCCACTTCAATATTATCTTTTGTGATACAGGTTTGGCTGGGTACGTCAATGACTTGCTCTCGCATTTCCTGACTGTAAGCCGGGCGATCCACAAAAGGGATCAAAAAATGAAATCCAGGTTTAAGGGTTTTCTTGTATTTACCCAGGCGTTCCTGAATTACTTCCTCCCGAAATTCCACGATCTGAAACAGGCGGGTAAGCACGAAATACGAAAGTACAATGATGATGAGTATAGTAGTCCACATATCAGTTTTAGTTTGATTCTTTTAATTGATTTCCAGTTGAGGAGGTATCTAATTCGTCTACAGGCTCCACGATCCACGTGGTATTGTCCCGATATTTAATTCGAACTTGGGTACCGGCAGGTATTTTTCCTTCCATAGATCGAGCTTGCCACGAAATTCCCTGAAACCGAATACGTCCTTCGTTGGTTAAATCGTTTACAGGTTCGGTAACCTCTACAATTTGATCCATTGCTTCATAATCTTCATCAGCAAGCTTGGTGTACGATTCTCCTTTAAAATATTTGTTGATAAATGGTCGAATGGCGATGGTAAGTGCCGTTGACGAAAGCAGCCAAATCAAAGTGGCGGTAAAGGGGTCTTCCAGAAACCCAAAATAACGAAGAACCCCTACACCTAAGCCGCTTATTCCTAACAAAAAAGCAACACCACCAGGCAAAAGTGCTTCAAGTATCATCAATAAGATACCGCCTACCAAAAAAATCCAGGTAAGAATTTCTCCATCCATATCCAGTCCAGTACAGTTAAAATTTGATAGAATATAGATAGGGATTTGAACGGAAAAAATCTTGCTTTCAAACGAATTTATTTAATCGGTAACAAGTTTTCATATTTGAACTTGTATATTGCTCTGAAATGAAAGAAAACTTTGATGAAAATAAGTCAATCAAATCTCTTTGGCTCACGCTGAAAGATATTTTTGCGCTTAGTAAACCATACAGAACCAGATTCTATGGTGCTACCTTAGCAACCATCATTGCTTCAGGGATTTGGCTGACGGTACCCCTTGGACTACGTGAATTACTGGATGCCGTTTTTGAAGCAGGTAATAATGAACTTTTGAACTGGCTGGCAATAGGACTTTTTGCGCTTTTTGTATTTCAGGCTGCATTTTCATTTTTCGGAAATTATCACCTGGAGTGGGTGGGAGAGCGTGTGATTACAGACCTCAGAAAGAAAGTATATGAGCATCTGCATCGCTTAGGGTTTAAATTTTTTGCAGAACGCCGTTTGGGGGAGATCACTTCAAGGTTAACCAATGACGTAGGGTCGATACGTACGGCCTTGACTGATTCTTTACCTCAGCTTTTAACGATTACCTTTTCCCTGGTTGGTTCCGTTTCCCTAATGGTCGTACTAAATTGGCGATTGAGCCTGGTTATTTTTCTAACTGTTCCCTTTGTGACGTTGGCAACCCGGTATTTTGGGCAAAAGATCCGGCATCTTTCCAAAGACATACAGGATGAATTAGCCAACTCAACAGCTGTAGCCGAAGATGCTTTAGGGGCTATACGACTGGTTAAAGCTTTTGTAAGAGAGGACTATGAAGTAAACCGATATCAGTCAGCTATTGAGAAATTATTTGTCACAGCTCGGCGAAAGGTCGTTCTTACCCAGTTTTTCTGGTCAGGGGTGGGGATCATGTTCATGAGTACGCTGGTCATCATTTTTTGGTATGGAGGGAAGGAAGTGTTAGCTGAAAGGTTGACAGCCGGTGACTTGGTCGCATTTATTATCTATGCATTAAACATTTCAAGATCCATCAGCCAAACGTCCCGATTGTATACAGCAGT
>JAVLBT010000101.1:7818-10781 GCA_031580945.1 Gracilimonas sp.
GGTGCATCCGAACGTATTTTTGAGCTACTTGAAGAGACTCCGGAAATAGAGAATAATCCGGGAGCAGAAAATTTAACGTCGGTGAAAGGTGAAGTTGTGGCAGAGCATCTTTATTTCAGTTACGAGGGACAAAAAAATGTAATAGATAACGTCTCATTTAATGCTTCGGCTGGGAAAACAGTGGCATTAGTTGGGCCAAGCGGAGCCGGTAAAACAACATTGTTAAATTTGATCCCCAGATTTTATGATCCACAAAAGGGGGCAATTTATGTAGATGGGAAAAATATTCAGGATATAACGTTTAAATCATTAAGGCAGCATATTTCCATTGTTCCGCAAGAAGTTCATCTATTTGGGACGAGTATAAGAGAAAACATTATCTATGGAAAATTAGACGCAACGCCAGAAGAAATAACTCAGGCTGCTAAAGATGCAAATGCCCATGAGTTTATCCTGAAGACAGAAAATGGATATGATTCTATGATCGGTGAAAAAGGAGTTAAGTTAAGCGGAGGGCAGCGCCAACGAATAGCAATAGCACGGGCAATCCTTAAAAACCCGGCAATTTTGTTATTGGATGAAGCAACTTCATCCTTGGATTCGGAGTCAGAAGCCCAGGTTCAAGAAGCCCTCGGAAGACTGATGAAGAACCGAACCACTTTTGTGATTGCACACCGTCTTTCAACTGTACAGCATGCAGATCAGATCCTGGTAATGGATGAGGGAAAGATCGTTGAGGTTGGAACTCATCTACAGCTCATTACAAAAGATGGACTATATTCTCATTTATATGAGCTCCAGTTTAGGGATATGGATCAACCCGAAAGGATGGTATAAAGAAATCAATTATCAGCGTTGTACGCCATAATAATATCAGAATAACTCATGTTTTCGATCACTTCGCTATCCCGTAAATCATTCAAATAATTTATGGAAACACCGGAGTTGTAAAGTGCAATTATTGCTGAGTATGAGAACTCATCAAAATAGCCTTCGGTATTCAATTCATTTAGATAATCGATCGATACACCACCATTATACAGACCTATTACCGCGGAATAAGAAAAGTCATCCAGGAACCCTGCTGCTTTCAGATCCTGTATATAACCTGTTGAAACATCACCGTTGAAAAGTCCAATAAGGCCGGAATAGGAAAATTCATCGAGTAATCCGCTGGTTTGGAAATCGTTCAGGAATGAAATAGGAACATCACTGTTATATAATCCTATTATAGCAGAATATGAAAACTCGTCCAAAAAACCAGAATCATCCATAGCGTCAAGGTAACTTATGGGAACGCCGCCATTGTACAAACCAATAATTGCAGAATAAGAAAAGTCGACCAAGTATCCGGCTTCATCCATCTGCAACAGATAGTCGATTGGAACGCCACTTTGGTAGAGTGCAATATTTCCAGAGCTGGAATATGCATTTGCCAAGCCCGCTTCTTCTAAACTTTTTAAATAATCTACAAATCCGGTTTGTTCAGTAGCTGGCGGTACAGGTGGGGCTGGGGTTTCGGGAATATTTATTTCAGGGACATTAACATCAGGTATCTGAACATCCAATGAAGGGGCTGTATTACTAACTTCTTCACCAAAAATGTTATTCCAGGATTGCGAGAGGTTCCAGTCATTAACCCATAAATAGGCAGCAACAAATACTAAGAAGAAAAGCACTGCATTTTTAAATTGTGATCGATCTTTTTCTTGTTCGGAATAAGAAATCTGTTCTGATGACTTTTCCGGGTCACTTTTTCGACGGATATATTCATCCAGGTCAAAATTTGGATCATATTCTATATTGCCATTGGCTTCGGATTCGAAAGTATAGTTACTGTAGTTGTTTGTTTTTCCCATAAAATTATAATCTGATTATAAAGTCATGACGAAAAATTCCGGGTCAAAGTTTCAGAATGTAAATAGTAAATACAGGATTATAACTTTTCATTTGGGGATACGAACAAAAAACCCGTACAAACAGTCCGTATAAACCAAACAAGCCTCGAGCATAACGAAGCCTTTATCAGTAGCTTAGGCTGAAAAGCAGTTAGTACTTTAATCATTGCCTTTGGGGGTAAAAGCCTGAATCCCTGTAATTTCTCTTCCAAGTATCAGGCCGTGAATGTCATAGGTTCCCTCATAGGTATTAACGGATTCCAGGTTCATAACGTGGTGAATGACCCGGTAATCTCCGACAATACCGTTCCCGCCATGCATATCGCGTGAAATTCGGGCGATCTCCAGCGCTTTTCCGCAATTATTGCGTTTGGCAAGAGAAGTCATAGAAGGATGATCTCGCCCCTCATCCTTAAGCTTCCCTAAACGGAAAGCCAGCATTTGCATGGTCGTGATATCGGTCATCATATTTGCGAGTTTTGTCTGAATGAGCTGATTGGCTGCCAGGGGTTTCCCGAATTGTTTGCGATCCATCACATATTGCCTTGCTCGCTGATAGCAAAATTCAGCGGCGCCTACGGTTCCCCAGGCAATCCCATAACGGGCCGAATTCAAACACATAAAAGGGCCTTTCAAGCCTTTGATATCGGGAAATACATTTTCATCAGGCACAAAAACATCATCAAAAACAAGCTCACCGGTCTCAGAAGCACGCAAACTCATTTTATATTTGGTATGTGGAGCCGAAAATCCATCCATATCTTTCTCTACCAAGAATCCGCGGATCACACCTTCGTCATTTTCATTCTCTTTGGCCTTGGCCCAAACTACGGCTACATCAGCAATAGGGGAGTTGGTGATCCACATTTTGGCACCGTTTAGTTTCCAGCCGCCATCGGTTTTTACGGCAGTGGTTACCATCGAGCCGGGATCTGAGCCATGATCCGGTTCCGTTAATCCAAAACAGCCGATCATCTCTCCGGTAGCCAGATTAGGTAAGAATTTCTGTTTTTGTTCTTCTGTCCCAAAAACGGAAATAGGATACATCACCAATGAGGATTGCAC
>JAVLBT010000102.1:0-10635 GCA_031580945.1 Gracilimonas sp.
GCAGGGTAATACAATAATAGTAGTAACTCATGAGCAAGAGATAGCCGATCATGCCCGACGTATCATTCGCCTTCGGGACGGGCTAATTGAAAAAGATGAAAAGGTAGAGAATCCTGTTTTAGCGAATAAGCAATTGGCCTGATCAAATAGTCTTTAATTTTCATAGCAATTATTACCATAAAAAAGGCTCTCAGTTGAGAGCCTTTTACATTTACAGTAAGTAAGAGTCAGTGGTTTATCTGAAACCAAAGCCAACACCGATATTGGCAGCAGAGTAGTTAGATAAGGTATAACTTGCAGAAATTCTTAAAATAGCTATGCTGAGTCGGGCGCCCACAAAAGCACGCATATTATTACTTCCTTCGATCTCAAAATCAATAGGAGCTTCTAAGTCTTCGATGATCTTTTGTCTTGTTTGCTCAGAATTATCCTGTGGATTATAAGCTGGGTTTACAGAGGTAATCGGGTAGAAGCCGGTGGTTGTAATCGATGTTGTTGAACTCTCGAATCCAATTCCACCATATACCGAAATGAAAGGAAGCTTTTTGCCAACAATAGCATTAATTGTTGTAGCAGTGGTTTCCATATCTAATCCCTGACCATCCCACTGAGATTCGTTAAAAGGATTGTAAATATCGCCTCCTGTTTCAGGTTCTACATCAAAACCTGCGTTTGCATTGAAAGATGTGTAACCGAATTGTAGAGATATATCAACAGGTAATACTTTGCCGCCAGGTAACCACTGATTGAGACCATGCTTTACCCCAAAACCAAACAGTCCAACTGAAGCGTCAATAGCACTAATGTCAGTTTCTGGCACAAAGCGTAAGGTTACATCCGTATCTTTAATGATTCCCAAAGTTGCTTGAAACATCGGAGAAGGCACATATGGATAGCCAACACCACCTGGCAGGTCAAATTGTGTCAAAGTGATTTCTTCTGTTTGCCCAGTTTGTGGATTTTGATAGGTGCCATTGAGCTCTAAAGTAGTTGTAGAAGCGTCATCACCGGAAATAGTGGGGGACTCGGGAGATGAACCTGAAGCGATCTCAAGCTGTGTTAGTCCAAGATCTGCGACATTAAAAAGCTCGTCACTACTCGGAACCAATGCTACAGCAGCATTTACGCTGATATCAAAACCTAAAGTTCCGTGCGCCTTGGCTTGATTAAACCAACCTGTATTTAAATTGGCTCCGAATCCTTCACCAAATGGAGTTAGATAACTTCGCAGAAGAGTATTTGCATCATCTGCGCCACCACGTAAAATTTCACCTGCATCCCCAAGCTGAGCATGGGCAGTACCAACTGAGGCAAGGCTTAATACCAATACGGCACATAGCCCTTTACTTATTTTCTTGAAATTGTTAAACATTTGTACTCCTGAGTGTTTGTTGAATATTACGGTTAAATATGTGCATAATTTTTGAGAGTCGGAATACCCTTTATGAGGTATTCGCCGTTAATTTAAAGAATCTAACATATTTAAATATGAACTATATCTACTTGCTGCAATTTCTCCTGCTTCAAAAGCTTCAGCCACTCCACATTTTGGTTCATGGTTATGTGTACAGTTATTGAATTTACAATGTTCCCGGGGTTCTAACATTTCCGGAAAAAAAAGCGATAATTCCCAGGGTTCAATATTGACTAACCCAAACTCCCTGATTCCAGGTGTATCAGCAATATATCCACCAAAACCGAGTGGAATGAGCCGGGCAAACGTGGTGGTATGTTTTCCTTTATTTGAAAAGTCAGATATTTCACCCACTTTAAAATCATAACTTGGGTCAATGGCGTTGATCAAACTTGTTTTGCCAACCCCGGAAGGGCCAATAAATGCGGACGTCTTATCCTTAAGCTGATTTTTAAGTTCCTCAAGCGAGTCTTCATCTTCCAGACTCGTAGTCAAGAATTCGTAACCAATTGAAGTATATAGCTCTTTGAGTTCATTGGTAAATTCAATCGCCCCTTTTTTGGCAAGATCCATCTTGTTTATAATGATCACCGGTTTAACTTCATAAGCTTCAGAAGTCACTAAAAACCGATCTATAAATCCTTCTTTGAGCTGCGGCCTCTTAATAGACTGTACCACACAAGCCTGATCTAAATTTGAAACCAATATCTGCTGTCCCTTTTTCCCATGAGTAGCTTCACGGGTAATATAATTTTCTCGTAGATGTATGACCTCGATGGTACCAGTGCCATCTTCATTCAATGAAATGTCAACGATATCACCTACAGCAAGGGGGTTTGTGACTTTTTTTTCGTCAAGACGGAATCTTCCCGGAAGTCGGCATTCCACCATCTCATTCCCGGTATCAACATGATACCAGCTCCCGGTTGATTGTATGACGCGTCCTTTATTCATGCGCCAAAAATAAGGAACCGCAGGGGATTAAAAAGAAATGATTTTAACATTATTGCGTCTCAGATTTTCTTGATCTTGCAATCGTTCTACTTATAATTATAACAGGTATGATACCGACCAATACTATCATTAAGGCAGCACCTGCAGATTCAGCGAGTCGTTCATCGGAGGCATATCGATAAACCTGAACGGCTAAAGTATCAAAATTAAAAGGCCGAACAATTAATGTTGCAGGTAGTTCTTTCATTACATCAACAAAGACAAGCAAACCGGCAGTAAGCAGTCCTCCACTCATCATGGGGATGTGGATCTTTCGCAGTACCTTTGAGAAGCTATAGCCCATGCCCCGGGCGGCTTCATCCATATTGGGGGTGATCTTTTGCATACTCGACTCAACGCCCCCAAATGAGACGGACAGGAAACGAACGAGATAGGCAAAAACCATGGCAAATATGGAACCACTTAATAGCAAGCCAGAGGAAAATCCTAAATGTTCTCTGAAGAATGAATCCACTGTATTATCAAATAATCCAAAAGGGATGAGAACCCCGACTGCAATTACGGAACCTGGAATAGCATAACCCAACGAACTGATACGGTTAAATATACGGACCCAAATACCCCGATCAAGTCGAGCTGAATACGCCATGATCATAGCTAATGTAACGGCCAGTATTCCCGTTATGGCTGAAACGGTAAAAGAATTGAATGCCAATTCAATAAATTTAAAATCTAAATGATTTAGATTTGAAAAAAACATATTCAACAGGAGAATAACAGGGAGTATAAAACCTGTTAAAACAGGAATAAAGCAGATCAAAAATACGACCCAGGCTTTAAATCCCCTTAGTTGAAATCGATTTAAGCGTTTAAATCGCGTTGAATTTGCTTTTTCATTACTGATCTTGTTCCGGGTATACCGTTCAATAAAGATGAGCACGACAATAAATGCCAACAGAAAAGCAGCGAGTTGTGCAGCTGCAGGTCGGTCTCCGAGTCCAAACCATGTTCTGTAAATCCCGGTTGTAAACGTTTGAACTCCAAAATACTGAACGGTTCCAAAATCATTCAGGGTCTCCATAAGGGCCAGGGCAAGTCCCGCTGCAATTCCAGGCCTTGCAACAGGTAGAGCAACTTTAACAAAACTCTGCCACGTAGAATACCCCATTATTCTACTTGCTTCCAATAACGAGGTAGATTGTTCAAGAAAAGATGAACGTGCAAGCATGTATACATAAGGGTAGAAAGCGAGTGACATGACCAAAACTGCCCCTTCCACCGATCGTATATTTGGGAACCAGTACTCGTCGATTCCCAGTCCAAAACTACTACGGATAAAGGTTTGCATCGGACCTGCTATATCAAGAAAGTCAGTATAAATATACGCCAAAAGGTAAGCTGGTATAGCAAAAGGAAGGATAGAAGCCCACTCAAAAAAGGTACGGCCCGGAAATTCACACATGGTAATCAGCCAGGCTGAAGAAACACCAATACAAATCACACCGATAGAAACCCCAAATATCAACCACAGGGAATTTCGGATATAATCACTAAGCACCGTATCTGCAAGGTGTTGCCACACCTCTCCGGCGGGCGTAAATATTGAGAAGATCACAGTAAAAATTGGAATCGAGATCAGCAATGCTATGACCAAACTAAATATGGTCCATTTCCAGGAATGCTGCCCAACTTTTGGATTGTCTGACCTATATTCTTTGATCTTCGTGTGTAGCGCTTTTAGCATGCCCTAAAGATACGTTTATCTCAGATTTTATCAGAAGTTATTCCAAATTCCTTCTTAAGCACAGACTGGGCAGCATGATACCCACACATTCCATGAACACCGCCACCAGGCGGGGTAGAAGACGAACATATATACATGGATGTAGCAGGTATATGATAGGGATTCCATTTTAAAACCGGTCGGGCAAAAAGTTGCTTAAAATATTGTGCTCCTCCGTTAATATCACCGCCAATGTAATTTGCATTATATGACTGAAATTGAGGGGCATTCATAGTGTATTTTGAGATAATAGTATCTTTGAAACCGGGCGCAAATCGTTCGATCTGATCTTCAATCTCTGTAGTCATATTTTTGTCAGATCCATGCGGAACGTGGCAATAGGCCCATAGCGTATGTTTTCCTTTTGGTGCTCGGGTTTCATCAAATAAGCTGGGTTGAGAGACCAGCACATAGGGTTTTTCTGAATGCTTGTTGTCCCAAATGGCTTGTTCAGACGCAGCGATCTCCTCAAAAGTACCACCAAGATGCAACGTGCCTGCTCTTTTGCAATTTTCATTGCTCCATGGAACCGGATCAGATAATGCCCAGTCAATTTTAAAAACACCGGGGCCATAGTTAAAATCCTTCAATTTCCGAAGATACTTGGCAGGGGCATTTTCCCCAACAATATTTACAACTTGCCGGGGAGTGAGGTCAAATAATATGGACGTCGCCGAAGGAATATCTTTTAAAGAATTAACCGGGTGATCTTTTTGGATCTTTCCACCCAGTTCGAGGAAAAGAGTGGCGAGGGCATCGGTAACAGATTGTGTTCCACCTTTGGCAATGGGCCAGCCCACAGCATGAGCAGAGCTTGCCAGCACAAGCCCAAAGGATGCTGAGAAGGCATTTGTTAGCGGCATGATACTATGTGCAGCACATCCAGCCAGAAGCGCTTTGGCATGTGAACTTTTGAAATGTGAGCTACTCAAAAAATTGGCTGACTGAGCGCCAAACCATCCAAAACGAGCCATCAACAATGGATGCTTTGGAATCCTGAGGGTTCCAAAAATATCTTCAGACAAAAGCTCCCAATGTTCAACAAATTCAGAATATAACTTTCGATAGGCTAATTCATCATCAGCTAAGTGAACCGCAGTTTCATCAAGGGAACGCCAGGCAATTGCAGCATCTCCATGATCCAGGGGATGAGCAAAAGGAACTTCAGGGTGTATATATTCAAGTCCGTATTTTTCTAATTCCAGCGACTTTAAAAAAGGAGAACCAGCAGTAGTTGGGATTACAGCTGCACAAATATCATGCAAAAACCCGGGTTCAGTGATTTCTTTGGTTCTTGTACCCCCGCCAATCGTTTTTTCAGCCTCGAGAACCAAAGTTTTAAGACCCTGTTTTGCCAGCCTGACTGCAGCGCTAAGGCCATTAGGCCCGGAACCAACAATTACTGCATCATATTCTGGGGAGGATGAAGGCATTTAGATAGTTATTTAGCTCGTTCTTCTGCAAGTTTAAGCGCTTCATATGCATTTATGATTCCGCCGGTTGAGGATAACTCAGAAAAAGAAATAGCTTCTTGGGTACCGGGTTTATACACTACCTGATCAACTTTAGTCACAGTTTCAAGTATGATATTTTTAACTTCTGTGGTAGACAATTCAGGATAGTAAGACATTATAAGGGCTGCAACTCCTGCAACTACTGGAGAAGCCATGCTTGTTCCACTGTTGAATTCATAGTCGTCATTCGGGTAGGTAGAAAAGACATCAACACCCGGTGCAAAAAGATCTACGTTGGTTTTGCCGTAATTACTGAATGAAGCTGTAAGCGTTGAATCTGCTTGCCAGGAAGAAGCTCCCACACTCAGGTAATTGGTTGCCTGACCGCCATCTTCAAAGTAACGGGAAGGATAAGAATCAGTACTGTCAATATTATCACTTCCATTTCCAGCACCAGACACCATCAAAACACCCAGGCTGTCTGCAAATTTTATGGCAGCATCCACATATTCTTTTTGAGGTGAATACCCTTTTCCAAAGCTCATATTGATGATGCGAGCTCCATTTTCTGCAGCGTAGCGGATCGAATTAGCCACATCCTTATCCCTTTCATCTCCATCCGGAACCGTTCGCAATATCATCAATTTAATATGGGAAGCGATACCCTGAGCGCCAAGCTCATTATTTCTGACAGCACCCACAATTCCGGAAACATGCGTACCATGTTCGCTGGTTGGTCCAATCACATCATTGTTTCCATAAAATCGATCTTCCAGGTTATCATAATCATCACCCACAATATTTCTTGGGTTAAAATCCGGATTTAAGCCGTATTCTGATAAGCCTTTGACCCGTTCATAATAATCTTCAAGGTCCTCTATATCTTTTTCTGTAGCGTTATTACCTTTCAGAAACATCATTACTTGTTTTGCCTGCTGCATTTGCTGGCTTTCGTTGCCGGTGATCTGCAGATCTTCCGTATCAACTGAATCTATGTTATTAACACCCAGCTGTTGTTTTGCAAACTGTATGGCCTGTCGGGATTGGGTTATTTGCTGTAATTCTCTTTGATTCCGCTCAAGTCGCTTTTCATATGCTTCTTTGATTTCCTGATAATAAGCGTATTCCTCTTCGTTCTCAGTAGCAACAGAATCTTCAGAAACTCCTTCATATTTTTCGTTTAAGCGGGCATAGATACGAACAACCTCATAAGTGTCTTTATCAACGTGGGAGCTATCGGGGCCACCAATAAAGTTCCAGCCATGGATATCATCCACATACCCATTATTGTCGTCATCCGTATTGTTACTTCTTATTTCATCTTTGTTGATCCAAATTTTAGCTTGAAGGTCTTCGTGGTAAATATCAGTTCCGGAATCAATGATCGCCACGATCACATTTTCACCCGGTGTTTTATCAGCCAGTAGCTCTTTATAGGCTTTTTCAACTCCAGTAGCTATATAAGGATCTGCGTTTGTGGATTGTAAATGCCATGTTTCTGTTGCTGAAGCTACCTTGGTAGATTCTTCTGTCTCTAAGGGTTGAGGGGTATTATTTTCACCAGAGCTTTTTGAATCTGTTGCAGTCTGTGTACTACCACAGCTTATTGAAAATAAAATGAGGGAACAGAGGATGAGGAGCTTTGATAAATAGTTCATGTATTTGAATGTTTTTTATTTTAATCGGAAGTAGATTTCATACGGAGCCACAGATAATCGGCTGTTAAAGTGCAGCCAATAATAAACGTTAAAACAAGGATACTCGCAACCGGTTCCCAAATTATAAAACCGCCAAAAGTTCCTAATACGGCTCCAAGATATTGTATATAGTTCAACTGATCATTGCTAGCATTTTTTATAAGCTGTTCCAGCCTTCGTTCATCATACTGTTTTAGATTATCCTCAACCAGTGAATGAACATCCAGTTGATTGATCAATTTGTACAAGAGGTTTGTTATCAGTTCTTCGATCACAGAACCATGTTCATCCAACTTTTCCGGTAGATCATCCAAAAAAGAGTCCATTTTATTCAATCCGTTTTCAATGCCTGTTGGCAATTTTACCAATGCGTTTTCAACAAGATCCTGCATTTCTTGTCCTTTAACGAAGCTGTACGCCTTTAAAGCAACTTTTTCGAATGAGTTTTCATCAATGGCATCATCAATCTGCTCGATAAGCTTTTTTGCAATGGCAGAACGTACTTCAGGATCTGCGATCATCTCATCTACATAACTAACAACCAGGGATTTTAGACTTGTTCGAAATTCCGGATCATCAATGATCTTTTTAACATAAATAGTAGCTTTTTCGCGATAACGGGCGATAGCTTGTGATTCATGAATTTTTTGTTTGATGATCTCCGGGTTAATCAGGTCTTCTGAAACAGCTCTTGCCAACCGATATGCAATACGGTCTTTTTGGGCGGGCACAAGGCCTTGTCCTAATATTGGCCGTCGATAGGTTGGCCGGAATAACATAGTGATAGCCAGCCAATTTGTAAGAAAACCGATCAACCCGCTAATGCTTATAATGCGAAGTAGTCCTTCCAGTGAAAAGCTAAGTCCAAAAATGGTAGTGGAGACGTCTTCAAAATCCCAGAAAAAAGATCCGATAAAAACTGCAAGAAGGAGGTAGGGAAATCCAAATAGGAGTTTCATCAACCAAGGATATTTGGCTGAGCTTTTAGGAGGAATTTCAGTATCCAGAGAATGGGCAGACTGAACGGATTGTTTTTCTACTTGCTTTTTTACGAGTTCCCAAAGCTGAATTCCATAGGCCTTGTTACGCTCTTTAATGTTATTTTTAGATTCCTTTTCGGCCATTTATCCTATTTATGAGCTATGTACGGAAAAACCGATCAGTTGTTTTCAGAAAGGGATAAATATTTATTTTCAAGCTGGGTCATGGAATTTTTTTCTTCTTCTGATTTATCCTTGTATCCGATCAGATGCAAGAGTCCATGAATAAAGATCCGTTTGAATTCAAGGTATTGTGTTTCTCCATATTCGTCCGCTTGCTCTTTGATGCGCGGGGCACAACAAAATAGTGTACCTTCAATGGCCGAATTGTCTTTCTTTTCAACGCCATCGTCGTATCTAAAAGAAATGATATCGGTGATATAATCCCGTTCTAAATGTTCCTTATTTATTCGAACGATCTCTTCTTCATCAACATATACTAATTCGATCATTTCAAACTGAACTGATTCCTCATCCTGCAATAATTGCATTACTGAGGTTGCTGTGTTCTGAGACAAAGGAACGCTCTCATTACAATCTATATATAGCTGCAGGGTAGGTGAGAGCTCTTGTTCCACAATAAGTTATTTTAGAATGAGAAACCGTCGTCCATTGATTCGGTTAAGGAAAGGGCAATCCCGCACATCATAAGATCTTCGGGCAGTTCGGTAAAGTCTCCGCTGATAACGGCATCATCAACATTTGCGTACAGGCTACAGCCGGCTGTCTTCTCCACAATTAAACCGGAAGTTTTAGTACCTGATTTCCCAAAAAAAGTAACCTGTTGCAACATCTCACTGGCTACAAAAGCAGTACAATTATGAAGCTGAAGAAAGGTACTGTAGGAATAGACAGAGACCATATTCATTTGCTCATTATTTACATCCAGTCCAAGATGAATTTCAAGAGCAAGCTTGCGCGGTTGTTCTTCTTCACTTTTTACTTCAAATCTGAACACATCATTGCCAAGTGGTTTAGCTTTAGTACCAAGTACTTTGGCAATGGCTTCTATATTTTCTTTGGTGAACTGATGAATCATATTGATAAAGTTTTATGTGCCGAAATATACGGTACCAATACTTAAGTTTAAATAAAGGAATTAATTGATACCATATCGGGTAATTTCCTGTTCACTTTCAGCCCTGGTTCCTGGCATTTCCGGGAATCCTGCTCCCATCATATCATCTACTTTAGATTTTAATTCTAAGGCAGTTTCTGTTTCTCCGGCTTGATAGTAAACATATTGTACAAGCACCAACGATTGTCGGGCCATTCGTACTTCCGTTAAGAAATTCCGAGCCTGATTGTTCAATTGTTGAAGTTCAGGCCGCAGTTCTCGCTGTAAGCGTATATTACCTTGATTTCTTGCACTTTCAAACTCCTGGTTTAGCATATTAAACTCATTTTCAAGTTCAGTAAACCTGGCGAGATTGTAGTCAAGATCCTGGATGATGTCCGATTCTGACTCCCCGGCTAACCGAAGGGCATCATCAGGGGAACCCGCTTGTGCATAGCGTACTGCATATAATAATTTAATAGATTCGTTGGTCTCATCTGGCCTGAAGGGAATGCGCTCTTCTCCCCATTTTAACCAATAGGAGGCACTGTCTGGCATTCCCTGACTTCGGTACTCTTCGGCCAGACTCATAAAGTTGAATCTGTAGTTACTTAGCATCCTGCGAATATTTTCATCAAAATATACATCAGGATTATTCCATTCTCTGAACTGGAATTTCTTCAACCGGTCAGTCATGATATCTACATTGATATTATCCTGTCCGCTATTTCCAAATTCTTTAGGAACTACCCGATAAGCTTTACCTTCGGTCCGGAAATATTTTTGAAGGCCAAGCTGACTGGTAGATGATACAGTATTTGCAAAATAGACGGGTCTCAGCCAGTTATTTGTGCGCAACATATCTAAAATAAGCCGGTCTTGTACTTGCAGATAATAGACGGTGTTACCTTGTTGATCCTGTCCGTATCTGCGGCCATTTAACCTCCAGCTAACAGTGTTGTCAAGAGAGTCCACAGGGATTTCAAAGTCTATTCCATTTTGGAAAATGGAAAGTGAGGTATCGGGTTTTACGCCAATATTCTCTTTGTAGTTCCGGTCGTCTGAGAATGCTTTTTTAAGCATCTCTTTATCTACAGGGATTTCGATGTCTTGAGGCTGCCACTGACTGATACCAGCCGTTACACGTTCTACTTCTTCATCCGTTAATGAGATTGGAAGTGGGGCCGACTCGTGAGACCATTGATCTCTGAGCTGTTTAATGTACCAATCTGTATT
>JAVLBT010000103.1:0-10624 GCA_031580945.1 Gracilimonas sp.
GTTTGTACTTTATTTAATATAGGAGGTATTCCTAATTCACCAAAATTTTGGTATATAATGATGATTTTAAAATCAACATGATATTTATTTTACTTAAATAATTAACTTATTATAAATTTAAAATGATTTTCTATAGTTATCTATTTTAATAAAAATCAGTCGAGTTTAAGATAATCTGACATTAGCCTTTTAGAAACAGTTGGATAAACTTCTGGAAATTTCCAAAAAATGTCCGGTCCATCGTACACTTGAAGGGGATATTAATATAGAAAGCTCACTAAATTCACAGTAAATAGATTTGACCTGATTTTTCAAAGCTTTATGCATAACTTAATTGAAGTTTCCACTAATTTTCAATTAAGTAGAAGCAAATGGTTTATTTTTTCACAGGATTTTTCTCTTTGATTACCAATCTTTTAAAAGCCGGAAAATATACCTTTTGGCTTCTAATGTTCTCTACAATTTTTTTCTGTTTCAATGTAGAGGCTCAGAATCCGGATAGTCTCGCAGCCATGGAGATCATACCCGATTATCTTTTAGACCGCAGTACGCCTGAAGACTACACTGAAATAAATGGAAGTGCTGCATTTACAGTGCATACATTTGATGGTCCAGTTTTATGGATTAGTGATGGAACACTGTATGGATCTACAAAGATTACCTTTGAGAGTTGGGAAGAAATCAGCCTGCACGATGGGCCTTTAAGTAGTGAGGTGGGTCATGCCAATGGGTTACTTTATTTTCTGGCCGAAGTTAATAACGAGTGGAATATTTGGGCTACAGACGGTACAAAAGAAGGAACTTTTGAAGTCGTAAATGCACAAACGACAGGTTACAGTAATTTTTATAATATGACATCATTTGGCGACCGTGTTGCTTTTACAGCTTACTCATCAAACGATACTCCCCGACTTTATTTGGTGAATGAAAATAATTCAGGAGCTGAAATCGTACAGAGTATTCAGGAAGTTGAAAGTAGTCATAAAATGGTGGAACTTGATAGCAGCTTGTATGTTGTGGAATCAATAGATGAAGACCGAATATTAAACAAAATTGATCCTAATGGTTCCATCAGTCAAGCTTGGCAAATGCCTAACGAAGGCAATGCTGAAGAAGCTATAGAAAATTTAACAGTAGCTGAAAATAGACTTTTCTTTGTAGGTAATGACGGTACCGGAGAAGCGCTATGGGTTTTTAATGGAGCTACAACTACTCGACTTTTTGATCCTCACGAAGACGCTGAAGAGTTTCAAGAAGCGCTAAACCCTACTGCGGTAGGTAATAAGGTATACTTTTTCTCACATCCGTGGAATTCATCCAGCAATGATTTTAGCAATAACGCCTACCTTTATGTATCAGATGGTACCGAATCAGGAACGTATCAACTTTGGAGCAATGGTTTAGACGAAAATGGCTACTTGGGAATTGAAGCAAGCAACTTACCGATGGCAGCTGCCGGTAGCCGACTGCTTTTTACAGCCCCTGATGATCCAGATGATGGTACCCTTTGGTGGACCGTCGGAACTACAAGTGAAAGCTTTCAAACTGTAATGGTTAATGGAGAATCTGTTGGAAGCTCTTTTTCAGATCCAGACCCAATAAGCGTAGATAACGGCGCTTGGTTTACTAATTCCAATGACCTGTTTTTTACTTCAGGCACAAACGACAGTGCATATGCTGTTCCTCCAGAAGAAGTAAATTCCTATGATCACCTGGCCGCTGTCAATGGCCGGCCTTGGTTCTCAGGTCGCACCTCTTATTCTGATGAATTGGCAGTATGGCGAGTTCGGCCACAAGTAGAGATTCCTGACACGTTATCGTTGATTGCACCAGAAGATGACCAAGAAGCCGTATCCACTTTACCTACATTTGAATGGACAGAGAGTGAACATGCTGAAAAATATCGTATCCAAATTACAACCTCCTTCAGGTTCTCAGAAATTGATATAGATACAGCTGAAATTATCGGTAACACCTTTACTTTAGATGATAGTCTGACTCATGAAAATTTCTACTATTGGAGAGTACAGGGTATTAACGATGGTATTACAGGAGCGTGGAGTGAAGAATTTAGTTTTGAAACCCGAGCACCTTTAACAGTAGAGCTACCCGACACGGTACAATTAATATCGCCTGATAATTGATCTACCTTGGCAGCAGATGAACAACCTATTTTAAGTTGGACTACTTCTAAAAGTGCTTCAGAGTATAACCTTCAACTTTCATCAGAACAGACCTTTGGTTCTACTCAGATTGATACTACCCTTTCGGTTTCAGAAAGCGGAGATGCATTTAGTGATACTTCTTTTACCGTACAGAATGAATTCACCAACGATACAAACTATTACTGGAGAGTAAAGGCACTAAATGAGGCGGGTGAATCAGCGTGGTCACAAACTTTTTCATTTTTTGTGGAAACACCAGATACCATTGATGTCCCAGATGCTCCCAAGTTAGTATACCCTGAAAACGAAGAAACTATAAGAGTAGGACAAACTCCTGAATTAACTTGGATTTCATCAGATGGAGCAACAGAATACAAGCTTCATTTTGCACAGAATGAAAATTTTGAACAGCTCTTAGTAGATACTACGCTAACTGCTTCTGGAGATGCCACTGAACGAAGTGATACCACTTACGTAATTGAAGATGATTTGATAGGTTCCGAAACCTATTTTTGGAGAGTACGGGCAACTAACAAGGCCGGGGAATCCTCTTGGTCTGAAACGTTTTCATTCCTTGTGGTAAGTGGAGTCTCTGCTGAGGAAGAAGGTAGTATTCCAGAGAGTTTTGTACTACAACAAAACTATCCGAATCCTTTCAATCCTACCACCGTTATCCCTTATCAGCTACCAAAAGCTACTCACGTAACCATTCGGGTTTTTGATATGCTTGGCCGAAAAATGAGCGTATTGGTTGATGATGAAAAACCAGCAGGCCGACATACCATAATACTGGATGCTTCATACTATTCATCTGGAATGTATATTTACCAAATGAATGCTGACAATAAAATATTCACAAAAAAACTTATGTTAATTAAGTAGCCTATAGGCTTTAATTAAATATGCTCTGTTAATTATCTACTCAAAGCATTTGGGATTTTTATACCACTTAAATCAAATGAATGGTTGATAAATCAGATATCAGTCTTCAACCACTTCAATCCCTTTTTCATAGGCTTCCATAGGAATACATGAACACACCAGATTTCGGTCACCATAAGCATCATCCACACGGGATACGTAAGGCCAGAATTTGTCGTATTTGAGATCTTCCAGTGGGAAAGCTCCTTTTTCGCGGCTATAGCTTCGGTTCCATTCATCGGCCATGATCACACGCTGTGTATGAGGCGCGTGTTTCAGCACGTTATCGTCTTTGTCGGCTATGCCGTCTTCTATTTCCTGTATTTCTTTACGGATGGAAATCATCGCTTCACAAAAACGATCCAACTCTTGCATTGACTCGCTTTCAGTTGGCTCAATCATCAGCGTGCCTGGAACGGGAAAGCTCATCGTAGGCGCGTGAAAACCGTAATCCATGAGGCGTTTAGCAACGTCCACCGATTCAATTCCTGCAGACTGCTTGAAGGGTCGAAGATCCACAATAAACTCATGCGCAGAACGGCCCGTCATACCGGTGTATAGAATTTCGAAATGACTTTTCAATCGGTCTTTCAGATAATTTGCATTTAGGATGGCGTATTTTGTGGCATCTGTTAGCCCATTTCCGCCCATCATTCGAATGTAGGCATACGAAATTGTAAGAATACTCGCACTTCCCCATGGAGCTGCTGAAATAGCGGTCACTCCTTTTTCGCCACCCATTTTTACTACAGAATGAGAAGGCAAAAAAGGAACTAAATGTTCCGCAACACCGATCGGACCCATGCCCGGCCCGCCACCGCCGTGTGGGATACAAAATGTTTTGTGGAGGTTAAGGTGGCAAACATCGGCTCCAATTTCGCCTGGACTGGTAAGTCCAACCTGAGCATTCATGTTTGCGCCATCCATATATACTTGTCCACCATGTTTGTGAATGATCTCACAGAATTCCTTCACTTTATGTTCAAATACTCCATGCGTGGATGGATAGGTGATCATCAATGCAGCTAAACGATCGCTATATTTCTCAGCCTTAGCGGTAAGATCTTCACTGGAGATATTTCCATGAGAATCAGTATCTACAACCACCACATCCATCCCGGCCATAACAGCACTTGCGGGATTAGTTCCGTGAGCTGAAGATGGAATCAAAGCGACATTCCGGTGATGGTCGCCATTGGCTTTGTGATAAGCACGGATGGTCATTAACCCTGAATATTCACCCTGAGCGCCGGAATTCGGCTGTAGGGACATGCCCGCGAAACCGGTGATCTCACATAACTGATTGCTAAGTTCATCAAATAATTGGGTGTAGCCTTCTGCTTGTTCACGAGGTGCGAAAGGATGAATCTGACCAAATTCCGGCCAGGTAACAGGAATCATTTCTGCAGTGGCATTCAATTTCATAGTACATGAACCAAGAGAAATCATGGAATGAACCAATGATAGGTCTTTATTCTCTAACCGCTTCATGTAGCGAAGCATTTCATGTTCGGAGTGATAGAGATGAAATACCTCGTGATCCATGAAATCAGATGTTCTTGCCAAATTCTCAGGAAATTCAACTTTGGCCTTTTCTGATTCTGCTATTAAATCAAAGTCATTCTTTTTGCTTTGTGCTTTTGCAAAGATGTTAAGAATCAGATTAGCATCTTCTAAATTTTTCGCTTCATCAAAAGAGATCCCAATCGTATGCTCATCTACATATCGGAAATTAACTTCGTGCTGTTCAGCAGCCTTTCGAATTGCGGTAGCATCTGCCTTTACCGTGATGGTATCAAAGAAGGTTTCGGTCTCAACTTCAATCCCCATTTTCTCCAGTCCGGTTTTGGTCAGCTTCGTCAAACCATGAACTTTGGATGCAATTTTCTTCAAACCTTCAGGTCCATGATAAACGGCATACATTCCGGCAATGACTGCAAGCAGAACCTGAGCCGTGCAAATATTAGAGGTTGCTTTCTCCCGGCGAATATGCTGCTCTCGGGTTTGAAGGGCCATCCTGTAGGCAGGTTTTCCTTCAGCATCCTGAGTTACCCCAATGATTCGTCCTGGTATCTTTCGCTGAAATTTTTCCAGAGTGGCAAAGAAAGCAGCGTGTGGACCTCCATACCCCATCGGCACACCAAAACGCTGAGAAGATCCCACTACTACATCAGCACCCATTTCGCCGGGAGCTTTTAAAAGGGTAAGTGCTAAAAGATCAGTTGCAACTACCGCGTAAACATCATTTTCATGAGCGGCTTCAATTATATTGGTGTAATCCTCCACTGAACCGTCGGTAGCGGGATATTGGAGTAACATTCCAAATAACTCGGGATTTGTTACATCCAGCTCATTATGATCTCCCACTTTGATCTCCACACCAATTGGTTCAGCGCGTGTTTGCAAAACCTCGATAGTTTGTGGATGGCATAATTTAGAAACAAAAAATACATTCGCCTCCTTTCGCTTTTTCCCTTTGCGCTGCCCATATAACATACTCATAGCCTCAGCAGCAGCAGTTCCTTCATCAAGCAGAGAAGCGTTCGCTAACTCCATTCCAGTCAGATCTGAAACCACAGTCTGGAAATTGATCAATGCTTCTAATCTTCCTTGTGCAATTTCGGCCTGGTACGGAGTGTAAGCCGAGTACCAACCCGGATTTTCCAAAATATTACGTTTAATCACATTGGGCATCAGAGTGTCGTAATAGCCCATACCAATAAACGATTTGAAGATCTTATTTTTAGAAGCCAGCTTTCTAAATGCTGCTAAAAAATCAACTTCACTTAGCGATTCGGGAAGATTCAGCGGTTTGTTTAAGCGAATGCCATTTGGAATGGTCTCATCGATCAGTTTATCGAGAGAGTCAGCCTTTATGACCTCCAGCATCTTTTTAATGGATTCTGTATCAGGTCCGTTGTGTCGGTGAGCAAAAACTTCTTGATGAAAATTGATGTTCATTCAGGATATTAAATAAGGGTTATTTTTATGATCAGAACACAGAATATTGCCCGTTCATTTCGGAAAATACTCATTGGTTTACCTTTCTGTAAAATTAAGAAAAATGAACTCAAAAAGTGAGTAAAGGCCTATTAAATAATTCAGTTTCTCACTTTTTTTTGATTTATTACAGCTCTTTACAAAATCCTACATCTGCTAACTAAATTAATTCCCATGATCAAAGGTATTCAACTGTTGCTTGTAACGTTTTTGTTATCCACTGGTATCCTATTTGCCCAAGACACTCCCCTTTCTATAGATATTCAACCTGACCCCATAAGCGTAGAAGTTGGAAAAGAAATACAACTCAAAGCCACTTTGATGGATGGCGAAACCGCTCTTCCCGATACGATATTATTTTATTCAAGAAACGGAGCCGACCTGATGGTTTCTCGGGATGGTTTGGTGAAAGCCAATAAACCAGGAACGTATTCTGTCATTGCACTGCGAACAGGACCGCGGGATCAACGAGTAGTCAAACGCTTTAAGGTGGATGTGCCTTTTCCTCCAGTTGCAAAACTGGAATTCAGGAATATTCCTCAAAATATATACACAAAAACGACCTACGATCTACATGTTGATGTAATCGATGAGATGGATCTGGTTCGTGAGAATCCCACATTATCATTCTCCAGTTCTAATCAAGATGTAGCTTTGATCAGTCATGGCAAACTTATGGCCCTGAAAGCTGGAAAATCGACTATTACTGCAACTTCAGAAGGAAAATCAGCGAAACTTGAAATCAACGTCAAGAAAAATCCAGCAGCTGAAATTGAGATCGCTAACACAGAAACCGACGTCAGAACCGGCGATGTGATCACTTTAAATGCAACCGCAAAAGGAAGTAACGGCAATGAAGTTGATGTCCCAATATCCTACTCTTTTGTAGCTCAGCCAGAAGATAATCTTGGGCAAGGTGCGGAAGGACAAATCAACCAGCATGGTAAATTTGTGGCCAATGTTCCAGGTACTTTTATTCTGACTGCACGAGCTGGAAATGCTGCCACTGATCAGATTGTCCGGGTTCGAGAGCGAAATGTTGCCCGTGATCTGGAAGTCGTAGGTCATGGAAAAGTTTTGGATGTTCACACGTCTGACCTTTGGGTTTGGGAAGGTGTGGATGGCAGAGATTATGCGATCACCGGAACATGGGGAGCAAACGGAGATGCCTATTTCTGGGACGTCACTGACCCCGCTAACATCACACCTATTGATACCGTCCGTGTGGATGCAAGAACCGTAAATGATGTGAAGATTTCAGAAGATGGCACCGTTGGTGTATTGACTCGCGAAGGTGCTTCAAATCGCAAAAATGGAATTGTGATTCTGGATGTTTCGGATCCTCGAAATGTGGAGATCATCACCGAATATACAGAGGGTCTTACCGGCGGCGTACATAACGCATTTATTTACGAGGATCACGTATATGCTGTAAATAACGGAACCCGCTATGATATCATCAACATTGAAGATCCTGCAAATCCTATCACCGTAAATCGTTTTGAGCTTGATACACCCGGACATTCCATTCACGATGTATGGATTGAAGATGGCATTGCCTATTCCTCTAACTGGAGAGATGGGGTGGTGGCCGTGGATATTGGAAGCAAAAATAGTGAACTGGCTGATGCCGGCGGTTCTCCTGAAAATCCTGTTAAACTGGGAAGCTATTCGTACCCAAGCGGTTGGAACCATGCAGCTTTCCCTTTCAAAAGTGAGTCCACCGGAGACTTTTACGTAATAGCAGGCGACGAAGCATTCCCAGAAGGCCTTCCCTCGCGAAATAACCCAGTAGCGGCGGCGGGTTGGATCCATTTTGTGAAATTTGATAGCTGGGACAGTCCCAAAGAAGTGGCCCGGTACCAGGTTCCGGAAGCTGGAACACATAATTTCTGGGTAGTCGGAGATACGTTATACGTTGCATACTACAATGGCGGGCTTCGTATTGTTGACATCTCTGGAGAGCTGATGGGCAATTTATACGATCAGGGTCGTGAAATCGCCAAGTTTGAACCAACTCATGCCGATGCTGTTGTTCCCAATGCTCCATTTACATGGGGACCTCAACCTTATAAAGGCCATGTTTTTATTTCTGATTGGAACTCTGGTTTATGGTCGGTTAAACTGGTAGAATAATGCTGAACTAGAAATTAATCTCGAACATTGCGAAGTATAGACTTTATGTCAACAGTTTTATTAATAGGTTAGTCTGAAATAACTAAATACAGAACATGAAGCCTTTAACAATTCAAAATATCAGACACTACTATTTTAATAAATATATAGTAACGCCCTTTAAAAAAAATGAGTTTCCAATTTCTTATTGCTACCAGTATCAAGCCCTCTGGTTTAGAGTCACTAAGGTTGCAAGTAGAACAATTGATCATCATTTAAATAATGCTTGTGATGCTAATGGATATACATATAGTACCGCCGTGGGATATGCCGCATCCTTGTATGATGATTACTATAAATTTGCATTTGTCAGAAATCCCGTTGACCGGTTTAAGTCTATATTTAAAGAGAAAGTCTTAAAACAGAATTACTTTAATTTTACTAATGAGCAATACCAAAAACGACAAAATTTAAAGCAATTCATCGATTGGGTAGAGACAATTGATATTGAAAATTGTGACGAGCACCTCATGTTACAAAGAAACATGATTGATTTAAACAACATCGATTTCATTGGACATTTTGAAGACTTTACATCAGATTTTTTAACGGTGGCAAAAGAAATTGACCTACCAATCAATGAATCTGATTTAATTCATAGAAATAAATCCCCGAAGTTTGAGGTAAAGATTGATGATAATGATCGCGGTCGCATACTGGAAATTTACAGGAAAGATGTTGAGTTATTTTACCCCCATATAAGAATTTAAATCGTAAAAATTTTGGTTATAATCACATGAAATACTTTTGTATCGTACTTACTTTTTTGGTCTCTATTGGCTTTGACTCTAATATACTGAATGCCCAGCATTATTACCTATATGTTGCAGCTGAATCTGATGATAAGGTTCATCTCATTCAATTTGATGGAGAAACCCAACAAGGTGAAATAGCCGAAACTATTAATGTGGGAACCTGGCCGCAGGAAAATGAAGGACCTCATGGGCTAACTGTTTCTCCTGACGGAGAGCATTGGTTTGTAAGTATTGCTCATGGAATGCCCTATGGCTCACTTTGGAAGTACAAAACCGGGACAAATGAATTTGTTGACAAAGTAGAGTTGGGAATGTTTCCTGCTACCATGGATATCTCCAAAAAAACCGGGTTGTTGTATGTAGTAAATTTCAACTTACATGGCGACATGGAACCAAGTTCTGTTTCTGTAGTTGAACCTCAATCCATGATGAGACTTGAAGATATTGCTACAGGCATTATGCCTCATGGATCCAGAACCAGTGATGATGGTAAATGGCAATATCATGTTTCTATGATGACCGATGAACTTATAGTTGTAGATACAGAAAAACTGGAGGTGGCACATCGTATTCCTCTTTCTAAAACGGGTTCAAAAAATATGAATGCCCATTCAGAAATGGACCACTCTGGAATGGACCATAAAAAAATGAAGCACAAACCCGTTGAAAAACCGACGTGGGCTGATCCTCATCCAACCAAACCCATTGTTTATGTTGCAGGAAATGGCTCAGATGAAATAATTGAGATCAGTACAAACTCCCGGGCAATTACCAACCGATGGAAAACAGGCAAGGCACCGTACAACTTAGAAGTTTCCCCTAATGGAAAGTTACTCGTGGTCACTTACAAAGGCGAAGGAGCTACCGGGGTTTGGGATATCGAGAAAGAAGTAGAAATTGCGAAGATCTCTAACAGCCGAAAGGTAAGCCATGGAGTAACAATTTCCCCAGATAATAAATTTGCCTTCATTTCGGTGGAAGGAATTGGTGGTGAGCCAGGTTCGGTAGATGTCATAAATTTAGAAACATTGGAACGAGTGGATGTCATTGAAACCGGGAAACAAGCCGGCGGAATTATTTTTTGGAAGATGGATGATTAATTGGATGGGAATTCATTGTGCGTTTCATCATAGATAAGTTTTAGGTTTTTATCCCGCTGCTCTTCTCCTTGGCCTTAGAAATAATTGCGTGAAGAAGATGGCGGAATGAAGCGTGAAGGAGCATTGGTTTCTTTTAGCGGACTTAAGACAGCTTTAGTTTTTTTTCCTACAGCCTTGATTTTTGGTTCGTTTTTTAATCAAGAAAAAATGAAAAAAGTGTATCAAAAAGAAGCAAAGTAATAACGAATAATATATCTGTCACCACCTCGATGATGTTAAGAAAAACAACAGAAGTGGCACACAGTGTTCTAAATTTACCGTGAGTTCGATGTAAGTAATGTGCTTAACAGGCTAAAGAATAGCGATTACGGTCATTCGCTGCGAAATGACCACTCAACATATAAAAACACCTATCCTTATATCGTAATGAGGCTGAATTTACTTTAACTTGAGTTCAAGTTAATCGAGTAATTTATTTTATAACTCCAGTCATTTCAAAGAGATGAGA
>JAVLBT010000104.1:0-1549 GCA_031580945.1 Gracilimonas sp.
GGATCACCTCCGCCGATGGCGTTCCTCCGGCATATGGCGATCAGTTTGTTATAGGAGCCAAGACCATTCCCTTTGAAAACTATGGATTGGACGTAGAGTTCTACTATCGAAGTATGGAAGACCTTTTTGAACTTGACCCTTTTTTGCAGGATGTGGCGGGCTTGCCCTATCCGGAAATATTCCGTTTTGGGGAAGGAAGTGCTTATGGAATGGAATTGTTTTTTGAAAAACGGGCCGGTCGGTTTACAGGCTTCATAGGCTATACCTTAAGTTATACCTGGAGAAAATTCCCGGGCTTTAATTCTGGAATTTTTGAGGAAGCTTCGAATGCCCGCTTTTACCCGCCCAAATATGACCGCCGGCACGATATCAACCTGGTAAGTAACTACCAGATCTCTGATAAATGGAAGTTCACCAGTAGCTTCAATTTTGCTTCAGGACAAGCATATACTGAGGTTTTAGGCAGATTTGCTCAATTTGACCTGCCGTGGACCAACGACGAACCCAATATCTTTACCGTGGGGAAAGTGAATGCCTCCCGACTTCCAAACTATCACCGGCTGGACATTTCGTTTTCACGTAGTGGCAAATTCTTTGACTGGGGAGAATCTGAACTACAGCTACAAATCATCAACGTCTACAGCCGAAGAAATATCTGGTTCTATAATTTTGACTTTGATCAAAATCCTGTTGCCCGAACAGACGTAAGTTTATTACCAATACTCCCCGCAATCTCCTACACTGTAATGTTTTAGATCATGAAAAAGCTGCTTTTTACATTTTTTGGATTATGCGCTTTCCTTGTTTCCTGTGACCTCTACCCTCAGGATGAATATGAAGAGTACTATGTGGTAGAATCTTATATGAAAGCTAATAACCCACTGCCCGTTGTTCGTCTTTCAACCACAGCACCTGCTACTGAGCGATATCTGTTTGAAGATTTCGCAGTACAATCTGCAAATGTTGAAATCCGTCTGCTCGAGGACGGCCCTGGCAGTTTGATCGAGCAACAATTTCAATATGAAAGTGATCAGCCCGGACTTTATCTACCCACAGTCCCAAATCAACAGCACAGAATCCTTCCCAGGCGCACGTATGAAATATATATTTCATTTCCGGATTCAGATGATATCATAAGGGCAAATACGACCATTCCGGACGCGTTTCAAATATTACCCGGTAGTCAGGATTCGGTGGTATTTCAATCCAAGGAACAACTTGAGTTATTGCTGACCAAAAGCTTTTACCCGGGCCGTCAAAATATTTATGTATTCAATGCCCTGGCGCAAAATCCAGTGGCTGAAAATCTAACGCCTTTATATGCTGATTTTTTTGAAGACAGCGAAACCCCGCAAGAAGATCTCATATTGCTTTCAAATAATAGTTCAGGGATCATTAATGAGGCAAATTTTGAAGAAAATCCGGACGGAACCATCTCACTGAATTATCCCTGGATTGGAATAGCTTTTTATGAAGAAAATCGAATTGTAGCCAACGCAATTGATGACAATGTATATGATTTTGTGCGTTCTCAGCAAGTTCAGTTGGG
>JAVLBT010000104.1:1559-3850 GCA_031580945.1 Gracilimonas sp.
CGGTTCCACGCTATCACCCGGAGAAATCCAAAACGTCATTTATCACGTAGAGGGTGGTATTGGTGTTTTTGGCTCTATGGCAACGGACACTGTTACCACTTACGTCAAACGTGCTGAAAATAGTTTTTAAGTAACTCATACATTTAAAGTTGCATCACAATTATCATTACATTAGCATTTGTTTAGCAGACTTTGACCTATTTATTTATGAACTCAATATTTAAGTTATTTACCATTTTTCTGATCTCTGGTTTTATTTTGACAGAGGTAAACTATGTGTATGCCCAAACCTCGGGTGAATTTGAAATTGCTCGCGCCAAATATCGTGGTGGTGGCGACTGGTATAACGATCCCTCTGCCCTCTCCAACCTGATTACCTTCACCAAAACCACTGTTCCAATTCGTATTTCCAATGCGTACACCGATGTTTCTTTAGGAAGTGCAGAGCTTCATTCCTACCCGTTCATTTTTCTGACAGGTCACGGTAACATAACGCTGAATTCCGCTGAAGTCAGGAACGTACGTGAATACCTGCAAAACGGAGGGTTTCTTTACATTGATGATGACTATGGACTGGATGAATATTTAAGACCGGTTATGAAAGATATTTTCCCGGAAGAAGAATTCATTGAAATTCCATTTGATCATCCTATTTATGACCAGATCTTTACATTTGAAAATGGTTTGCCAAAAATTCATGAACACGACGGAGATGCTCCCCGCGGACTTGGAATCTTTTATGAGGGAAGATTAGCTGTCTTTTATACTGTTGAATCGAATTTAGCAGATGGATGGGCTGAGGAAGAAATTCATAACGTGCCTCAAAATCTTCGTCGGCAAGCCTTGGAAATGGGCTCCAATATTTTGGTTTATGCACTAACCCGCAACTAATCAATAACTATGAAAACGATCACACCTTATTTATTTTTTCCCGGAAACTGTGAAAAGGCCATGAATTTCTATAAAGAATGCCTGAATGGTGAAATCACTGCGCTCCAACGCTTTGGTGAGACCGAAATGCCTGTCGATGATGATCACAAACAAAAGATCATGCATGGGGAATTAAAGGCCGACGGCATTACAATCATGTTTTCAGACGGTGCGCCACACAAGGAAATTACTGATGGTAATAATGTGCAGTTGAGCATTAATCTGGACTCAGAAGAAGAACAAGATCGAATTTTTGACGCTCTCGCTGATGGCGGAAAAATAACGATGCCCCTTGAGATTACATTTTGGGGCGCACGCTACGGCATGGTTACCGATAAATTTGGGATCCGCTGGATGTTAAATTGTGAAAAGTGAATTTGTGATATAGAGATTTGTTGATGTTGCCAGGTTTCAAGCTCTAAACATGAATTCAGCTTTTAAGACTCTATGATCCGGTTTTACTTCATAACGAGAAAACTATATCACCAAACAACGATATCACCCTTCACTTCTCCCCTTTCATCTTGTAGGTAAATACCTTCTCATTCACTTCGTTACTTACGCCCTTTTCGGGATCGGGATAAAGATCATCGGGGTCGGTGGTTTCGCGCCGGGTTAGTTTCGATTTTACATCTTTCTGCCTCTCAATAAGCTTTAAGCGCTCTTTCTCATCAGCCTTAGCAATACGGTCAGCAATTTCATGTAATTTCCGTCTGTAGAAATTTATTTGAGTTGCCCGAATAGAACTTTTGGCCGTCCTGTATGGATTTTCATCGTATTTCAATCCGTGTTCCTTTGAAAACCGTTCACTCGCGGAGTATTGCTGTAAACTCACATCACCCACCAGACGAGGAAATGGATCTGGTTTTCCTGAATAGACGTTGATTGAAAATTCTTTTTCTTCCTTATACCGATCAATAATATCCTCATAAAACATTTTAAGTTCATCATCCTCAAATAACCTTGCATTGGTAAAGGAACAGATATATTCCACCATACCCCGACCGTACGAGATCATTAAACGAATCAATTCCTTTTCGTAGTGAGGCTTTTTTTTGGATGACTGTGCCTTAGCAGTCCGCATTCCGGGATGAGGGGGAGCATCATCAGCGGCATTGTGATTTTTGTTTTCATTTTCTTTTTGAACACGATTTCTGACTTCTTCCCGCTTTTTGGCCCGTTTTTCCTCCCAGCGTTTATCGTTCATCACTCTTTCAAGTTGTTCGAATAAGTCGGTTTCTTTAACCTTTTGAAACTTCTGCATCTTTTGGTGCAAGTATTGAACATACACCTGCCGCTGAATAGAATCCGGAATACTGGCAATTGATTCCAGGATTTCAGTGATCACTTTAGGGGTTTCA
>JAVLBT010000104.1:3860-10619 GCA_031580945.1 Gracilimonas sp.
GTTGGTTTTTCCAGCCGGCCTTCGTCCCCTGCTTTGTGAAGTAGGAAATCTACAAAATCGAGTGCTTCCTCATTTTTCAATTCATTAAAAGATTCCTGTCCAAATTGCTTTACAAAAGAATCCGGGTCCTGATCTTCGGGTAATTCCAGCAACCGTACTTCCATCCCCTCAGCAAGCGCAATATTGATACCCCGTTTCATAGCTGTTTGACCTGCATTATCCGAGTCGTAGATCATAACAATACCCTCCCCATACCGATGCAGTATCTTCATTTGTCCGGCAGTAAGAGAGGTGCCGCTACTGGCAACCACATTTCCGATACCGTGTTCCATCAACGTGATAACATCCGTATATCCTTCTACCAGGATCACTTCTTTGTGCTTTCGAATTTCATTTTTGGCAAAGTTTACACCATAAACTACTTCACTTTTGTTATACACTTCAGTCTGAGAGGAATTGATATACTTCGCTGATTTTTCTTGTCCCAAAACCCTTCCGGCAAAAGCAATCACTTTTCCGGTTGGATTAAAGATTGGAAACATCAGTCGGCCGCGAAAAGTATCGTAAAATCCTTTTCCTCTGTTACTTTGTTTAATCAGATCGCCTGCTAGTAAATATTGTTCATCAATACCGGCATTCTGAGCAGCCTTCCATAATTCTTCTCCACCTGATGGGGCATATCCCAAACCAAATTTCTTAAAGACTGAGCGATCATAACCACGCTCTTGTAAATATTTTCGTGCTTTCTCTGCTTCGGGATTTTCTACAAGGTTCCTATAGTAATAAACGCCCGCAAACTTCAGCGCATATAAAATCCCCTCTCGCAACTGAGTTGTCTCACTGGGTTCATTATTTTCATCATCTGGGATAAAAACCCCATATCGTTCCGCTAACTGCCGGATAGCCTCCGTAAAACCTACGCCCTCCTGATCCATTACAAATTTAAAAACATCCCCCGACTCACCACATCCAAAGCATTTAAAGATCTGCAAACGCGGAGTAACATTAAAAGAAGGCGTTTTCTCATCGTGATACGGACAGAGTCCTACGAAACCACTGCCAGAGCGCTTAAGCTTCACATAGTCTTGAACTACTTCAACTATATCTGCAGCTGCACGAACTTCCTCTTTTTTCTCGTCACTTATCATGCTTAATAATCTACATATTAATACTGGTAATAAAGCAAAATAATGAAATTACGAACTTTGTTTTAATAGGATGACCTGATTTATTGATTGATTTAAAAACCATAACAATTTTTGGGGCAGCTTTAAAAGATTATTAAAGACTTGTTGATATCGGTTTTCATAATGTACATTTACTATTATGATCAATCATCTACATAACTTGTTTTTATGGGTAAACATTTTGTCAAATTTTTATTATTTCTGATCGTATTTCTATTGGGTAGTTCAATTTCTGCTCAAGGCCAGGGTCTCATCGATTTTTTATTTGGCCAGTCAAAAGAGAACCCATCTTCAACGCACCTGGATAAAAGTTCGGAAGCGTATTTGGATTCTCTGATCAAGCATACGCCTTTGGAGCAAAAGATCGGGCAGTTATTATTTGTTCCAGCTGAGGGACGTTTCACGAACCGTGATTCCCGAACATTCAGGGAATTAGAGAACATGATCAAGGAACATCATGTTGGTGGAATTATATTCATGAGAGGGGACATCTACGGTCAGGCTCTTATGACGAATAAGTTGCAACAGATGGCAAAATTTCCGCTTTGGATCACTCAGGATATGGAATTTGGAGCCGCTATGAGAGTATCAGGTACTACACGATTTACACCCGCCATGGGAATAGCTGCTACCGGAGATAAACGAAATGCTTTTATGATGGGTAAAATCACTGCTATCGAGGCCAAAGCACTTGGGGTCCATCAAATTTATGCCCCGGTACTGGACGTTAATAATAATCCGGATAATCCGGTTATAAACATTCGATCTTTTTCAGGAGATCCTGGAATGGTAGCAGAATACGGAACTGCTTATATGCAGGGAATACAGAGTGAAGGCATAATTGCAACGGCCAAACATTTTCCGGGTCATGGTGATACAGATGTAGACTCTCATAGTGAACTTCCTGTTGTTGATCATGATTACCCCCAGCTCGATTCATTGGAATTAATTCCTTTTCGTGCTGCAATTGAGGGCGGAATTTCAAGCATAATGACAGCTCATATTGCCTACCCGCAGATCAACCGCAATGAATTTCTTCCGGCAACTTTAGATGCTAAGGTATTAGGAAATGTACTGATCGATTCTCTGAATTTTAGTGGTATGGTCGTTACGGATGGGCTCGAGATGAAAGGCATTACCTCCAGATTTTCTCCAGGTAGGGCAGTCGTAAGAGCGCTAAATGCTGGTGCTGATATCCTGCTAATCAGTCCGGATGTAAATACTGCAATTGATGAAACTTTAAAAGCGGTTGAACGGGGCGAGATAACAGAGGAAAGGATCAACAAATCATTCCAAAAACTAATGCGTTTCAAACAAGATTTTGGTCTTTTTGACTCTAAAAAATATGTGGACGTCAATAGTTTGGATGATAGAATTAATACCGCGTTTCATCAGGCTGAAGCCAGTCGCATTGCACAGGAGTCAGTGACTTTGCTGAAGAACGATAATAATATACTACCCCTCAGGCCTTCAGAATATCCTGAAATAATGATGATCTCTGTAGCAGACGATGACAATGGAAACACAGGTACTTCATTTTTGAGAAAACTGCGGGAATATCATCCCAATGTATCTTTTCATCTGTATGATAAGCGTACCAGTGCCAAAGAAAAACTGGAAATGATTGAAGAAGCCTCCCGTACAGATCTCGTAATTATCAGTTCTTTTACCTACCTGCGTTCGGGGCAATCCATTCATTTACCTGAACGGAAGATCACATTTCTCCAGCGGATCTTGCAGATGGGGAATCCATCAGTACTGATCTCATTTGGAAACCCTTATATACTTTCAGATTTAAAAAAAGCTAACGCCCATCTGCTTGGTTGGTATAATTCCACTGAACAGGTCAATGGTGTTGTGCCTGCCCTTTTTGGAGCCACTGAAGTGAATGGCAGATTACCAATTCAAATACCCGATTTGTATGAGATCGGCGACGGTTTGAACATGGAACACACCACGCTCCGGTTCGGTGAGCCCGAAGAAGTGGATTTAGACCATAAGAAGCTATTTAAGATCGATAAAATCATGCAGGATGCAATTAGCGATTCAGTATTCCCGGGGGGAGTCGTGGGAATTGTTAAGGATGGCGTTTTAGCCTATAACCGGGGTTTTGGGTATCAGGATTATTCAAAACTGCAAAAAGTTAATGATACCAGCGTGTACGACCTCGCCTCTATCACTAAGGTAATGGCTACCACTACCGCAGCAATGAAATTGATAGATGAGGAAAAACTCAGTTTAGATGATCACATTGCAGATTTTTTTCCGGAATTTAATACTGAGAAAAAGGATAGCATCACCATACGCGACATTTTGTTGCATCAAACCGGCCTCCCTCCATTTCGTAAATATGTAGATTCGTTGAAAACCCGTGCTGAAATTGTTGAAGCCATAAAAAATGAACCTCTGATCTATGACCGTGGAACTCAGTACTCCTACAGTGACCTCGGAATGATCTTATTAGGTGAGATCATTGCAGTGGTTTCGGGTCAATCATTAGACCGATTTACACGAAATGAATTCTATTATCCACTAAATATGTATAGTACTTTCTTTGATCCCGCAGAGAATAGCAGCTGGCTGGTTAGTCAAATTGCTCCAACAGAGATCGACACAGTCTATAAACGCGGAAAGGTAAAAGGGAAAGTTCATGACGAGCGAGCATTTTATATGGATGGTGTAGCTGGTCATGCAGGACTTTTTTCCAGTACCATCGATATGGCGAAATTTTGTACCATGCTATTAAATGATGGCGTATATGGTGGTAAAAGATTTCTGAATAAAGAAACCATCAAGCTTTTTACCAATAACCAATCTGAACATAATGGTCGTGGATTGGGTTTTGACAGAAAAACTAAAGATGGTTTTACTACAGCAGGAGAATTAGCAAGTAATGATACTTTTGGACATCTTGGATTTACAGGAACCAGTTTATGGATCGACAGGCAGAAGAACATGGCCATTATTTTATTAACCAATCGAACGTATCCATATCGATCCTATGGTAAAGATATTAGTGAAATACGCGCTAAGGTTGCCGATGCAGCTTTTTCAGCAATAACGAACTAAATTTATGAGTTGGACAACCCTTTTTGAACGATCATATGTGCCCTATTCCCGTATTCCCAAAGCTTGTTTGGTGGAGGGAACTTCCGGAAAAATATATGCCGGAGTACGGATTGAAAATATTTCATACCCCTTGACAATATCTGCTGTACAAGCGGCCTGTTCCATTTGTTTAAGCGAAAAAGATACTCCTTCAAAGATCTACATTAAAGACAGAGAATTAGAGCAGCTTGCGTTTTGGTGTGTTGAATATACCCTTGAGGTCATAGAAACAGAAGACCCGCCTTTTACCGAGATGCAAAACCTGCTTGTGGATATACCTACCCATTTTTCTGCTTTAGAGCATTTGAAGGCTTTATTAAAGCAGGCAGTTACCACAAATTCTGATTTCCCTGTCTCAGCACTCTTGTTTACGGAGGATGGATATTTTGAGGGAGTAAATGTGGAAGTAAGCGAATGGACCAAAGGAATTTGTGCTGAACGGGTAGCCATTTCAAAAGCATTTGCAGAAGGGAATTCGAATTTCGTAAAAATGGAAATTCACACCCGGAAAGGAGAAATCAGTAGTCCCTGTGGTGCTTGTCGGCAAGTCATAACTGAGCTTTTACCCTATCACGACCTTACCCTCCATCATGCAGATGGAACACGTTCTGAGCATATTACCATTGATCTGCTACCCTTTAGCTTTAAGTCATCTGCACTGACCCCAAAAAAATAATTATTTCACTTTATGTCTATAAACTTTATTGCAGTACTTGATCATCAGCACCTCGAAAACACAATATTTTTAACCTCATTTGCAAAATCACTTTCTAATTTAGGTGATCGAAAAGGCATTATTATTCACGGCGACAGCCCCTATACCGATCGGCTGATACAAACAGGAATAATGAGAGAAGATGCTCAAATAAGGGCTACTAAAGACCTCAATAAAAGGCTGATCGGCTTATTTGCTGATCAGGGCATTCCAACTATTGGTATCCATGGGTTCCAAAAAGAGATCGTCTCTATCCAAAATGATGAGATCGTGATAAATAAAAAGAAGATCAAGAGTTTGCACCATGTTCCAAATTTATTACTGTCCTGCTTAGCAGATGCAAATGGCTCACAGAGGTATATTTCCTTACCCCGCTTCTCCGCTGCCCTTTCCAACGCTTACCAAGATGCTGAGATTTTGCTTTTTTCCATGAATGAGAAGGATGAAATTTTAATAAACGATGAACAGGAAATTTTGGAATGGGATGCTATTTCAGAACAAATAGAAAATGAAACGCTTCCCGGAGAGTTCAAAAGTTTTGGTAAAAGAGTAAAAATTACTACAGCTACCGATTTTGCAAACTGGCCAAATCTTAAAAAGTGCACAGTCATTCAGTAGATCTAATCAAAAAGTTGGTTTTTTTAACAAAAAAAGCACTTTTTAATTTGACTCAGTACCCCTTATTGAATAGCTTCGTGCTCATTTCTGAAAACAGAAAATAACTTAACAACAAACATTTAACGGAGCTATTAATGAGCAGAGTTGAAGAAATCAAAAATCTCGTAGATGAAACCGCAGTCGAAATGGAAAAATTCTACGACAAAGGAAATAAAGCCGCTGGTACTCGTGCCCGTAAAGGCCTTCAGGAATTGAAGAAATTGGCCCAGGAAATTCGCCTGGAAATTCAGGATATCAAAAACAACGACTAATTTTGCTCTGATATTTTGGAAAAAGCCGCTATGATTAGCGGCTTTTTTTATTTTAACCTGTCAATGATAATTTTATCCAATAAAATTATGTTCTATAAGTATCTGACCCTCTCGATTTTAATCTTAAATTTTATAGCATGTTCGGGACCTTCAGAACCTGAAACCATATCCGAACTGGAGGATGCTATTGAAAACCGTTTAGCTGAACTGGAGGGAACATTTGGAGTTGCATTTAAAGACCTGAATAACCCGGAACAAACCATATTAATAAATGCATCAGAACGGTTCCATGCGGCAAGTACCATGAAAACACCCGTTATTGTTGAACTTTATAAAAGAGCGCAAAACGGAGATTTTAGCGTCAATGACTCGATCATTGTGAAAAATACGTTTAAAAGTATAGTTGATGGTTCTGAGTTCTCGATGCAGGTAAGTGAAGACAGCGAACAAGATCTATATAATAACCTGAATGCAAAGACCAGCCTCTATGAACTTGCTTACCAGATGATCACGCGCAGCAGCAATCTTGCAACCAATATCCTGATCGATTTCCTTGGTGCTGAGAATGTCACAGAAACCATGAGATCCATCGGAGCTGATAGTATTGAGGTATTACGCGGAGTTGAAGACATCAAAGCATATGAAGCAGGTTTAAGTAATACCACCACACCTCTCGACCTTATGATCCTTTTTGAAGAAATTGAAAATGGCTCACTTTTAAATGAGGAGTCAAAAAAAGCAGTTCTTTCTATTTTAAAAGATCAACAGTACAATGAAATGATTCCATCAAAATTACCTGATGATGCTGTTGTGGCTCACA
>JAVLBT010000105.1:0-10602 GCA_031580945.1 Gracilimonas sp.
ATCAGTGTACTGGTTTTAGCAGCTGGTGTATTTTTTGCACTAAGTATCTTAAATCTGGATGGTGCTGTAACAAGTCTGCTTGCCGGAGCAGGTATCATAGGTTTGGCTTTAGGTTTTGCATTTCAGGATATCGCTTCGAACTTTATATCAGGGGTTTTATTATCGATCCGACATCCTTTTGGTATTGGGGATATCATTGACACTAACGGGTATTTTGGCACAGTGGAGAAACTCAATTTGCGAAATACAGTTATCCGCACTCCACAGGGGCAGATCGTTTATGTACCCAATAAATCCGTTTATGAGAATCCATTTACCAATTTCACAAAGACCGGAATGCGGCGCATTGATTTGGAATGTGGGGTTTCATATGGGGATGATCTGGAGAAAGCCCAAAAAGTTGCAATGCAAGCTATTGACGGATTAGACGCTCGCGACAAATCTAAAGATGTGGAGTTTTATTATGATTCTTTTGGAGGCAGCTCTGTTGATTTTAAACTTCGTTTTTGGATTGAATTTAATAAGCTTCCTCAATATTTGAGTGCCAGAAGTGAGGCGATGATAAGACTCAAGAAAGTGTTTGACGATAACGATATTATGATTCCTTATCCTATCAGAACGCTGGATTTTGGCATCCGAGGTGGCGAAAAATTAGATTCCATGCTTCAAAATGGTAAGACTGCATCTGATTAATTCTTACTTAGGTTCGTAGAAGCGCAGCCTCAGTTAGCTAATCTCCTGAAGGCACAGCCTTCGGAGATCAAAGAAAGATTGAATCGCTAATGTCCAATTAAGATTTGAAAAGCACTCATGATCAGGATAGCAAGTGTAACCCAAAGCCCCACTTTTTTGGGTTCGCATTTCTCCAATGCCTCAGGTATGAGATCCGTAAAAACCATCCAGATCATAGCTCCGGCAGCTAAACCTAAACCTAATGGTAAATACTGCTGAAATACTTCCACAAATAGAAACGCCGGAATCGCCATCAAGGGTTGTGGAAGGCTGGAAAAAATACTCCACCATACGGCTTTAAGAGGTGAAGTACCTTGGGGAACCATCACCAAACTAATGGCGAGTCCTTCGGGGATATTATGAACAGCAATGGCTATTGCAATAAAGATTCCGAACTCCATCGTACTTGCAAAAGAAACCCCAACGCTGACCCCTTCAGCGAATGAATGTACAGTCATTATACCCAAAAACATCAGCATAGCCATCCTTTTTCCGCTTGCCACATCGGTGATCTCTAATTTTGCACGGCCTTCCATCCAGCGGTTCGCAACTACGACTAATACTACGCCGGTGAACATTCCACCAAGTGTCATCCATTGGTCTATATCGTAGCCTTCCATGATCAAACTAAAGCTGGCAGCAAGCATCAAACCAGAAGCAGCGGCATTGGATTTCCCTAAGAGGGAAGGAGAAATATCCTTAATAAAAAAGAAAGGGAGGGCCCCCAATCCTGTTGTGACAGCCGTCAACAGGGCGTATAAAAAAACGATTATAACCGGAGTTGAAAATAATTCCATAATATTTGGTAAGAGCTGAATATAGCTATCAAAGTATATATTCCCTAAGAATACGGCCAGACTTTGTTAGTTTAAATTAAGTCAAAATAAAAGCGTGAGAAGAAGCTTAAGTTCAAATATATTTAGCCAACAAAAATTAAGGTCATACAAGCACTTTTATGTTGAAAAAGCTAAGAATTATAACGGGGTTATTGATATTAAGTATAGGAACTATTTTTAACGGGCACGCCCAAAACAGTGCTGAAAGTCCCTTTGTGTTAAGTGTGTCTTACACCGGTGATTTCTTTGGAAACATCAGCGGAGGCGCAGAGCAGGGGATTCGGTATTTAGATAACATAGACGTAAACCTTGAAGTGAATTTCGATAGGTTGCCATTTGGTTTAGGGGGAACAACTTTTTATGTATACGGACTTGGAAATCAGGGTGGCAGTATTTCTGAATTGGCAGGGGATATGCAAGGGATTAGCAACATAGAAGCAGAAAATTCCTGGCGCATCTTTGAAGTTTGGGCACAAAAGAAATTTTTCCTTGCAAATAGTTCGATATTAGTCGGTTTGTATGATATCAATTCAGAATTTAATGTTTTAAATAGCAGTCTCTTATTTTTGAATAGCTCACATGGGTTAGACCCAACCATAGCATTAAGCGGAAATCTGGGTCCTTCAACCTTTCCTTATACTTCATTAGCTGCAAGATTAAAGGTAAATCCACATGCAGGCTGGATGGTTCAGGCTGCAGTACTCGACGGAGTACCTTCAAATCCAGGAGATACTCGGGGAACAAAGGTATTTCTAAGAGAATCAGAAGGAGTGTTTAGCATAGCTGAAATTGGATACCATTCTCTTGATTCAAAAGGTTTGCAAATGCGAAACAGAACTAATCGATTACAAAACCTACTGGCTCCGGGTATTGAATCATCCAATAAAGCGGCTGTGGGAGGGTGGTTTTACTCAGTAGATAAATTAGCATTGGGTGGGAATAATAGTGAAATGGAATATGGAGTATATGCCATGGGTGAATACGAACTCTTCAGGAGGCCGCCAGATAAAAAGGGTCCGGAAAGCCTGGCCATATTTGCCAGAATTGGGCTAACAAATTCGAGTGTATCGGTACTTGAAAACTATTTTGGTGCAGGTTTTAATGTACTGGGATTAATTCCACAACGTAATTCAGATCAAACTGGACTTGCGGTTGCCTATGCTTCAGCGGGCAATGAATATATTAACTCAAAATTCATAAATGGGATGAGGCCGGCAGAAGCCGAAACAAATATTGAGGCCACTCATCTTTTTAAGATCAACGGATACGCCAAACTCCAGGCCAATATTCAATATATCATAAATCCCGGATTTGACGCTACTTTAGATCATGCGTTTGTGGTAGGAGCCAGAATGATTTTGGGATTTTAAAATTATTTTGGCAGGATTTGCTTTGGCATAAACATCACATTACCCTTTTTCATACGAACAGGGTCTTCCAATTTTTCAAACAAAAACGGGGTAGGTTTTTTAGCAACCGGACCTGGTTCTCCTGTGATGATCTCAAGGGCTTTGGCTAAAAGAGGATCAGCTGGATCTCCCAATGGTTCCGGTTGAAAGATATCTTCCTCTACTTCATGATCAGGCAGGATCCCATTCCTGAAGTCAGTAACTCCGTCAGCATTTGCATATTTAAGTGAAACAGGAACCAATGCATAATTATTGGGTGGATTTGCATTCTCTCCAGACAACACAAAAGATCCATAAAACTTGCCAAATGTGGGGGTTCCAATTTGAATGACATCCATGTAGGGTTTTAATCCATTGATCAGCAACTCACTGGCAGAGGCCGAACTGGAAGTTGTAAGGAAAAAAGCACGCTCAATATTCAAATTGACAGGATCAGAAGAGAAACGTGCTACCAGGTTGGGAGAATCCATTCCTTCATTCGTTACAAAATATTGTTCCAGGTTCTCGTTGTACTCATACCGAACAAAAACCTCTTCATTTGAAGCTATATTTTGGGGTACAATAGAGTTTCCAATATTTTCAGCAGCTGTTACCCTGCCGCCCGGATTATACCGCAGGTCAACGATGAGTTCGTTTACACCTTCTGCTTTGAATTGTTCTAAGACAACATCAACGCTGTCAATGAATTGGTTATTTTCACCTGCAAGAAAACGGGCATAAAACAGGTATCCGATCTTGCGGTTGTCCTGTTCTATCACATCCGTAAAAACCACTGGACTAAGGTCTAACTGTTTTTTAGAAACGGTAATCGTACCCCCTTCCGATATGGAGTTTTCATTCGGATCATATTCTCCAAGGGTATACGTGGCATCCGATTCATCGTAATATAGCTCAAGATAATTATCACGGGTTAATGCAGTTCCATTGATCTCAAGAATGATATCGCCGCGTTTTAAACCAGCTTCATCTGCAGGGGTATTCGGGTATACAAATTCAACGATGATGAAAACGTTATTTGAATTGGAAAAAGCACCAAAAGTAGGAGAAAAACCGGCGGTATAAGAGCTTCCTTGTAGTTCTTGTTCCAGGCTACTCGCATCATCCGACATATAAGAAAAAATGTCATTTTGCTCGAGCATGCCGTCAAAATATATTTGTGGTTCAACCTCACCATCTACCTTATCCGGTACAAGCTCATTCCAGTAGTAATAGAAATCCATTGTACTCTGAATCCATTCATTGATCTCAATATATTGGCCGGGGTCGTCATTAGACGGATTGTCACACCCTGATAAAAACACGGCTAAGATTGTAAATGACAGGATCTGTAAGAAGTTTTTCATAGCAAACACGATGTATAATTTTGATATAACATTAAAATCCCTTCTAATAACACATTTAATTAGAATCTATTCTGTAAAATAAAAAAGCCGATGTATAAATTTAAAATCTAAGAAACAGGATTTCCTCCCTGCCGACTCCAATCCACTTTTTTTGTAATGATGTAAAGCCCAACCAACACAAGCGGGATACTGAGAAGTTGTCCCATATTGAACACCCAGTCGCTGGCAAAATTAGCTTGTGGAATTTTTGTGTATTCAAGAAAGAATCTTCCCGAGAAGAGAAGAATCAGGAACATTCCAAAGAGTGAGCCTTCCGGTGGATTGGCTTTATATTGTTTATAGATATACCACAGTACGGCAAAAACCAGAAGACAAAGAAAAGCTTCGTACAGCATGGTAGGATGGCGAGGCACCATCCCCAAAGGTCCCGGCAAGTTTGTAAAAACCACACCAAATATGGAATCTGTTTCGTGCCCGTAGATCTCAGAATTGAAAAAATTGCCGGTTCGAATAAATGCACCTCCTACAGCGGTGGGAATCACAACGCGGTCTGCCAGCCACCAAAAATTCATTTTTACATGCTTTTTGGCCAGATAATACATGGCAATGATGATCGCTATAGCGGCTCCATGACTTGCCAGGCCACCTTTCCAAATGGCGATCACTTCATCCAGGTTTCGCAAATAATAGGATGGGTCGTAGAAAATGACATGTCCCAAACGAGCTCCGATTACGGTTGCCACTAAGATCCAGGTGAGGATACTTTCCATCTCCTCGACTTTACGTCCCGCATCTTTCCACATTTTAACTCCGAACATATAGCCGGAAACAAAGGCACCAGCAAAAAGAAGTCCATACCAGCGGGGAGCCAAAGGGCCTAATTCAAAAATTACGGGATCAATACCCCATCTCAGGTTTTCTAAAAAAGCTAATATCATAGAATAATTTGGATTTAATATATGTACGAAAATACAAAGCTACCCTCGATAAAAAAATCAAAAACCAACAGAATCAATTATCAGAGAATCTTCATTCAAACTTCACAGATATTTTAAATCTTCTGTAAACAGCTAATAAAAGAGGAGGTTGTTATGAAAGCACGTCATATTTTGGTTCCAACCGATTTTTCTGAAGCTTCAAATGAAGCCGTTAAAATGGCTGCTAAATTTGTGGAAAAATTTGACAGTACCATAGATCTAATTCATGTAATCCCGCTAATGAGCTATTACGATGAGAGTATGGAACATCTCGGGGTTCCTTTTGACATGGAAAAAGACCTGTATCCAAAAGTGCTGAAGACAGCCAATGAGAAAATGCATGAAATCTCCGAAAAATTTTTACCCAAAGAGCATCGTGGACAGATGATCAATCTCGTTGGTCGTAAACCTTCGCAAGTTATTGCTGAACAAGCCAAGAGCAGTCAGTACGACCTTATTCTAATGAGTAACACGGGCGGCCACGGCACAAAGGATGAGCGTAGTAATATCACAGAAAAAGTGATCCGCTATTCAACAAAGCCGGTGCTAAGTTTAAATCAGGCCTTTGATGAAGAAGATATTCAGGAAATTCTGGTTCCTGTTGATGGCTCTGATGATTCTGCGGCTCCATTGGCCGAAGCATTTGAATTAGCCATGATGTTTGATGCTAAGATCACCCTGATGCATATTATTGAGCCCTACTCACTGGGTATGGAAGTATTGCCAATGACGATCGAGGATGATAAAGCCGTATATACTTCCTTAATTAAAAGTATCAAAAAATACTTTGATGCCCATCCGGAACTAAACCTCAGCATAGAGAAGACGGATATTGATTTTGAGGATAACATCATTCGTAAAAGTGATAATAAAGTGGAATCCATTAAAGTCACAAGTGAAGTCAAAAAAGGGTTTTCAGCACATACCGAGATCATTGATTATGCAGAAGAACATGCCGACCTGGTTGTCATGAGTACACATGGACGTACCGGAATTGCGCGGGTTTTATTAGGTTCAACGACGGGTATTGTAGCACAACACCTTAAAAAACCATTGCTAACCTTACGGCCCTCGTAAATGGTGTGGAATTACTAAAGTCAGGAAATAAGGCCGTGTTGAAGGGCGATTTTTACCGCCGAAGCCCGTGAATGAACATGTAATTTCTTGTAGATATTTTTGATATGTGTACGTACCGTATGTGGGCTAATGCTATATTCATCGGCAATTTGATGGTCCGTTAGATCCTTTACAATACCATGTAGGATATCTATTTCTCGTTCCGTTATGGAAAACTTATGGGTGAGATCTTCTTCCGTATATTGACTGTTGGGATTGGCCTGACGTACCTGGCTCAAAATTTTTGATGCCACCGCAGGATTAATTGGAGCTCCTCCATTTGCCATTTCTCGAATAGCCGCCACATAATGCTCAATGGATTCATCCTTGAGTAGATAACCGGAAGCGCCGGCCTGAATAGATTTAAAAATACGGTCTTGATCTTCAAAAACGGTCTGCATCATAATATCAATATTCGGAAAACTGGCTTTAACATGGGCAGTTGCATCAATACCAGACATCCCGGGTAACTCAATATCCATTAACAGTATGTCAGGGGATTCCTCAGCAGATGATTTATCGAGCAGCTCTATGGCCTTTTCCCCATTTTCAGCGACTAATACAACTTTAATACCCTCGAAAAAATTAAATCGCTTTACCAGCTTCTCTCGAATGTTGCGTTGATCTTCTACTATTCCAATTTTGATATCCATAAAGCAAATAACAGGTATTTTGGTATAAATATAAATACCCTTTTTAGGGTACTAATGGGATCGAAATTCGAATGTTAGTTCCTTTGCCAGGGGAACTTTCAATGTTGCACGTTCCCTGCATTTCTTTCGCCCTTCTTCGAATGTTAGTCAACCCATTTCCTGTCCCCATGCATTTTTCCAAATGCATTCCCCTGCCATCATCCTTGAGGGTGGTCATGATGCTCCCGTTTTGTTGTTCAAGCTGTATAATAAATCGGTTTGCTGAACTGTGTTTTCTACAATTATTTAAAGCTTCCTGAATAATTCTAAGCAAGTGCAGCGACTGGGTTGGATTTAGTTTTTGATCCCGGTTCAGGCTATTTTCAAATTCGATCTTAAGATCGTTTGTGGTATATTTTTGGCGCTTAATGAAGGTTTTAACATGTTTTTCAAATTCCTTCATGTTTACTTTTTTCTGATTTAGTAACCAAATGGTTTCCCGCAATTCCGTCATGGCAAATCGGGCATCTTGATCCAAATTCTTAAGAACTCTGTAAGCCTCATTTGATTCTTCCCGATCAAGGTGAAGCCGGCTGATCTCAATACCGCTTATGAGATTGGTTATTTGTGACCCCACATTATCATGAAGATCCCTTGAAATTCGCTCCCGTTCTTTTTGAATTCTATGCTGAATGGCTATTTTTTGGTTAAGCAGGTTCATTTGATACTTATATCGAAACCTGACCACCGCAGCGGTGATACTTCCAACACCCAATAATACTAGTGCTATGAACCACCAGGTTTTATAGAAGGGAGGAAGCACTATCAATGAAATAGTAGCAATATCCGATTTCCATTGCCCGTCGGCATTGGTGGCAGCTACCTGAAATGTGTAATCACCATCTGGCAGAAAATCATAGTAGACTGTTCGCCGGCTGCCCATAGAAACCCACTGCTCGTTGATACCTGAGAGTTTTACCTTAAATTTAGTTTTTGAAGGAGCCGTGAAATTAAAGGCTGAATAGGTTATTTCCAGAGCGTTATCCTCAGGTTGTAAAGTAATTGGGCCTGATGTGGAAATAGAGGTACCGTCCACTATAATGTCGTCAATATATGTTTTTATGGGAGGTGCAGGTTCATGCAAACGCTCGGGGTCAATGACTGCTAAACCATCATTTGTCGCAAAAAGCACTTTTCCATTGGATTGTTTAATAGCTGTGGAAGAATATCCTACTTCCAGTGTTTGAGAAGGGAACCCGTCTTCCATAGAGTAGGTAGTGACCGGGAGGGAGCTAAGATCTCTGTTTTTCATTTTGTATAGAGCCCGGCGCTCAATTTTATAGATGCCACCACCGTCTCCAAGCCAAAAATTTCCTAAATTATCTTCAACCAAAGCATTGAATCCAGGTGAAGGAAGTCCGTGCTCAATTGAGAAACTGTTAATTTGGTCTCCATCAAACACAGAGAGCCCGCCGTAAGAGCCACTTATCCACATATTTCCATGGATATCTTCCAGAAACGCATATATTTTATTTGTGAGAAGTCCATTTGTGGTATCAAAGACAGTTATTCTATCTTGCTTAAATCGGACAGCACCTCCACCAAACGTCCCTACCCAAATAGAGCTGTCTGAAGCAGCATACGTTGTCATTATAAAATTATGGGGCAGGCCATTTTGGGTAGTGATGGTGTCAATAGTCCCATCCTGATTAATGATATTCAACCCCTCATTGGTTCCTATCCAAGCGCTATTGTGATAGTCGAAAGCGAGGCCCCGTGAAAAATCAGAAAGTAAACCGTTTTTTGTAGAATAGGTTTGAGTAATAGCTTTTTCCTGTTCATTTATCTTTATAGTGCCGGTCCCTTTAGTGTTAAACCAGATATCTCCGTTTCTATCCACCGCACCTCCACTCGCATAACCATTGGTATGTTCTGGTGGATATTCAATACTCTGCCACCCAAACTGCGTTTTGTAATTAAATCCTTTTCCTTCTGTACCCACCCATATGGAACCGCTGCTATCCTCATTTACGTTGATCAGGAAATCTTCGGTAAGTCCCTGAGATACATCTACGACGTCTATTTTTCTTTTTTTCAGTATGCTCAGTCCGTCTTCGGTGCCAATAAAAGCCAGTCCTTCACGGGAAAAGAAAATATAAGTCGCTAAATTGGAGATTAGGCCAGATTCAGAATTCATCGTCTCAAAGGTACCTTGTGCAAAACGGTCTAATCCGTTTCCATGATGAGCGATCCATATGGAACTATCGGCAGGATTTTGAGCAAAAAATTGTGGATATGGACCGTTGAGTCCATCTTCAAGATCATAATAGGTATACGGTTGATCATCACGAAATACCACTATTCCCTCTTTGTCGGTTCCTATCCAAACATCCCCGTTTTGCATTTGAGTCAACCCGCGAATCACATTGTAAGGCAGGCCGTTTTCAGTTGTGAAATTTGTGAACTCTCCGTCATCCAGAATGCTAACACCCCCGTTTGTGCCAACCCAAAGCCGGTTTCTGTCATCTATCATAAGTCTCCAAACCTGATCATGGATCAAGCCCTCGTTGGTTGTATAGGTGGCAATAACAGAGTCTTTGAAGATCGCCTGAATGCCATTTCCATAGCTTCCTGTCCATATCGTGTCACCTTTGGTAATGGCGATGCTTTTAATGATATCAGAATGTAATCCCTGTTCTTTTCCAAAATGTGAAAAATCACCATCTCTGAATTTTAATAGGCCTTCTCCAATCGTAGGCAGCCAAAAATTTCCCGACTGGTCTTCATGGATCTCATAAAGGGTACTCCCCTGGTAGGAGGTATTATCGGCATCATATATTTTGGTAGAAATTCCGTCAAAGCGAGCTAACCCGGTAGAACACACGATCCAAATAAATCCTTTAGAATCCTGATAAATATCATAAACAGCCTTTCCTGGAAGGTTATCTTCTTCCATGGTCATATTGGTCACCAGATATTGATTCCAATAAGAAGGATAATCTACTATCGACTTAAGTTGGCTATAGCTATCTTGCGGACATATAAAGAAAAGAAAAAGTGATAACCAACTATACCTGATCAAAAGCCGAAAAAACCAATTTGCGTTTAAGCCAATTACATAAAAAACGATGGTTATTGCAAGAACAAATAAAAGAGATGCCAAAGGAAGAAAAAATGCTTTTATCTGGCAGTGAAACCTTGTAAATTTGCAGCCCTCTGAAAAGAGTTTGTTAATCAAACCTAAAATTTTGATCAAATGGACCTGTAGCTCAGTTGGTTAGAGCAGTCGACTCATAATCGATTGGTCGGGGGTTCAAGTCCCTCCAGGTCCACTTTTCCAGCTAATGGTTTTTAAGATGGTCACTTCCGATTCATTTTCAGATCTCCTCGATAGTTACTATCTGATACAAAAAACAGTGTTAATACCGACCTCAACCCGCTGATCGCTGAGTAAATGCATGAAACAGTTCGATAGATTACTGAAGAAAATAGATGATAAAACTTATACGATAGGTATTGTAGGGTTAGGATATGTAGGCCTTCCGCTCATGTGGACC
>JAVLBT010000106.1:0-10559 GCA_031580945.1 Gracilimonas sp.
CCCGGTGCTCAATAAACAGGAAATTCCCCCATCCTGGAAAAAACCGGACCCTAATTTCCAGCATGGTGGGATCAAGGCAGCTCATAGGTGTCTTGAAAGTTTTTTGGGAGAAAGGGTTGCCCATTACAATCAATCTATATCTAAGCCTGCCGCAAGTCGTACAGGGTGTAGTCGTCTATCCCCATATATAACATGGGGCAACTTATCTCTTAAACAGGTCCATAAAGCCTTCAGAGACACTTATAGCACCTCTGAAGTTAAATGGCAGCTTCGGAGTTTTGAAAATCGACTAAAGTGGCATTGTCACTTTATACAAAAATTTGAAAGTGAGCCACGTATTGAGTTTGAAAACATCAACCGGGGCTTTAATGATATCCGCAAAGAGTGGAATGAAAAACACTTTCAAGCCTGGAAAAATGGAAATACTGGATTTCCCTTGATCGATGCTTGTATGCGTGCAGTCATTGAAACAGGATATATCAATTTCAGAATGCGGGCGATGCTCGTGTCATTTTTGACTCATAATTTGTGGCTTCACTGGCAAAAAGGAGCCATTCATTTAGGGCAGCAATTTTTGGATTTCGAACCTGGCATTCACTATCCACAGTTTCAAATGCAAGCTGCAACAACCGGAACCAATAGTATAAGAATCTACAATCCAGTGAAACAATCATATGATCACGATCCTGATGGAAACTTCATAAAGGAATGGGTACCCGAGTTACAAGAAGTTCCCTCAAATCAAATTCATGAGCCCTGGAAATTAAGTTTAATGGAACAGAAAATGTATAGCTGTGTGATAGGTGAAGATTATCCTGAACCAGTCATCAAAAACCTAAAAGAGAGCTATAATCGGGCTCAGCAAATTTTATGGAATAAAAAGAAAGAGAAAAAAGTACAACAAGAAAACCGGCGAATCCTTAAAAAACACGTCAAGAACTAATGGCAAAAATGATCAAAAAATCTGAGTTGCCAGAAAAGATCTGTCCCGTTTGTAACCGCCCCTTTAAATGGCGTAAAAAGTGGGAAAAGAATTGGGAAAGTGTAAAATACTGTAGTAATCGATGTAGAAAAAATAAATGATCAGATTCGGTTCCATACCCATTCAGGTACACACTTTGCAACCCATGCGAGTAGTCTCCATCTTTTTGTAACGTAAAATATGTTTTTTTTCTTCTCAATACCCTCTATCATCTGGGCAGCTGCTTTTTGAACGGAAGCAACCCAAAACATCCCTTTTGCTCGTTCTGTCATTTCAGTCCATATGTAACCCGCTCTGATCTCCGTTATAGTGATATTGGCGGCTACTCTTTTGGCTTTTTGACGATACCCCATCATATAGTTAGAAATGAAATGTTTTGATGCCGTATAAGCCGCAGCTCGATGATGAGCCAGCAGAGCAGCCATCGATGACATACCTACAATCTGGCCGTGGCCTTGTTCTTTAAAATAATCGAATGCAAAATGACACCCATGAGCAAACGCCAATGCATTCACTTCAATCAGCTTTGACTCAGCTTTCCAGGGTGGTAGCATTTGTATACGGCCCATCCCTGCATTTAATATCATGGTATCCATCCCTCCCATTTGGTCTATTAAATCCAGGTATGATCTTTCAGCTTCCTCGTGCATGGTAACATCCTGAGTACAAATAAAAGCCCGATCTCCTATAATAGCTTTTAATTCTTCAAGTCTATCCGTTCTTCGTCCAATCAAGCCAATCTTGTGGCCCATTTCGGCATATTGTAGTGCTAATTCTCTTCCAATTCCAGAAGTTGCTCCCGTAATGATGATTTTTTTCATAAGATCATAAACTAAAAAAGGCTTCATTAATTGAAGCCTTAAAAATTAGGTATGAGCTATTTGTAGTGCCGGAACTTTTTGTCTTACATACTCAAAAGCCCCAAACATAACCCCTGAATAAATTAGATCACCAGCAATGGTATAATGAAAAAACGGAATTCCAGCACTATAACTCATCAATAATCCCGAGAGTGATTGTGGATAGATTGGACTCCCCAGCCAAGCCCCAAAATTGGTAACCACAAAGAATATGATAGAAGCTGTTAGGCTACCTGCTATAACATTTTTGAGGTTTACTTTTTTCAGAATAAAGATACCCGCTACGACAATTAGTGCTACCGACCCATACATCCAATAAAACCCGGGTGTGAAAAGCACAAACCCATCATAATAACTTGCAAACAAAATATTATTCACCAATAGATCGCTCACAAAAAATGCTGCTAACGGCAAAAGAAAACTTAATTTCTTATTAGTGAAATAAGCCGCACCAAACAAAGACATTGCTCCTAAGGGTGCAAAATTATATGGGTGCGGCACAATTCTTGAGAGTGCAGCTATAAGTATAAATCCAGAAAGAACTAAAAAACGTTTTTTATTCATTGCTATGTATGATGCTTGATTTGCATGCTAAAATAAAAAAAGCATCGCCTCAAATGAAACGATGCTTCAAATTAAATTTTACGTCTTAATATCAAATTTTTAGTAACTATTTGAACCGTTAGACGCTTCTGCATTTAGTTCAAGGTTTAAATCAACTGTTACTTCATCGCCTACAACCGCTGTTGCTGCCCAATCTCCGGTACCAACTTTGTAATCCGTCCGGTCTAAGGTGGTAGTTGCAGTTATACCAGCTACTTTAGTGCCTTCTTTCATTGGGTTATCCATAATGCCCAATAATTTAAATGGTAGCTGAATATCTTTGGAAACATCTTTTATTGTCAAAGTACCGTTTGCTACAAATTCATTCTCACCTGTTTTTTCAATGTTGGTACTTTTGAATGTAATATGTGGCCATTTTTCAGCATTAAAAAAGTCAGCGGTTTGTAAGTGGCCATCTCTGCGCTCGTTTTCAGTGTCAATACTTTCTACCAGTATTTCCACATCAATCATGCTTTCTTCCAGGTTATTTGGATCAAAATTGACGGTTGCATTGTAATCATGGAACTGACCATTTACCGGTGTAAAGAAATGAGTAACCTTGAAATTTATAGCACTGTGAGACTTATCGATTGTCCAACTCGTTACTGCGTACTTCACCATGGCTAATGAGGACAATGCAAAAATTGTAATAGCAAAAAGAGTCGTTATTTTATTTAGTGTTTTCATATCTGAATAGTTTTTGTTTTTACTTGAATTTATTAAACACTCAAATTTACAAAAAAGTTTACTTCAATATTAAACATTTTAATATTGAATTTTTGCTTTGTCTACAACCCCATTGTTAGATTATGTAAAATCACACAAAAACAAGAACAAATACTTTACAGAATAGTTTGCATTAGTACAGAAAACCCTTTTAGTTATTAATGATAATCTTACACAAAAATAAAAACATGATTAAAATATTAAGATATTCTTTTGTTCTACTACTGGGTGCAATTTTAAGCTCAACTGCTTTGCATGCTCAGCAACAACAAATGCCTCCTCAACCAGAACCCCTAAGCCCTGATGAGATTTCTGATGAAGATTTACAGATGGTCGTTAATGTCTCTCAAGCAGCTGAGGGTATTCAGAAAGAAGCTGATACTAAAATGAAAGAGGTTATTGAAGAGGAAGGAATGGAATACACACGCTTCCAGCAAATTATGATGGCCATGCAAAATCCTCAAATGGCACAACAAGTTGATATTTCAAATGAAGAACAACAAACCATTCAAGCAGTACAGCCACAGCTGCAAGAAATTAATAACCAGGCTCGAACTCAATATGTGCAAGCTATTGAAGAAGAAGGATTAACACCGCAACGATTTCAACAATTAGCGGTTTCAATTCAGGCACATGACGAGGTAGCTCAGCGATTCGAAGAGATCAGGACCGATTCGCAACCTGAACAATGAAAATTTAATTGAATAGAATAACCCGATAGCTTAGCTGTCGGGTTTTTTATTTGCTCACCCATTTTGATCCTTTTATGGAAAATCTCCAGGGCAGATCTGCGTCTTCTTCTGCGTAGTCTATTCCCACTCTTTCTGATGAAATGATGTTGTTCTCTGAAATTTCAATATTACGATCTTCAACCCAAATATTATTTCCAGTCAGGTCGGTACCATAATGGGCTTTTCGTATACCCAACGCTTCGGAAAGTTTACCCGGACCGTTTCCAATTGCTTTGGTTAAATGCTCTTTTCCCCTTCTTTTTACCATTTCATCTGCCCCTTCAAGTGGTTCAATAGCACGAATCAAAACTGCATCTGCCAACCCCTCCCTGTTTGTCACAATATTAAATAGATGATGAATTCCATAACACAGATATACATAGGCATATCCGGGGGAGCCATACATCACTTCTGTGCGTTTTGTTCTTCTATTGAGGTGAGCATGACAAGCTTTATCATTCCGTCCATCATATGCTTCTGTTTCTACGATCTTGCCGGAAGTTTGTATCCCATTAAAATAAGTACATAATACTTTCCCAATAAGATCTTTACTGATCTGTACAACATCATCCCGTTCATAAAAAGAGCGAGGTAATTTTTTACTCATTATGATATTGCTGTGTACGGGTTTTCCTGAACTGAGGGACGGTCTATAAGATAAATATCCTTATAAGCTCTTGCGATCATACCGCTTAATACAAACAAAAGCGCGGTATAGAATGTCCAAACTGCGAGTATGATCAACACTGTATAACCCTGATAAAAATACCGATACGTGGCGAAGGCGTATTCTAAATACATACTTACCCCATATTTGGCTAATTCAAAAAGCAAGGTATACACTGCTGCAGCCATCAGAGCTATTTTGGGTTTGATCTTCCGCTCACTAACAAACCTGTAAACCACATAGACAACAAAAAATGCCAGGATGATAGGCAATACGAAATTTAAAAAGTCATAGATCCATGGAAGCTTAATCACCATATCGGTAAAAGGGATGTCGATTTGACTTAGATTGAACAAAGAGATCGTGGAAACTGCCAAACTAAAAATAAGAAATACGATGCCTATAAGGCTAAACCCAAAAAAATTATAGATTACATCCATGATCGGATGCTTACGCTCTTTGATATCAAAGACATCAAAAAGGACGTGCTTTAGGCTATGAAGCAAACCTTGAGTAAAAAAGAGCAATACCACTATACCCACGATCCCAAAGATACGTCGTGCTCCTATTAATGGTTCCAATAGCGTTTCTATGGTGACGGCTCCCCGAAACACATCCTCACTTTGTGTTTCATAGGTAAAGCTGGGAAAGAATTCCCGGCCGTAACGCACAATTTCGTTAAAGGCTTCTTCGGCAGAAAGCAGGTAACCTATGATGGAAATGAGAATCAATACAAAGGGAACAGCGCATATAAAAAGATTAAAGGTGATGGCTGAGGCGTTAAAGAAGATATCTTTTTTGCCTGCCAGCTTTAGCACCCGTTTCCAGAATTCTTTTTGTTTATCCAAAACCTGCTTTTGATTCGTGAACCGTTAAAATTCGCAGGATGAACGGTTAAATACAAGCGTGGATTTATGTAAATGGAAAAATGAGCTCAAGAAAGAAACCTTTAGTGGTTATTCGTTTATTTGTTAATGGTTATTAAGGCTGCAGTGATTGTAAAATACTCCCATTAATCATTGAACCCTTTCCCAATAACCAATAAATCCCCTTTAGTTTTTCAGTCATTTCATTACTAAGTTCCGTATTCAAAAATCAGCAATCTAACAGCTTAAAACACCTATTTACAGCGCATGGCTGCGAAGAAAAAGCAAACTCCGCTAATGCGGCAATATTTCCAGATCAAAGATGAACACCCGGGGACTATCCTGCTTTTTCGGGTTGGGGATTTTTATGAGACTTTTGCTGATGATGCACAGCTGATCAGTAAGGAACTTGGAATCACGCTTACCAAACGAAATAACGGGGGTGACCAAACGCCCCTTGCCGGATTCCCTTATCACGCGCTGGACAATTATTTACCCAAGTTGGTTAAAAAAGGCCATAAAGTGGCTGTTTGTGAACAGACCGAAGATCCAGATGAAGCCAAAAAAGCAGGTCGTAAAATTGTAACCCGGGAAGTAACTGAGATCACCACGCCCGGTGTCACCATGTCGGAAAAACTGCTGGATCATAAAAGAAATAATTATATCGCTTCCCTGCACTGGGATGGTTCAACTATCGGTGTAGCGTTCTCTGACATTTCTACGGGAGAATTTGCGCTTAGCCATATTCAGGAAGAACATCTGGACAACTTCCTTGCGGCTATTCAGCCTTCGGAAATCCTGGTTCAGCAGAAAAAGAAGAATAAACTGGATGAATCGCTCTCCCACCATAATATTTCTTACATCGAGGATTGGGTGTATGATGGCGATTATGGATACAACCTCCTCACCGATCATTTTGAAACGCATTCCCTAAAAGGCTTTGGGGTCGAAAATTTAGAGATCGCCCATGTTGCAGCCGGCTCACTGATGCATTACATGCAGGAAACGCAGAAAGCATATTTGCGTCACCTCCGCCGGCTTTATGCTTACGAGAGCAACGAATACATGAGCCTGGATGCATCCACCAAACGCAATCTGGAGCTGACAGCAAGTATTCAAGAAGGCGGAACTGAAGGTACGTTGATCTCCATTTTGGATGATACTTGTACCGCTATGGGAGGGCGATTACTGAGAAGATGGATCATGCGTCCACTCAAGCGACTCAAACCCATCCAACAGCGACTGGATGCCGTAGAGAAATTGTATAACAGCAATGAAATCCGAAAAACGCTCCGTGATGAATTGGATCAAATCGGCGATATGGAGCGACTTATTTCCCGGATTTGTGTAGGCCGGACCAATGCTCGTGATGTGGTTCAGCTGAAATTATCGCTGGCACAAATTCCGAGATTAAAAAGTCAGATCTCTTCGATTGATGATCCACTTTTGCAAGATATTTTAGGACGACTAAAGCTACTGATCGAAGTACAGGAAAGAATTGGTTCAGCCCTAAAAGATGACCCGCCGGCAAGTGTTCGAGATGGTGGAATGATCGCCGATGAATTCAATGATGAACTGGACGAACTTCGGGATGTGGCTAAAAATGGCAAAAAGTATATCGCCAAGATCAAGGATGAACTAGCCAAAGAGCATAATATCCCTTCACTGAAGATCGGCTACAACAAAGTGTTTGGGTATTACATTGAGGTGACCAACACCCACAAGGATAAAGTTCCCGAAAGCTTTATCCGTAAACAAACGCTGGTGAATTCTGAGCGTTATATCACTCCTGAACTGAAGGAAGTTGAGGAAAAAGTCTTATCGGCTGAAGAGCGCAGTAAGACACTGGAATATGAGTTATTTGAAGAACTCCGCCTTTGGGTGGCCGAGTTTGCCGATGACATCCAGCAGATTTCCCAAGCCATTGGTGAACTCGATTGCTTACAGGGCTTTGCGGAAGTTGCTTTTCGGAATAACTACGCCAAGCCGGAAGTAGGCGATCATGAAGAAATTGATATCAAAAAAGGCCGGCACCCGGTTGTTGAAAAGTCGCTACCGATGGGAGAACCATTCATCCCAAATGATATCAAATTAGACAATGAAAATGATCAGATATTGATCATTACCGGGCCGAACATGGCGGGTAAGAGTATCATTTTACGACAAACCGGATTGATCGTGTTGCTGGCTCAAGTGGGAAGTTTTGTTCCTGCGAAATCGGCCAATATTGGACTTGTGGACAAGATCTTTACTCGTGTTGGAGCATCCGATAATTTAGCAGCCGGAGAAAGTACCTTCTTGGTTGAGATGAACGAAGCCGCCAACATCCTGAATAACGCATCACCAAGATCGCTAATCCTGCTGGATGAAGTAGGGCGCGGAACTTCCACATTTGACGGATTGAGTATTGCGTGGTCTTTGGCAGAGTATTTACACAATCATGCCCCCGTGGCAGCCAAAACATTATTTGCAACGCACTACCACGAGTTGAATGAGCTGGAGCAAATGTATGAACGCACCAAAAATTACAACGTGCAGGTAAAAGAGCATGATGGCAAAGTGGTATTTCTGCGAAAACTGGTCCCTGGCGGAGCCGATCACAGTTATGGAATTCAGGTTGCAGATATGGCCGGATTGCCACAAGTGGTTATAGAGCGCGCAAAGGAGATTCTCAAGAACCTGGAAAGCCATAGCCTTGACATCACCAACAAAAACGGCTCCATCGAAAAAGAAGCCTCTTCCAAAAAAGAAGCGTCCAAAAACCTTTCAGATAAAGTGGAGAAACAGGAAGAAACATCCCAAATGTCCATGTTTCAAACGCATGTGGATCCCCGCATCGAAACGGTACTCAACAAACTCGAAGCCACCGATCCAAATCGAATGACGCCTATCGAAGCGCTGATGATGATCACGGAATTAAAGAAATTAGTGGATTGAAGGAAATTGTTTTACAAAACCAGTATGAAAGTCCTCCCTTGAGGGAGGTGCCAACCGAATGGTAGGCGGAGGGTGTTTGTGGTAAAAGCATCGAGGCTTTGGCGCCAACACCCATCCAGGCTAAAGCCGTACTTCCCTCAAGAAAAGAATTTCTTTCGCAATAATTTTTTAATACATACATCATATGCCTGAGACCAAACCACACAAATCCGGATATGTCGCCATTATTGGAAAGCCAAATGCGGGCAAATCCACGCTGATGAATTATATTTTGGGTGCCAAGATCTCTATCACTACGCACAAAGCGCAGACCACCCGCCATCAAATTGTGGGCATCTTTTCGGATGAGGACACACAGGTTGTTTTTCTTGATACACCCGGAGTTATCTCACCAAAATATGAGCTCCAAAAAGCGATGATGAAAACCGTGGAACGCGCACGAAGCGATGCCGATGTCATCCTTTTCATCCATGATCCAATGGACAAACATCCCACCGAGGACGTGATCGAGCTTATTAAATCCATTAATAAGCCCATCTATTTAGTGGTGAATAAAATGGATGTGGCAGATCAGGAAAAAGCACAAAAATCGGCTGAGGAAATTGAAGGAAAACTAAAAATACGTTCCACTCATTTTGTATCTGCTACAGCAGGAACAGGTGTGAATGAATTAATGGAGGACGTTCGGAGCTGTTTAATCCCTGGCCCTCCCTTCTACCCCAAAGAAGACCTGAGTGAACACCCAGTTCGATTCTTCGTTTCTGAGTTGGTTCGCGAACAGATCTTCCTGCAATTTCAGCAGGAGATCCCTTATTCCTGCACGGTAGAAATTGCCTCTTACGATGCCGATGTGGACATCGACCGCATTCATGCCGACATCATTGTCAATCAAAAATCCCAAAAAGGAATGCTGATCGGGAAAGGAGGTTCGGCCATCAAAGAATTGGGAATAGAAGCCCGAAAAACGATTGAAGAATTCATAGGAAAACAGGTGTATTTAGAACTTCATGTGAAAGTTCGTGAGAAGTGGAGAGAGAAAGAAAATTGGGTTCGTAATTTGGGATATGGAAAATAATGAAGGGAACGCGGATGACACGGATTGGTCAGATGATTGCAGATTTAATTATTGTTTTCTGTCTGTTATAACTCGCTCTCTAAATATGGCTTTTAAAAAAAGAATGTATCCAACTCCAGCACCTTAATTAAGATTAAATTAAGGTCGGGAAGTATTATCTGAACATTCAAAAAAACAACCCGTTCCCTTTGTTAATTGTACAAAGACCAAAGATTTATCAGTATCAGATATTATTAATTGATTAGTGACTATCCGCAACATCCGCGTTCCATATAAAAAATAATTTGCACCTTCCCCATTCTCCCCTTAACATTAGAGCCATGAATTTAAACGGACAAAATATATTTAGCTCTTACGTAACAATGTGTTGCATGTGTATGTGCAAGGCGCAGACATAAGGGCTGAAATATATTCACGATTTTACAAGCCCTTTTGAATGCAACTCAGAAGGGCTTTTTTGTTGGAAGTTAAATTCATTCGTTCTTTTACATTAGTTGCATTCTCATTACGAAAGGTGGAGGGATCAGGTCCTGCGAAACCTTGGCAACCGTCTCCCGCACATAAAAATTTATGTACGGGAGAGAAGGTGCTACATCCTGCTAAGCGAGCATTAAGCCATCGCTTGGAAAGATGAGTTCGAACAGACTTTGGTTTTTGAAGAAAAGCCTCTTTCGGATTCATCTCTGAAAGAGGCTTTTTTTGTTTTAATGAATTTTAGATCAATTAACTGTCATTGCGAGGAGCAAAAATGTTGGAAATAAGCTTTTTAGATAAAACGACGAAGCAATCTCCTGGAAACGAAATCCCAAATAGCTCAGGGAGATCGCCGCGTCGGAAGATATTAGTGCCTTAGTAAAGCAAAATTACTCCTCGCGATGACATCATGATTTAAGTTTTTGAATTAATAACACATGCGAAAAACATACAACGACTGGTATTTAAAAAAGATGAGAGCCACCGAGGAGCTTTCACAGGAAACCGATCAGGTAGAAGAACTGCTTGAAAAGGTACAAACTATTGCTGTGGTTGGTATCTCCAGAAACCGCCATCGGGATAGTCAATATGTGGCTCGATATCTTCAAAACGCCGGTTACAAAGTTGTACCTTTAAAT
>JAVLBT010000107.1:0-10508 GCA_031580945.1 Gracilimonas sp.
CCCAATGGAAACATTGCATTTTTGATCTGATGCTGCGCAAGTTGACTCAGGAAATACGACTGATCTTTTCCATGATCCACGCCCTTTAACATGATTCGATTGCCAGTGTCGGGATCGGTGGCTAAACGAGCATAATGACCAGTAGCCACGTGGTCTGCGCCCAACTTCATCGCATGATTCAGAAATGCTTTAAACTTGATCTCCTTATTACACATCACATCCGGATTAGGCGTTCGTCCAGCTTTGTATTCTTCCAAGAAATAGGTGAATACCCGATCCCAATATTCCTTCACAAAATTGATGCTGTAATACGGAATATCCACTTGTCCGGCAACGCGAACAACATCCTTGTAATCTACTTCAGCAGTACAAACGCCGTTTTCATCTTCCTCATCCCAATTTTTCATGAATAAACCAATCACATCAAAACCGGCTTCTTTGAGGAGAAGAGCGGCCACAGAACTATCTACACCTCCCGACATACCAATGACGACTCGCTCGCCCGGCTTTTGGGGTTTGGGAACTTTATCCAGCCATTTTTTGGAGATTGTTGGCATACTGTTTAAAAATATTGAGTGTTCGGTCTGACGGCTTAAAGCCCGTCTGACTGATATTTAAAGCTTTATAAATGATTCGAGGCGACTATTTTCTCGAATTCACCATCTTACATCCCCCGGTTTTTCATCTAAAGATTAAAACCCTCCCCCTTCGAAGGGGGATTTATCTATTCAACATCTGATCTTATGTTAAGATCAAATTTTTTTTAGCGAACTTTTTTTCTGTTCAAGAATTCTCTCCCGTGCATACGGGAAAGGGAGACCAGTTGGAAGCTTTAGCTTTCAACTAGAGGGATGTTAATTGAATAATAAGATAAGGCTATTTCACCACGAAATTAACTCAGGATTCTCGATTGAAGGTATAGTCTTTCTCAAAGCCAAAATGTTTGATAAGCCATACAGCCTAAAATAAATATTACGAAACTGAAGGAAGCCAGAAACTTGATCTTCATTACGGTGGGATATTCATCCAATTTACCTTCAAGTTTCCACACAAAAATCGACAAGCCTATGTATGCTAAAACATTCACCCCCATAAAAAGGTGTCCGATGGTTGAGCTTTGGAGGTACAATCCCCATCCCAAAATCGCCGAGCCTAGGGGAAACAGGATCGCAAAGAGTCGTTTCACTCCGATCAATCCAAATTGTACAGCAAATGTTCGATCTCCTCGTTTGCTGTCTTCCTCCGTTTGAAAAACCTGGGAAACCGGATATAAGCTGAGCAATATTAAAGCGACACCCAATGCGATGGCATCCTCAAATAAAGTGATCGGATATCCTCCTGCGGCTAAAAACCCCATCATAAAAGAATTGGTCCCTGTACTTACACCAATAGCCACCAAACTGAGCAATGGCTTCCCTTTCCAGCGGGCAAGTGGCGTTGAGTACAACCAGAAAAACAACATGCTGAGTGCATAGATAATCGCAAAATTCCATCCAACTGAGATTGCCCAAACCAGCCCAGCAAATTGCAATCCCATAGAAACCGGCCACATCCATCGGTTCATTTTGGGGGGTGATTTGAGTCCACCGATAGGGCCTTCATCCTTATCCCACCAGGAATTATAAGCCGTAGCTCCGCCAAACAATAGCACATGCACATTCAGGAACTGCAGCCAGAATTGAGGCCATTTTACCTCTTCAACAAACAAAGCAGCCAGTAAATATGCCCCGGAAAGGATGAAAAACTGGTAGTGCAGGCGGAGATGGAGGAAGAAGTTTAGGAATTGTTTCACAAGTAATTAATTCAAAATGAATGATTCAAAATTAAAGATGATTAACAGACTCAATCTAATCTTTAATTTTGAATTTTGAATTTTTAATTCCACCAATTTCATTCCTTATCTTTGGTGCATGCTGACTAAAATTCAAGACATCGAAACTCAAGAAACCATTCCTGAGGCTGAGTGGCAATCCCAAAAAATAGCTCACGAACAGCGCGTGGATACTTTGTTGAACAATTACCTGGAAGCCCGCTCTCGACAAGAGAAAAATCCGGTAATGGATTTCTTGTTTGAATATTACGCTTTTCGACCATCGAATTTACGCAAGTGGTCGCCCGGTATTGGAGTACATCTCTCTTTTTCTGATTTTGATGAGTTGCCGGAAGTTTCGGAACTCACTGTTGATGGTGATGTTGCTTTTGTGGATCCGAAGCTCTTTCCCGAAAAACGAATTTCATCGCTGAAGTGGATGCTAAACATGCTGGAAAATACGCAGCAGAGTAAGCCCTCATTTGGTTGTTTCGGGATGCACGAGTGGGCCATGGTGTACAAAACCAAAAATCCTCGCCACAACCAATTGCCCATGCGAATGGAACCGGATGAGCTGGCGGAATTCGTAGAATCTCGTCCTCTGCTATGCACCCATTTTGATGCTTTTCGATTCTTTACTGATCCGGCCAAGCCGATGAATAAGTTTGAACTATCTCGCGAGAAATTCCACGAAACCGAGCAACCGGGCTGTATTCATTCTAACATGGATCTCTACAAGTGGGCCTTCAAAATGTATCCGTGGATTCCAAGTTCGCTGATTTTAGAAGCGTTCGAACTGGCCGTGGAAGCACGTTACATCGACATGCAGGCGAGTCCGTATGATTTGCGTGAACAGGGAATGGAACCCATCAAAATTGAGACAGATTCCGGCCGCAAAGAATACAAGCAAAAGCAGGAAATGATCTTTGAAAAAGGACTTCCGGTTCGGGAAAAGATTATTGAACGGATGAGGGAGCTATTAGAAATAGTTATTAGTTGATAAAGAAAAGCAGATAATTTTTGGTGATCATTAAAATCCAAGTGATTGCATTATTTATCTTGTTCTTCTAAAAATACTTGTGAAGCTCTCTCGTACTTCTCAATAATCACTAATTTAAACTCGTCATGAAGCTCTAGCTTCGTGATGCAGTCCCGGAAGCTCCAGCTTCCACTCAAATAATTCTCTGAATATCTATTAACCCGTTTCCTCCCAAATAATCCCTCGCTGAAGAATATCGCCAATCTTCCGGTTTATCCACATACCCTCGTTTAACCGGGTTAAAGTGAACATAATTGACCTTCTGATTCAACATCTTCTCCGTAGATATTTGTTTGGGATGATAGCCCTCCTGCCAGACTTGATATACAGACTCCTTCTTCCCTCTTTTTCGTGAAAACGCTAGTTGTTTTAAATAGAGCTGATTATTCCTTGACTTCAGCAGATCCAAGATTTGCTTTGCCGTATATGATTTAATGCTTTGCATACATGTTTTTAAATCTTCTTGCTCGGCAATCAGATGAAAGTGATTTTCCATAATGCACCAGGCATACACTTTGAGTTCATTTTGAGACTGGTGATGCTTAATAGCCTCGATAACATATTGTACAATCTCCGGTTTTGAGAATAGAGGTAATCCATGTACAAAACTGCTAGTGAGCAGGTAAGGGTACCAGGGTTCGCGTTGTTTGTATCGGCTTCTTCCCATCGTTTTTTATATAGTAAGAGCGATGGGAATGGGATTCCTTACATATTTTTTTCAAGAAGTACTTTCAGGGCCTACATAGTTACTTCACGGGAAGCTGGAGCTTCCGGGACTGCGTTCCGAAGATGGACCTTCAGAACGAGGACAAGCAAAAGCAGGAAATGATCTTTGAAAAAGGACTTCCGGTTCGGGAGAAGATTATTGAACGGATAAGGGAGCTTTTAGAAACGGTTTCACGCTCCCATTGAAAGAAAATCTTTTGCAGAACTTCTCGAATCAATGGATCCCATTTTTTCAATGGTGCCTTCTCCGTTTATAAATACTTTCATTGGCGTAGTTGGTAAAAGATTACGTTCAAGAACCAAACCATCAGTATCAAAAAAAGAAGGAAGAGTTATATCTTGTTCTTCTAAAAATACTTGTGAAGCTCTCTCGTACTTCTCAATAATCACTAATTTGACACTGAATTTATTGTCCTCAGAAATAAAATCATCCCACATTTTAAGTTCTGATATGGCCGGGGCGCATTCACTGCTTTTTAGTACAAGGATAATAGTGTTTTCTAAAGAAACTCCATTAGAGTCCGAAATTTCAGACACATAAGACTCCCAATCTGCTGCCGTTTTTTGGTAATAAGTTGCATTTTTTTCTGATTCACATCCCAAAAGCAATAAACAAGAAAATGCAACAAACACGCTAATTTGTTTCGTTAACAAGCTCATAAATTCCTATGGTATAATTATCGGGGTTAAAATCTTCTATAAAGTACAGCTTGTTGTCATGAACAGCTCCAAGAGTATAATCTGTATCAATTTCTGATATTAAATCATAATTCTCTCGCTCATATACTATTAAAAAATTCTCCTTCATTGAATAGTCAGTTGTTTGAAACCATTCTTTTGTAAGATTCTGGTAATGTTGTACCAAATAATCATTTATTAAGTAAATACTTACTACATGTGTGGTGTTTTCCAACCTTTTATTTATTTCTTGTATCGAAACATTTGCGTTAATTTCTCTATCAGGTAGTCGAAATTTTTCAAACTTTTCGCCTAAATATTGAGTGCGCTCATAAGTATCAAGATCAAATTTTTGAAAAAAGGGAGAAGAAACAAGATTGGTATATACCGTTCCCTGCACAGTATCTATCATCATTTTATTAAAAAAAGAGTATGAGTTATTCTGTTTAATAAAGGAATCAAAACTTCCAAAAAGAGTATCGATACGGCCTTTAGTATCAATTTTTGCAAGCAGTTTTGAGTTGGAGGGGTCAAACATATATGAGTTTTCAATGATTGTTGCTAAAATTTTATCTTGATACCAATACATTTCCATTGGTGTTATACCAAAAGTAACTTGATCAAGAAAATTATTAGACTTTAAAAGCTCGCCATTAATACTAAAAACCTTCAACATTCTTTGAGAAGAATCATATATAAAAATTTCATTCTTACTATTTATGTCATAGCCAGCAATACGTTCAATACCTTCCGGCCCTTGGCCACTTTTGCCTATGGTATTCACAAACTTTCCTTTATTTGTAAAAACAAAAATTTTTTCTCTCATTTTGTCTGCAAAAACCCAGTACTTACCATCTTTTGTTATTTTAAATTTTTCGTAAAATTTTCCAAATAGAGGTTCAGAATGGGCTAAAGTAATAGAATCAAAAAATTTTAAACCTAATCTCTTTTGGTCATTAGGCAAGTGATCTTTCGTACAGGAGAATAAAAACAGAGCCAACCAAGTTAATACAACACATAAAAATTTAGGTGTGGAATATATTTTTATCATGATAACCTTTAGTATTATTTAAGGGCTGACTAAACAGCCAGCCCTAATCTATTAAGTAAAAATTTGACAGATTATGGATCAATTGGAGGCACATCTATACAGATACAATTAAATTTACTAGTGTCATAGCAATCATACTCAACAGGGTCATAGACACAATTAGCTTCACCCCGCCGGGCTTCTGCTTCTTGACTTGTATATAGTAATGTCCCGCTGATTAACAAGAACATACCTAATAAAATAGGAACTACTTTTTTTAATCTTTCCATCTTTTCTTCAGTTTAATTAAAGTTTATGGAGTGACAATAATCCTTCTCACACATTATTATCACCTAACATGAGCTTAAATTATATATATATATAAGATGCAAATTAAATTTAGTCTCGTCTTTAATTTTCTATAAATTCAAAAACGGTAATCCCGGGATTCAACATATCACCATCCTCTTCCCGCTGATCGTTAATTTGATATGCTTTTCCACCGCGGGCAAAAATAAATGGTTGCTCGGTGATCATCATTTCTTTTATTTTCAAGGTGCTCAGATTCAACAAGTGAATACCGTGCATTCGGGATTCGTTTTCCCTGAAACTGGTTTGTATAAGCAAAAACGTTTCTGACAGTTTAAACACCGAATGAATTACAAAATGCGCTGACAGGGTGTTATCAATGGCCTTGAACATGACATTGGAAAATGGGTCGCCCGGAATATCATTTGTAATAACTGATGCATACGATGGCTCAAAAGAAATTTCTTTTAGCAACCGCTTACGTTCTACATCATACCTATAGATGACTTTCCCGGCTGCCAACATGTAGAATAAAACCCCTTCATGAAACGCGATTCCGCCGCCCTCAAATCGATAATTAAAGTGAGGTAAAGGATGCTTTCCTACATTAACTTCTTCCTCAGGCTCGCCTGTTTCGTCATATTGGGTTAACAATACTTCCCCATCCGGCATCATGCGGAGAGTAAAAAACTCCTCATTTTCCCCAACAGCTATGTGCCTTTTATGAACGGGAGTAAATCCTTTTTCCACATTCCCTAAACAATCTCCATTGGGTTTGAACCGGTAACCCGGCAGTGCCGCATTCACCAGAAAAAGTGACTCACCGTCCAGGTGAAAGGCATGGATCGGATCATATTTAAAGCCCGGAAAACATTCTGCTGGATCTAATCTTACTAAAGCGTCCGATCCCTTTTTGTACAAATAAACTTGCTGCTGTTGAAACGTATCGTTAATCAGGAAGCTATCTCCCCAAACATCCAACCCTTCTATATTTCCTATGAGATGGTTATCTGGTAAGGTTATTTCTGATTTTTTTGTGAATAAGCCCGAGTTTTGGGCTACTACTTTGATACTAAATAGCGTTAACGTAATGAAAAAGAAAAGAAGTACCTGAAGTTTATTCATTAACTTAGAGCCCTCTAAAAAGTAATAGTGAATACTATATGGTTTTTACATTTATATATCTAAATCATACTCAAAAATCGTGGATTCATCCAGGTATGAAAATCCATAGATTTTATTGAACTTTTCTGATACCGTATAACCATGAATAAGACGGTCAAATTTTGCTCTGTAAACCGGTTTTCCTTCCCAAGTCCAAACCTCAATCGATGTTTGAAGATTAGGATCAGGATTATCATAAATCTTCTCTTCCAAAGCATATATGCCTAATAAATAGATATAATTTTCAGATTCATAAGCAGTTACACGGTACAAATAATTACTTCCTGAATTATTAGAAGTAGTATGCCGGTATTCATCTATCGTAGCATCCACTAACTTTTGTCCCCGATCGTCATATATTTTAAATCTATTGTGATACATATAAAAAGCGGCAAATCTATTACCGTTTGTTTGGGAAACATTACTCTTAAGGAAATTAGAGTATCTTTCGAACCCTTTTAAATCTGAAGAGGGAAAATTCCCAAATGTAAATAGTGATTCTTCTTCAGCAGGTTTTAGCGCTATATGCTCTCGATTGGTCTTTTCTAAGGAAGTACCATAATCTGCAAAATAAGTAGTATCGTTTATCTTCTTAGGTCTGTTAAGAGGTTCAATTTGACCTGCATACCTAAGTGAAGTTTCCTTGTACTCAGCCATTGAAGTATCATTTATACTAAAAAAGCGAAGAGTTTGCCGTATAGGATCGTAGATTTCTATTCCTTGTTTATTCTCATCGATGTATGTAGGAGGCGTTATAAACTCTCCAGGTCCTCGCCCTTGGTCACCAGTGGTGTATTTATATTTCAAATTAGGTAGTGAAAATACGTGAAAAAAATCCTTTTGCCTTAATTCTGAAATAAGAAGGTAATTTTCATTGATATTTAAAATTTTAAATGGATTAAATATATCTACCTGATTATTGAACTCATGAATTGCTGTAACCTCAATTTCATCCTCTAATTCTACGTTCTTTATAATGTTGATATTATTATTGTTATCAGAATTTTGACAGCTACATAAAATTATTATTAATGAGGAGGTAAGTATTTTAAATGATAATTTCATTGATAGTTACATCTTCCGGTTTCTATAGTTCCACTTAGTTTTACCCAATCATAACTACATACACATCCTGTAGCACAAACCCAGCGCCCTGTTCCATTAGGCCCTGAAGTAGAAGTTACTCCTGATTCTATACACTGTCGCTGACCTGTATCACAATTTCCATAAGTAGCCACAGCCGTCGGTGCAAATACCGAAGCCTCTAATCCAAGCAGGCTGATATCGGTTGTACTGCCGTCATTCATCCCTACTTGTACATTAATAGCCATTAAGGCAGCCAGGGCCAAAGCTCCAGCTATCAATTTCGTTTTATTTCCAAGTTTTGCAAATCGTTCTTTCATTTTGGTCTCCCGTTTAGGTTTTTCTGTTTTTTTTAAACCTCCTTGTACCGCTCTTTTCAAAAGAGGCTTCCCTTAATTAGCCCAAATTTTTTAGCCCCGCAACTCTTTTTGTATACAAAATGGGACAAATTGTATACGTTTTGGGACATTCTTAAAGTCCATATAATGAGGACCCTTCTTTTTTCCTCCAAATTTATAGCTTTTCAAAAACTCCCCGCTGCGGTAACCAAATTTGTGAACCTGCTTCAGGTTAGGAACTGAGAAGTCTATTGCTTCAAAAGCCGAAAGTAAATTGTGGAGTCAGTTCTACGGTAAGCAGTAATTGTACAGAAAGGTGAGAAGTGTAATTTTTTATCATTCCAGAATATTGTAAAGCGACATTATTGCCTCTTTATTCTCAGATGCCTTTACTCCCACAAAAACACCATTCCCTAATGTACCAATAGTCTTTTTAAATGATATATTTTTCATTTCACCATTAACTGTATTTAAAGATAATGTTTTCAAAGGATTCTCAGGTAATATATGCTTTACATCTGATGCAAAACTTTTTTGTGGTAAGCTATAAATTACTTGTATAAATGTATATTCATCTAAACCCGAACGTACTGGTAAATATCTGTTGAATACATCTGAATTACTATACCTTACCAAAGATGGCTTTCCGTTTTCGGAATACTTTTCAATAGATTCAATGCTTTTAAAACCCTCAATTTTTGAAATCCATTTTTGATTGCCCTCGGTATCATAACCAAAAACAAATGGATAATATTTAATGATACCGGTAACCGTTTTTGAATCTTTGTTGCAGGAAAGCATGGTTTCCGAAAGCAAAGCCCCAAGAGGGCCTATTATGTTTTCCGATTGATATAAATAACCAAACTCAAACTCATATTCACCGGTATGCCTATTAAGCCGATGAATAGGTTTTGAAATTTTAGATCCTTTTATGTTTTGAAGTTTTTCTTCTTCAGTTTCTGTGTTTTCTATCTTATCTAAAACTTTTTTTGATATTTTATAACCACTTATATAGATATAGTCATCCATAATGCACATATCAAATGAACCTTGAAGCTCTTGAAAGTATGTCCTATCGTAAGTATATCTTTCCTGTTTTTTAACAAAAACTTCAATCTTAAAATGGTCCAATGCATACAACTCGTTATAATCATCAGAAAAACTAAATGTCTTTAAGGAGTTAAATTCGCCCGGACCATTTCCTTTCCGCCCAATTTTATAAAGAAATTTTCCATTTTGATTGAACACATTTATTGAACTCGTATGGGCCTGTAGCACATATACATTTCTTTGAAGGTCAGATTGTATGTTTTTTGGAGGTATTCGATAGTAATAGTATTCGTCCGATGCATTTTTTTCTGGATTAATTTCACCCTTTTTTTTCAGTCTTACAGGAAACGTAACAAGTTCACTTTGATCATTTAAACGCACCTTATTATCAATCTTCTCTTCCTTTGGTAAAAGTGACGAATCAGGATGATGAAATACGTTCTCAGAAGAGTTCTGACATCCATTTATTATTAAACTTATGCATACTAAAAGGAGTATATGTTTCTGACTCTTAAACATTATTTAACTTTTCAATTTAAATACATTAAAGCATACATCCCCACTGATACGTGTCTTCACACTGCGAGCCATCATTTTCTGTACACCCGATATAAACATATGGAATGGTATAATTACAAAACCCAATATTTTCACCAGAATCATTATAAAGCCCCCCATATGAATCAAAATCACAACGACCACAATATGTTAAAGTAGCCACAGCCGTCGGTGCAAATACCGAGGCCTCTAATCCAAGCAGGCTGACATCAGTTGTACTGCCGTCATTCATCCCTACTTGCACATTCACGGCCATTAAAGCAGCAAGGGCTAAAGCTCCGGCTATCATTTTTGTTTTGTTTCCGATCTTAGCGAATCGTTCTTTCATCTTGTTCTCCCGTTTAGGTTTGTTTGTATTTTAAACCTCCTTGTACCGCTCTTTTCAAAAGAGGCTCCTTTTAATTACCCCAAATTTTTTAGCCTCGCAACTTTTTTTGTATTCAAAATGGGACAAATTGTATTCCTTTTGGGACATTATTCTTAAAGTCCATATAAGGTGAATCCTTCTTTTTTCCTCCAAATTACCCCAAAAGCTTTTCCCATAAGCAAATATTCCGGAACCGCTCCCCAATGACGGCTATCTATTGTGCTTCCCTCATTATCTCCGGTCATAAAATAGAAATCACTTTTAAATTGGTAGCTGGTTTTTTGCTCGCCGTTAATTACAATTTTCTGTCCCGCTGAATCAATATTGATTTCTGATTCATCCCGCTGAATTAATCT
>JAVLBT010000108.1:0-10502 GCA_031580945.1 Gracilimonas sp.
ATTGATCTCTAAGCTGCTTAATGTACCAATCTGTATTAAGCAGGCTCAGGCAAACAATACGAACATCGGTACGCACTCCTTCAACTTCCTGTAAATACCAAAGGGGAAAAGTATCATTATCGCCATTGGTAAATAATATAGAATGTGGTGCTGTGGATTCTAAGAGATTTCGTGCATAATCAGGGGCTACATAGCGATTGCTTCTGTCGTGATCATCCCAGTTTTGATACCCCATCCAAATAGGAGAGGCAAAGAGCAGGACGGCCAAAGTACCGTAGGCTACGAATTTATTATTCGCATAGCTTTTCAGTAATTCAATGAGTCCGGTAACACCAAGACCGATCCAGATTGAGAAGGCGAAGAAGGAACCCACGTAAGCGTAATCTCGCTCACGTGGTTGATAGGGGGTTTGATTAAGGAACACAATGATAGCCAACCCCGTGACTATAAAAAGGGCTAATACGGATATTGCGCGTTTCCAATCCGTAGTAAAGTGGTATATCATTCCAAATAACCCGATCAAAAAGGGTATGAAGAAATATGCATTGCTTGCTTTGTTATCCGGATGTTCTGGCTTTTGAAAACCTGATCTCCATCCGGCATCCTGAATATCAGCTTCACGGCCAATGAAGTTCCAGTTGAAATACCGGATATACATATGATTGACCTGATAATCCCAAAAGAAATCCCAGTCTGAATCATATTGTCCATAATACTCAATGTGCCTTGGGTCCGGGGAATATCGACGGGGAAATAATTCTTCGGCATTACGATTGATCTGACCGGTATTTTCATCGTAGTTATTACCTTTAAGAATTGGAGTAGCACCATATTGTTCTCGCTTTAGGTAACTAATGAATGCCTCCGTTGTTTCCGGGTCGTTTTCGTCCACCGGTGGATCTGCCATAGACCGAATCATGATCACAGAATAGGAAGAAAAACCGATCAGGATCATGGCGTAACAGATACTTATAATATTAGCCAGCCTCATTTTCTTTTTGTGTGTATAATATACGGCGTAAGCAACTGCAGCCATAAATAAGAAAATAAAGGCAAGCGGACCGATTAAGCCATAAGTTGCCTCATCAACACCATTTGCAATGGTAGGGATATTTTGAATGGTAAAAGGATATACTGCAAAAAAAGCAACTACGGAAGCTACGCCCATAAGTAAAAATGATTTCCACTCGAAATCCCGGAATTTGAAATAGATGATGAGTGCTACAAAAAACAGCGCAAGCAGGTTCAGTAAGTGAACCCCGATGGCGAGTCCAAATAGATATGCAATAAGTACTAACCAGCGTTCACTGTACGGTTCATCATAATTCTCAGACCATTTCAATGCCAGCCAAACAACAATAGATGTAAAAAACATGGACATGGCGTAAACTTCAGCTTCAACCGCACTGAACCAAAAGGTGTCGGTTACGGCAAAAGTCAGTGCACCAATCACCGCTCCGCCATACATTCCGATCTTATCCATCATGTCCATTGCATTTGGGGCTCCTTTCCATTCCCGAACCAGCCGAACAATTATAAGGTACAACAACATTACCGTTAGGGCAGAAGATAGAGCACTGATGAAGTTAATGCTTAGCGCTACATACCCGGATGGCATGAACATTGAGAAAATTCGTCCAACCAGGGAATAAAATGGAGCACCAGGCGGATGGTTTACCTGTAGACCATGAGCAACGGCAATAAATTCGCCGGCATCCCAGAAACTGGCAGTTGGCGCCAGTGTGAGACAATAAATGATGAGTGAAACTATAAATGTAAAGAGCGCGAGGTACTTATTCGTCGATTTATGATCTGAAAACATGAAAGATTTGGTTAGCTGCTCAAAAAAAGTTTTTGGATATTCGTTTATTACATTTTATGATTGGCTCGCAATTATAAGCACAGCCGAAATCGAATCAAAATGCAAGATACATAAGAATTTAAACTTCTCGCAGCTAAAAACGAGCAAGTTTAACTCCTATTTTTAATCCTTAAAAAACTTTTGCATGTCTGCTAATACCAACGAACGTTTTTCATCAAAACTGGGACTAATCTTAAGTGTACTGGGAATTGCCATAGGTACGGGAAATATCTGGCGTTTCCCAAGAATTGCAGCTCAAAATGGAGGGGAGGATGGAGCAGGCGCATTTCTATTTGCCTGGATCTGCTTTCTACTTCTTTGGTCTATTCCTTTGATCATAGCTGAATACGGAATGGGGCGTAATGGCCGAAAAGGAGTTGTAGGCTCTTTTGTTGCACTGATCGGCAAGAAAAAAGGGTGGCTTGGAGGATTTGTAGGATTTGTAGCCACAGCCATTATGTTTTACTACAGCGTGGTAGCCAGCTGGTGTTTGTACTACCTGATCACAAGTATCACATCGGCATTACCGGGGGACCTGCAAACCGCAAATGCTATTTGGGAAGGATTTCAGGGGTCCATCTGGCCCGTAGTTGGCCACGCCACGGTGATGGGTATTGGAGGATTTATTGTGATCAAAGGGATATCATCGATTGAAAAAGTCAATAAGTTCTTAATTCCCTCTTTATTACTGGTTTTGATCGTTTCACTATTTAAAGCACTGTCGTTAGAAGGGAGCGGGCTTGGAATTGAATATCTGTTTACTCCTGATTGGTCAACGTTGAAAGAACCCCGAATTTGGCTGGAGGCTCTCACGCAGAATGCATGGGATACCGGGGCCGCCTGGGGCTTAATCCTCACTTATGCCGCATATATGCGTAAATCCGATGACGTGACAATCAGTGCTTTTCAAACCGGAATTGGGAATAATATGGTTTCTCTTTTAGCTGCGGTGATCATTTTTTCAACGGTATTTGGCACCTTAAGTCCACAAATGGGAAGCGGAGAGATCCTTGATGTCATGCAAACGTCAGGTCCTGCTTCAACCGGGCTCACTTTCATCTGGATGCCACAGCTATTTGCTACTATGGGAGGAGGAAGTATCTTTGCGATCTTATTCTTTCTTGGGCTTACTTTTGCTGCTTTCAGTTCTTTGATCTCCATGATAGAACTTGCTGTGAAAGTTTTTGTGGATATGGGAGCGGTACGAAAGAGAGCAACTATTGTGATCTGCCTGGTGGGGTTTGGTTTTGGGCTGCCATCGGCGTTAAATCTGAACTTCTTTGCCAATCAGGATTTTGTTTGGGGCGTGGGATTAATGGTATCAGGAGCGCTGATTTCCTATGCAGTCATTAAATATGGGACCGGCAAATTCCGTAAAGACCTCATCAATACAGAGGAGCGCTCGGCCACTTTAGGAAAATGGTGGGAGATCATTATCAAATATGTAGTTCCTATCGAAGTGGTAACCTTGCTGATATGGTGGATGTACCTTTCGGCTACCAGTTACGCACCGGATACCTGGTACAATCCATTAAGCCCGTTTTCAGTTATGACCGTGCTTGTTCAATGGGGGTTAGCCCTGTTCTTAGTATGGTTTTTCCGTGACAGGCTGATGGGTAAGGAAAAATCTTCATAAAAAACGTAGTATCGGTATTGGAAGAAATATGAACTGATTATTCGTTCGAAAAACCGATATACAGGGATCAGTTTGGTGAAATTAGAATTCAAGCAGTAAAAATATTGAATACATAACCTAATTGAACACATTTGTGCCAAAGAAAAGAATGATTTCCAAGAAACCATGGCCAACCGAAGATGCCATGGCCCAGGTCTACGATAAAAATTTGTGGGGCGGGGAAGATGTGGATTTTTATTCCGGCGATGGCTCTCATGATCCAGCTTTGCTTGACCCCTACGTGCAAGCGGTCATTGCATTTCTGACCTCTTTTGAAGAACCACTGGTAGTATGTGATTTAGGGTGTGGCGACTTCAATGTTGGTAGAAGTTTCGTTGAATATTCGAAAAAATATATTGCAGTAGATATTGTCCCGGAGCTCATCGAACGCAATAAGACAAAATTTACCCATGAGAACCTTGAATTCTACTGCCGCGATATTGCCAATCATGAATTTCCCTCAGGCGACTGTGCGATCCTTAGAAATGTCCTACAACACATCTCGAATGCTGAGATACAGGAAATCATCTCCAAACTATATAATTTTCAAAATCTGATTGTGACGGAACATGTGCCAGAAGAAGATTTTATACCTAATAAAGATATCATCTCTGGCCAAGGTATCCGACTTAAAAAGGGGAGTGGAGTGGACCTGTTAGCTCCTCCGTTCAATATAGAAGTAAAAGAACATCGGGAATGGCTAACTCTACCGTATGGGAAGGGAGCCGGACTTGTAATAACGACATTATATAGTCTTTAACTGACAATTTTAGGCAGTGATGATTTGCAAGAATTTAATAAACACTCGGTACTACTTGATAGTGAGAGAATCTTTAGCCGATTGCCTATTTGATGCACACCCTTAAAAGTTGAACTAGCTACTTACAAAAGAACAGACTTGAAACAAACAAAGGCTAAAAATTTGTGAGTTCAGCCCGCTCTTAGTCTAAGAATCTTTTTTTATGGGATTTCCAAATGCAACTACACCAAAAATGATCGCATATATGGTATATACTATTGCCCCAATCCAAAGTGCAACCAAGGTTTCATTGGCTAAAGCACTTTTAATTATCGAAACACCAGCAATAAAGAAGTGAGCAAAGTTTCCTATGGCCACCGGTTTACTATATATACCGCCGATTAGATTTGCCTTAGCCATCCAGTTAAGTGTAGCAAAAGCCAGGTAAAGAGCTCCTAAAATTTGCAGGAAAAGAATATTCAGAACGTTTGATGTGTAGCCAGCATAATTAATTATTTCCTCAGGCAAGAAAGTAAAACAAATTCCAGCAATGCCCATTACTATGGCGCTTGAAATCATTAAAATCTTGGTATTCATTTTTCAATAAATGTATTTTTCGCTTGGATTGTAATTTTTTAAAAGTAGCCAAATTATATCCATGCTTTCAAATTTTTTAGGATAAATACACACCATATAACGGAAGCCATGGCTATGGGTGAGGAGAATAAAGGCTTTCAATTTGTACCTGCGCATCGCTACAATGTTGAATATTTTTTGGGTAATTAACGGGTCCTGTACAAACCTCCGATTTGAGACAAGAATTTTTGATGTTCTGCTACTTATTTATGTAAATAACTAATTATAATTGAATTATCTATTCCTATTTCGATCCTCAGTAAATTCCTCGCTTATTTTAGATATATCAAATATACCCTCAATCGGGGATGTCCTTTCTCCTTACTCTCCGTCATTTTTAAATCGATTTCATACACTAACATCAAATAAGAGGTTCATATGAAAACGATGGCGACTATATTTTTCGGGATTTTATTTACCCTGATGTTAATTCATACATCATATGCACAAACACCAAATTTAAACAGAGTTACAACTCCTGTTACTCCAACTGACATAAATGATATGGCCGTGGCACCAAATGGTGATCTATATGCCATAACGGTAGATCAGTATAACACCGGGTTACTTGGAATTCACAGATCAACGGATGGCGGGAATACCTGGACCTTTGTAAGTACTGACCCCGAGCCCGGAGTTTCAGCAAATGGAGGTGGGACGCTTGAGATCGATGTGTCAGGTAACATCTACATCACAGATAAAAATATCTGGAGGATCTGGTTCGAAAACGATGTCCTTCAGTGGGAAAAACTGGAGGTTGGCGGCGGACTCTTTTCCTGGAATACCGAAGTAGAATCTGATTCTGAGAATAATCTGTTCTCAAGGCAAAACGGAGACAACGGAGTTTATCATTCAGCCGATACCGGTGATAGTTGGACGAAGGTCTACGCTCCAAGTGATGATCTACGAGGACTTTATATGGGATCCGATGATCGGTTGTATGTCTGGGGAGATCCGGGAATCGTAGCGACTTCTGATCAGGGAGTGACCTGGGACACGCTTTATACCGGCGATGTGGAGTACTTCACAGAAGGGCCCAACGGCACGCTAATCAGTGGCTGGGACAAGCATATTATTGTATCAGAAGACAGCGGGGAGAACTGGACAGATACAGAGATGGAAGAATTTTACAATGGGATTTACTTCGATGGTGATGCCACACTGTTTGCTAATATTGCAAATAAAGGAGTTTATATCTCTTCCGATACGGCTAAAACGTGGACAGAAGTCAATACAGGCCTTTTCGAGCCTCAGTTTGGGGGTCCGGGTGGAATGATGATGCCTCTTCAAGATGGAACGATGCTGCTGCGCAGTACTCATGCAGTACACGAGACCGCCAATTCTCAGGTTTTATACCGTTTCAACTCGGATACCAAAGAATGGGATGCTGTCGCTACCGAAGACCTGTACGGCTACGTTATCAGAGATTATGTCCGAAAAGGGGAACAGGAGCATGCAATTTTTGCCAATCGTTATTTTACGAAATCTGTAAGTGAAGACAACTGGACAGAAGTAACTACCGATCCGCAAGCAGCGTGGCTTGCCGTTGAAGCGATCGATCAGGATACGATCTATCTGGCGGGATTGACCAATATGTATCGCACGGTGGATGGCGGATCCAGTTGGACCGAAATTGAACCTGAGGGCTTTTTTGGTTTTGGCGCCACCCAGCTATTTAATGCGGGAGGATACACTTTTGCGAAAAAAAACCTGGGTCTTTATCGCCAAGATCGCAGCAATGGCAACTGGGTGACGATCAGTGATTCTTTTGACGGATCATGGTCAAAGATCTTTTTCAATGAGCATGACGGCTCGTTGTTTGTTAACGCCGGTGGTGCCCAAAGATCAACTGATTATGGGGATTCCTGGAATGAAATAGAAGACCTTGATGGTCTTATTAACAAACCGTTAGCAATGGCCTTTCAGGACAGCCAGACTATGTTTGCCATTACTACCAACAGCATGAAAAAATCTACCGATGGTGGTGTCTCATGGACAACCATTAACGATGATTTTAAGGGGCGCGTATTCGGGAATATTGATGCGAGCCATTTTGAAGCAACAAGTGGTGGAGCTATGCTGCTCAATGTAGATAAACCGGATGCTGAAGATCCTGAAAACTCATTCGGATTATTCTATTCAGATAGCGAGGGTAGCAGCTGGACTCATATAGGAAGCGATCAGAACTATGCGGGCTCCATCAGTTTTATGGACCTGGTGAACGATGAACTGATCATAGGTACAGCTGGCTTTGGAATGTACACCACAGGAGAGCTGATCGGGACCAATATCGCTGATGGGCCACAAATTACGGAGATTCCGGAAGATTTTGGTTTATACCAAAATTATCCGAATCCATTTAATCCCACCACCATTTTATCTTTTTCACTTACACGGGCAGAAAATGTAACGCTTGAAGTGTATGATATGATGGGCCGCCGCGTTGCCACTTTGATGACCGCTGAAAAGTTTTCCCCCGGAAACCACCAGGTAAATTTCGATGCGAGTCATCTCTCCAGTGGGACCTATTATTACCGGATTAAAACTCCCACAGCTAGGGCCACCAGGGCAATGACGCTCATTAAGTAAACCTTAGCTAAACATTCTAACCACGAAAGCGACGATCAGTTTATGGGTTGTCGCTTTTTTTATACCAGATAATAGGTGAGTGGCTGATAAATAGGAGGTCATATCAAATTGGGAAATGGTAAGTAATGCTTAAGCCGGAATGTATACGATGTATTAATAACTCAAACTATGAATTAGGGATTGAAGCATAACACGTGCAGTCAGTGAAAATTTATCCATTGACGTGAATTCAAGATTTAAAATTTTTTCTTTATTGTCACCCAGAGTGCATTAAATATAGATTTCGGGAATGCTTTAAAAAAATGGAATTCAGATAGCTTTTTAAGCGCTAAGCATTGTTTTACAGCCTCCAATAATATTATCCATCTAGATATCATTTACATGGTATGTATTAGAATGAAGAATGTTAATACAAATTTCATTTCAGCTAGGTATTTACCAGCTAAAATTAAAGAGCCTGAAAGACGGTAAAATGTAGAAATTAGATCCTAAAAGGTGATTGTACAAGGAGAAAGTTGCACCACCAATAGTTAGGAGAATTCGCATCCAATGTTAATTGAACATTACAAAGATCAGGAATTTTCCGGGCATCTGACGGCCCGAGGTTAAAACGGTGCGGGGGGTTATAATTTATTAGAAGTATCGAAATTAATTCCTGTCAAACAAGTTTCCATGGCTCCCCGTCCGCGCCTGTCCCGAATTACTTCTTGGTTGTTGAATTTATATCCAGAGATGGATTGACTGAAAGAGGTTATTAATTTCAATTATTTGACTCGTTATCTAAAATAATCGCTCAGCGGTGGAATATGTGACTCATAGTCCGTTGATTTATCGGCTACAATTGTACTATTCTCTGCCGATGGATATTAAAAGTAAAATAGGTAACAAAATTCGAAAATTAAGGCATCAGCGTGACCTGAGCCAAGAGCAGTATGCAAATCTATGTGGTTTAGACAGAACTTATATCGCTGGTATAGAACAGGGGAAAAGAAACGTATCGATTGTTAATCTCGAAAAAATAGCAAAGGCTTTTGAAATATCTTTGAGTGAATTATTTGAGGATTTATGAGTACAAAAGTTAAGATATACAATGATGAAATTAAGGATGTAGTAATTGGAGAGGTTCCTGATTTTCCAAAGTATACCACACAAATATTAAATTTGGCAAATCAAAATTCTCAAGGTACCAGGCCTAAAGTAGTGGGACAAATGAGTGATTTGATTCAGGAATTTGATGGCAAAACAATTGATGAATGGGTTGAGTGGTATGAGGAAAGGTATCCTCATGCAAGGGATAAAGCCAGTGACAAAGTTGAGGATATGGTTAATAAACTCAAAGACGCAATCCAAAAAATTGATCGTGATATGATCGAAACATGGGTCAAAGATTTAGTTTTGTATAAAACATTCATAGGCCTTCGCTTTCAGGAAGCTATATTAAAGAAAGTAGCTGATATCAAAGAAATGGAGTATCGACTTGCAACAAAAGAAGAAGAAAGTCGGGGAATTGATGGGTATATCGGATTCATTCCGGTGAGTATTAAGCCACACACTTACAAATCAAAAGCAAGTCTTGCAGAAGAAATAACCGTCCAGATTATTTATTATGAAAAAAAGAAGGGCGGAATCACGATTGAATTTGATTTTTGACCTACACTTGCGAAAAAAGAGACTGAGCGCCTTGATAATCCATTAAGGCCTCCTGAATATAGGATGATGTGAAAATATCGTTATCTACTTTTTGAATATTCTCGACAAATTGGAGTGTTAAATCTTTTTCTTGCCTTGTCATTACAGGAAAATCAAACCATTCGTTATGATGCTTAACACTTTCCATACCTTTTTCTTCAATTCGCTGACTGACAAATTCTTTATGATTGAGAATACGTTTGCGAATAGTGTTGTTGATCAACTGCAGATTTGATCCAGATAACAAAGTTTGTTCAATGGTTGAAGAAAACTCGGATTCCAATTCATATCCAACACTGTTCCTGCCTGATGCAACGGCAGCAAGCGAGGTAGTTCCGGTCCCAATAAACGGATCAAGTATAGTGTCACCTTTAACTGAAAACATGTTGATAAGCCGATAAGGAATTTCAAAGGGGTAGGCACCACTTCGGTCTCTGGCTTCGTTTTTTGAGAGCACCTGAGTTGTTCCTTTTAATTCCCACAGATCTGAAAACCAATTATTCCGCTCTTCCCAAAAGTAGGAACTTTCCCTGCGATTTTGTTTTTCTTCTTTTGAAAACTCTCGCTTGTTACCATTTCTAAATACCAAAATAAATTCATGCTCAAGTGTGACATATGCACCTGGTGGATACATTCCCGAACCCATAAATTTGTTTGGTGCATTTGTCTGTTTGCGCCAGATGATATTCGGAAGATTGGAAAAACCAAGTTCAACAAATGAAGAAATTATTCGTGCATGATTTGAAAAAAGTTGGAATTTCTTATCAATAGTGCGAGTTGCATCCCCGATATTGATACAGGCAACACCACCTTCACATAAAACACGAGAGCATTCCTTCCAAACTTCATCCAAAATTTTATGCATGAGCTCAAAAGCCTGCTCAGGTTTACCTTTGTCTAAGGCTTTGGCAATATCACTATTTTGAGTAGAAAAGCTTTCATCCCACATCTCTATCATAGGATAAGGAGGAGATGTAACTACCAATGAAACAGAATTATCTTCTATTGCCGAAAGATTATCTGCATTTTTATAGTAAATTCTATGTTTACTTTTTTCAATCATGCAACAATATAGAAATGATACTTATTGTCTACAAATAACTAAGGCATATTTTTTGCAGCTTCAATTAATGCTACAAACAGCACGATATTTAAGCATGTAGATTATAATTTTATCGCACCCATTCTTGTCTGATTCGAAATTACGAGTTTAATTAGGGTTTAGAAATACCCAACCAGTCTTATGCTATGGATTTAATATTTGCAGAATTTTGGATTACATAAAAATCAGCTATTTTTAGCTTTGTATCTAC
>JAVLBT010000109.1:0-10501 GCA_031580945.1 Gracilimonas sp.
TGGGTCTGGTTGACGAGGTGACTCATAAAGACGCTATTGAAAAAGCAGCCATTAAGGGTATTCAAAAGATCACAGGCGGAAATTTTAACCGAAGCGATAAACGCCCATTCTTTCACAAGATACTGGAAGGAAATTCACTTGGAAGAAAAATTATCTTTTCCCAGGCCCAAAAGAAAGCTTTAAGTCAGACACGGGGAAATTACCCGGCTCCACCCAAAATTATTGAAGCGGTTCAATACGGATATAAGCATGGTCTAAAAAAAGGACTGGAAAACGAAACCGTGCTATTTGGTGAATTGGGAGCAACTCAGGAATCCCGAAATTTGGTGAATTTATTTTTTGGGATGAACGCTTCTAAGAAAGTTCCGGATCCTGAACTCGCTAAGTCGGTAAAACGAATTGGTGTATTAGGCGCCGGTTTGATGGGCTCCGGAATTGCTGATGTGAGCGTAAATAAAGGTGATTACCGTATTTTACTGAAAGATCAGACAGTTGAAAATGCCGCTAAGGGAGAGAAAGAGATCTGGAAGTCACTTAATGAAAAAGTGGATAAGAGGATTATTTCTGAATTTGAACGAGATAGTACGATCAGTAAAGTAACAGCCACAGATTCCTATAATGGATTCAAATCTGTTGATCTTGTAATTGAAGCCGTTTTCGAGGACCTGGAACTCAAACAAAATATTGTAAAGGATGTGGAAGCAAACACCCCTGACCACTGCATTTTTGCATCCAATACCTCTTCCTTGCCCATTTTCAAGATCGCTAAAAAAGCTAAGAGGCCTGAAAATATTATCGGTATGCACTATTTCTCTCCGGTTCAAAAAATGCCGCTGCTTGAAATTATCACTACCGATAAAACAGCAGATTGGGTTACTCAAACCGCTTATCAAGTCGGGGTTAATCAGGGCAAAAATGTGATTGTTGTAAAAGACGGCCCGGGTTTCTATACCACGCGAATATTGGCTCCCTATATGAATGAAGCCCTTAAATTGCTCGAAGAAGGGGCTTCGATAGACTTTTTGGATAAGATCATGAAAGATTGGGGGTTTCCTGTTGGACCCATGGCATTATTCGATGAGGTAGGAATTGATGTAGGCGCCCATGTTGCCGAAACGATGTCTCCTATGTTTGCAGATCGCGGTGTGGATACCGGAAATCGAGCCCAGGAACTATTGGATGCAGGATTCAAAGGCCGTAAAAATAAAAAAGGGATGTATACCTACTCCAAAGACAAGAAAAAAGAAGTGAATAAAGAGATCTACGATCATTTCGGAGGGCAAAACAGAGTCGATCCAGACACAGAAACGGCTCAATTACGAATTGCATATACCATGATCAACGAAGCTGCCTGGTGTTTGGAAGAAGAAATTCTGAAATCCCCAGATGATGGAGACCTCGGCGCGATCTTGGGCTTGGGTTTTCCTCCTTTTTTGGGTGGCCCCTTTCGATATATCGATCAAACCGGAGTGAAGGATGTGGTTGGTACATTGAATGAATATACTCAGGAATTCGGCCCAAGGTTTAAGCCTGCAAATATTCTGACAGATCATTCAAAAGCAGGAAAGAAATTCTATTCCTGAGTTCAAAAAGTCAGAAACTGATTTTAGTAACTTACGTTCGAGTAAAAATTTGTCGATTAATTTAAAAAAGCCTAAAAGAGCATTTCTGCGTAGGCAAGAATCTTATTTTTGCCAGGATATCAATGGTTGATACCTAAAAAACAAATAGATTTAGGGCCTGCGCCGCGAAATGACCACCCAGACTTATCATACAAACTACTTTTATTAATCGAACTCAGGTTAGTAGTATATTCGAATTACGATCCGCCTGTTTAAAGCTCTGTTTTCAACAATATCTACACCCAAGGAATCAGTGTGTGGCACAACCGGTTGTGTATCGGCATAGCCGGATGCTTTTAGGCGGTCTCCCTCAATTCCTTCCTCAATAAAATATTTAACGATTCCGGAAGCACGGGCAACTGATAACTCCCAGTTTGATGGAAAACGCTCTGTACTGATCGGTACATTGTCGGTATGGCCCTCCACATCTACATTAAATTGGTAGTACCCAAGTTCATTCATTGCCTCGGTCACCTTATTGATAATGCCTTGTCCGGTAGGAAGTAGACGAGCTTCTCCGGAATTATAGAAGGAACTGCTGTTGAAGAATAATTTGATACCATCCCGATCTAATGTGATACTTACCTGACCTGCTTCACGTTCTTCGGCTAATTTTTCATCGAGGTCTTTTTTAACCTCAGCTAAGGGAGTTCGCACATTTTCCTGTTTATTGACTTCTGAACGCAGACCTTGTTTCATCTGCTCCCAAAGATTTATATCAACATGGGATACGGCAATCAATACAGCAAAAAAAGCCAACAATAGCGTGATCATATCACTGTAGGTCAGCAGCCACTCAAGATCCTCTTCGTGGACCTCTTTATCGTTTATGTCACCGGAATTCCGCCCTAAACCTCCGAACTTACCATTTCGTGCCATGCTAAGCCCCTTGTAGTTCTAGCTCTTCCTCAGAGTCAAAATCCCTTTGCAAATAGGTCTTTAATTTATCTTTGATGTAAAAGGAAGATTTTTTTTCATTGATAAGCAATACTCCTTCTAATATGAAGTACTCTCTGAAGCGATTCATCTGGGCAACGTTCTTGATCTTTTCAGCCACAGGATAAAACACAAAACGAGCCAGTGAGATCCCATATAAAGTAGTGATCAATGCTGCGGCCAATCCCGGCCCCATGGCTGAGGGATTTTCAAGTTCACCAAGCATAACAATAAGTCCAAACAAGGTGCCAAACATACCAAAAGAAGGAGCAGCACCCCCCATCGCTCTTAAAACATCTACGACAACCAAGCTTCTGTAATAATGCTCCTCAATGTTGTTTGACCCAAAATCACGAATTTCTTCATTATCGTAGTTTGTGCTAACCAGGGAAAATAAAAAACCTGATATTTCCCCCTGATGTTCTTCTTCCAGTTTGGAAAGCGCCTGCACCCGATTGTCTCTGATATCTTCGTTCCAGTTAAGAATATTTTCCAGATCTTTTTCCAGAACGGTTGCACTTGTCTTAGACTGACTAAAGAAATAAAATAAACTAAAAAAGGCTTTACCGACATATCGCGGCTGATAGGTGATAAAAACCGCATTCAAAACCCCGCCAATGACAATAAAAAAGCTGGGAATGTTTAAAAACTGATACTGAGAAAGAGCAGGGATCGATTCTATATATGTTGTTGCCCCAGTTACTTCGGTGACACCAAACACCAAAACACTAAGGCTAAATAATACCCCGAGAATATTTGTTAGTGATAACCTCATTTTTGATCTCCGTCTTACTGTTCTTCTTCATTTGCATCTGCTTCGGAATTATCTTCCTGATCTTCAGATGTGGAATCTGGCTCAATGCCCTCTTCCAGTTTTATATCTTCGATGATGGTTTCAAGTTCAGGTATGCTGGGTATTGGAAGGTCCGGGTTTATTTGAACTGCCCTGTTCCAATTTTCACGAGTTGCGTTTTGGTTCCCCATCATAAAATGAATTGTTCCTTTCAGGGCATAAGCATCAGCTGTTTCTGCTATGTTGAGCGTTTCATTCAAAAGCCGCAGAGCTTCCGTATACTCTTCCAGGTAAAATAGATCCTGAGCTTTTCTGAAATTCGCTAACACCTTCCGAATATTGCCTAATTGCTGATTTATCAATGTTGAGTCTGCAATTATAACCGTATCCTTTTCAGCGGGCTGCATACCACTCAGATCCAGAAAAAATTCATCCTCATCCGGGTCGAGGCTGATCTCTATTCCCGAACTTTCATTTTTGTAATTCAGCACGATCTCATCGTTATCGCCCTGATTATTCGTCATTTGGTTTAGTTCCCTGAGTTCTTCAAGCGTATAAGAACGTTCACTTTCAGCTCTGTTGTTACCAGATTCAGCAATTGTAGCATCGGTCGGCACACAACCTTGCACCAAATAAAGAGCTAAAAACCAAACCAAGATGTATTTAAAATTGCACATAAGCCTTCACCCCATAACCTAATTGCCCGTATGTATACGTGTTCGTAACTGTTGTAGATACTTCTTCTGTTACCGATTGTTCGGTTAAAAAATAATGGGCATACAGCTCAAACCCTATATTTTTAGACAGGTTAAACATGATACCGGGATTCATCATTATCAGGTTCCCGTTTCTGTTACCTTGAGCCAGCCAAACCGAAGCATCAAGTCCAAGCATGATCCGATAATCGTTTATAGACTCTGATTTATCTGTAACAGCCTGATCGAAAGAGAGTCCAATTTCCCAGAAATTAGCCTCAAATCCTGCATCTTCATTTGCTCTGAAAAGGTTGAAACCAGTATAAAATCCTAAATACCCACTGTTTCTGTCATTGAATGGTTGGCGATACCCTACATTGAAATTATAGTTTAACGATGTAGAATTACTTCCGACCTGAGTTGACGGCGCCGTGGATACGGTACTAAAATCATTTTGCATCAGGGAAGCGCCAAAACGAAATACGATTCGCTTACCGATATCATCGGTTTCCTTTTCCTCAACCGGAAAGGCTGCCACACTTTGAGCCCATACGATTTCCCTGGTCTGTGGACTAATGATCCTAATCTGAACCACTAACCCTTCCGCCATTTCCCGCTGAACCGTAAGCTCCATGAGCCCAGATAAAGAATATTTATTAGAGACGCCTTCCATTAATTCCGGAGACATATCAGCCAGTGATCGCCCTTTTATATTCATTAATTGTAAAGTAGAGTCACTTCCAATGATCTTAAGTTTATCCGTTGGGTCGAGCTCTGGAGGTGAGATCACACTCATAGCTGTATTTTCACGAAAGGTAGCTTCGATCTCTCCTTTGATAAAAGCAATGTTTTCGTTGTTAAATTCACTTTCATCATAATTGATCTTATAGATTGCGGCTCTTCTGATATTGAGGGGAAGATCACTCAACTCATTAATTAGCTGATTGGTTATTTTATTCATCATATAGGTATCAGCCTGCCGGTTCATATTCCGGTTTCTCTGCTGACCCAATGCGGACTGCCAGAAAACAATCATGATTAAAAATATCCCGAAGAGTATCCTCATTTTTTAGCCCACTGATTTTAGATACGTCCGAATTTCCTGCAGTACCTTCTTCCTTGCTTGTTCAACCTCAGATGTGCTCAGATCTCTTATGTTACCCAATTCTGATGTAATCAGCTGTTGCTCTCTCTTGGGTCTGATCTGAAGTATTTTTTGCTTGATGGCATCATCCGCCTCATATAGTGCGGGGATCAGCTCTTCGGTTCCCATATTTTCTAATGCTTTCTGTAATACATCATCATTCATTTCTGGGATATCTGTGAATGCAACAAAATATTTTCTGATTTTTTTGGCCAGCTTGAGATCTTGCTCTGCAATAGATCTTACAAACGATTCCTGCTCGCTCACAGGCATGCTGTCTATGGTGGTCAATATTGACTCTACTCCATCGGCTGCCACAAATTTCATATCAGAGACGGAAAGTGCTTTAGAAGAAAAATGAGCCGCTACTTTCTTATATATGGAAATGGGAATGTTATTGATCTTACCCATTTTCAGAACCACAGAAATTCTTTTTTGCTCATCCATTTTCTGCAATACATAACTTGAGCGATCCCCGGCTACCTGTGCCAGCAATATTGCGGTCATTTCATCCGACTCTCCTTTCACCAGGTGCATGAGTTGCTGGTCGGTTAATTGGTCAAGAAAATCAAATAAATTAGACTGTTTATCCTCATTTTGGCGCTCTTTTTTAACACCCTGAATGCTCTTTTTGAATTTTTCAACTTCTTCAACTTTCTCTTCAATTGGGATGGTTTCGATGTTTGATAATCCAAATTGAATAGAATTATAGTGTGCATCCTGCAAATAATTTTCCAGCACATCCATCAACTTATGATCTACACTATAAATATGACGTACGGCCCGAACAACTCCTTCATCCTCGTCGTCTTCTATCCAATCGGTGATTAGTGTTGCCACCAGTTTGGGATTGCTTACACAGGCATTTGTTATGTACATCTTATCATTCTCAAACTGCTGCTGCTTGTCATGACTGATCTCACGCACCTCATCCTTAGGCTTTTCAGTGACTTCGTCCCCATTGTTGCTTTGTAATTGCGGAAAATACGGTGGATTATATGGATATTGGCCAAGTTGCTGTTCAGTTTTTTCTTCTTTTGGCTTTCTGAATACCATAAATACTAATAATGCCAGTACGAGAACCGCTAATCCTGCTATAACATACATTAACTGTCTTGGGTCATTCCAGTTTACGCCGAGAAACATATTGGGCTCTGCTTCTTCTTCCTGCTGGCTGTTGAGTTCCTCCATGCGCTGCATCTGGGAACTAAGCCGATTTTGACGTTGAGGTTGCTGACGTTCTATGCCGGGAAATACTCTTTCTGTGACTTCGATAACATCACCACGTAGCAGGTCGGCATTGGAGATCATCGCGGCGGCTTCCTCAATAAATTCTATATCCTCATCTGAATAAGAGGTATCAACCAGAACTTTGACATTCAATCCTGTAAGCTTAAATCTTGAATCAAATCCCGATATCTTTAGGCTATCCCCTTTATTCTCATTATTTCTCAGGTTTGGGGGTATCACCGGTAATCCGGGGAGATTTTCTAATTCGATTTCAGGTGGCTTTTCAACTACATCGTATCCTTTCGCTACCATAACCCGTTCAAGGTTTGCTTTTACGTCAACAATAAAAGTTCCCTTGTCATAGTATTCTCTGAGCGAACGTTCGAGCACAATTTCATAATACTGCTCGTATTTGGCGGCCTCATCCTGTTCATCAGGAGTGGCTGCTGAACGGTTGGCTGGATTTTGCGCAAATGCTGTTACCGACCATAACAACATCAAAACCCCAATAAAAAATGGCATCTCTATCCGTACCCTGTTCATAGCAAATGGATTTATGTATTAAGTAGGTATTGTACCCAAATATTCTAATTGGAAAACATCATAATATACTTATCCACATTTCCCAACTTTTAGTGAATTACCCCTTAGGATAATATAATTCTCGTTTTTAACCAATTTTTTTTATTAAAAACACAACTTATCCACATTATAAAAAAAGTCAGGCGCTACTACTGCCTGACTCTAACACCCACAAAACCCGGTTTTTAATCCTTGCCTTTTGAACCAGCTGCATAAAACTTATTTGATCAAGGTCATGACCTTAGAATCACTATAGGGGCCGGCCTTGATTTGATACAGATATAAACCACTTGATAATGTGGAGGCATCAAAAGTAATGAAGTGCGTTCCAGCTGTTCTATTTTGAATTCCATGGTCATATACCATTCTGCCAGTCATATCAAAAACTCTAAGTTGTACCTCGGTGGCCTCTGCTAACTGAAATTGAATTTGAGTAGTGGGGTTAAAAGGGTTAGGATAATTCTGTGATAGATTAAACTCAACCGGAAGGTTTGGGTCGATTTCCGATGAGACGGATGAAACAACAACCAACACTATCTCTTCCTCTATTATGCCACCATCTGAATCTTCCACAATAAAAGTCAGCAGACCTTCACCAACAAAATCAGGGGCGGAAATAGTGATTTCAAAAGCGGTAAGAGATACTTCAAATGTGAGTTCTTCAGGTTGAATATCAAAGCTAAAACTCAGATCGGTTACCTCATCCTCAATATCAAAAACTATATCTGAAAATGGAAAAGTGTATTCCTTCCCGCTCACAAAGCTAATAGTATCGGGAATTTGAGTAAACTGTGGTAAGTCATTTACCGATTGTATATTTACGAATAATGTATCGCTAACGGAAAGTCCTTCCTCATCAGTAGCACTCAGGACTACTTCTCCGCTCCCAAAAACGTCATCTATTGAGCTGAGAATGATGGAATTGCCATCGATTTCTGCACTGATTAATTGTTCAGAGTAGTTTAATATCTCAATGGATAGTTCCTGGGTAAAATCATCGTTGAATACTGAATTGATGTCTTCAATGATCTCTTCGTTAAAATCTTCCGGAATTTCAATGGTTCCAAGTGGATTTTCCACGAATGGTGCTTCATTATCCTTCACCTCAACACTTCCGTTTAACATGGTAAACGGCGGATCTCCCTCGTTGATCTCAGCGTCAATGAATTCAATTAGTGAAGAACCGGTATCATTTATCTCAGCTAATAAAGTCAGTATCACCCCATCCTCTGAAATAGACCCTGTGCTTGCCCAGGAAATATTCACCTGATTCTCGGGGTTATTCACCGGACTATAATTTGCCGTTAATGTTCCCCCGTCTGAAAGCGTATTGGTAATCGACGCCTCATATATTGATATGACGTCAGAATTAAAGGCAATCTTAAAAGTATAGCCTTCGATCTCGGCTGGCGGTAACCCCTCAATATATATAGGAATCTCCACTTCCGATTCTGTTGATTGAACCACAAGATCCGGTAATGACACTTCGAGCTGTGCCATTACCGAAGTCATGAAACTTGTGATCGTTAGTACTAATAATAATCCTAAGATTCTATGCATGATATTATTACTTAATCAGCATCATTTTTTTGGTGAATACTTTGTTCCCCGCGGCTAATCGATACATATACACGCCACTGGCGTTATTTCCTGCATCCCAGCTTATGGTGTATTTACCCGGTGATTTTTGCTCATTTACTAACTCCGCCACTTTTTGTCCAAGCAAATTGTATACCGTCAGCTGTACTTTTGCGTCGTGAGGCACACTATACTTAATCTGCGTGGTTGGGTTAAACGGATTCGGATAGTTTTGAGACAGTTCAAATTCGGAAGGCAACTCAAATAGATTTACCTCTTTTAATTGAACCGGAGCGTTTTCATTCAGAGTTACAGAAGCAGAGATACTCAAAGGTCTTGAGTTATTTAAAACCTCGAATTCAAGTGCTCCTAATAATTCCTGTTGAATGCCCTTCACACCAAACAATGAAATGTATGCTGTGCCATCGTTCACATTTGTTGTCACCTGCCAGTTTTCAGGAGTATTTCTCAATCCTTTAAATGCAAGGCCTTCAGCTATTGGTACTTCAATTTGTGCTGCTGTAAGCTCAGCATTTATTTCTGATATCTTAATTGGCATTGAAATTATAGATTGCGTTTCGGCTGGAGGGGTATAATCCCATTCTGCATTTATCGCCAATGGGGCAGCTTTAGCCTGAGATTCAGAACAACTAAAAATAGCAGGTAATCCTACATTGTATTTAAGGATTTGTGATGCATCAAATGCAGAGATCCAGCCATTGCCTGTAACATCAGCAGCACTTGAATCGGCTCCGACAAGCGGATATTGCGGAGCTAATTTAACCGTATGCCGTAGTACCCAAGAGGCATCCATGGCAGAAATCTGCCCGTCACCGGTCACATCACCGCAAATAAATTCAAATATTGAAAGCGCTGAAGAAAAGCCAGGAACGTATGTTTCATTATAAACCACGTTTGTGAACTCTAGCGAACCCTCACCATTGTCTAAACCAAGCACATCAAAAACAAAGAGTGTACCGGTATCAGTTATGCCCTGGGTTCCAGCTGCTGACACTAAAATGGTACCCGGCGTTTCGGCATTCACTTCTACTGTAAAGTTTTCTGCCAACGTACCAAACTGGTCAGGAACTGTAATATCAACCAGTGTTGGGTCGTAGGTTAATTCGAATTCAAAAGACTCAATCGTTTCAGATCCAAGCTCAACTAAGTCAAATGAGAGTTCGTTGGTTTCTCCCAGGAACCCGACTACATCATTGGATCCAAATAGAGGTTCTGCAACACCTTCAACTCTGGTCATCGATACATTATCGACGAAGAAGTCATCATTACTGAGTCCTAATTCAAAACCAAGCTTCATATTGTCAAATATCTGTGTAAGCGTAGTGTAATAGGTGTAGGTCTGCATTGCAGTATTAGCTACTGTATCAACTACGGCTAATCCTGTAAATGCACCGCCGTCTTCCCCAAAGAAAAGCCTGAATGGCCGACCATCCACACTGGATCTGGCGTCAAAGCTAATCTCGTACGTCTCACCCACGGTAAGCATATCTTTTTGCTCTGGAGATAACAACTGAATCAACTGTAAATGCCAGGTCGCTCCGCCAGCTCCTGATATGTTAGTTACTGCTGCTTCATTATCAATAACACTGAAATCAGCGACAGCTCCTTCACCCTCAAAGAAGGTCCAGCTATCTGGCAGTACATCGCTTGTGAAATCGCCGTCAAAAATGATATTTGTCATATCGCCTTCAGTTCCACCACTTCGTACAACGACCGGTCCTTCACTCGTTTCTAAGATGTATTCATCATAAATACCATCATTTAAGAAATCACCTTGCTGTATCGCCCCAAAAATGAAAGAAACAAAATTACTTTCATCAATTCGGAGATAATGATCTATTGCAAAGTCAGCTTCGTTGTCATAACCATTCACTCCTAATTTAAACGCTCCTTCTACCTC
>JAVLBT010000010.1:0-40717 GCA_031580945.1 Gracilimonas sp.
TTTTAATAGCAAAGTAGGACCGTATACTTTATGATCGATAGTAAATTTAGGGGAAGGTAATAACCAAGATAATGCCTTAGAATAAAATGTAATAGGCTGATATGTATGTTACTTGAAAATAAATATTCTTTTTTGACATAAGCTCAAATAGATACCTTAAATATACTACCTGAAATCTCCCGGATTATTCTTGAATACATAGAGTTAGCACGGAAATGAAATTTGTATTATGTACATTATGTACCTAATCATTCACTTTAGCTTATAAAAAAAATGGAAAATTTTTTTTCCATTTTATCCAATAAAAAGCGCTTCTATGAAACGCTCAATTTTGAAATTTTACTCTCAAAATATAGGTCATTATACCAGCGAGTGGTGTTTTTTAACTTTATGAATAAAAAGAAATAGATTCGTCTAAATTAACTTAAAACCGTTTCTGAGTAAATTATTAGCAAAATGAGTAAGTGTTTTGTGACCTTTAAAAAAAAATCTGAAAAAATGATTTATTTCTTAAATAGATTTTTTACTATATAGACAAGCGATTTCCCTAATCAGCAACGAACTTAATTCTGTTGTTTCAAATTTAAATACTCATGGATGTGAAAAAGTTACTATCACTTCTCTTTTTTGGTGTTTTATGTGTTCAAATTTCATTAGCTCAGAGCGGTAAGATCACTGGATTTGTTACCGATGAAAGTGGTGAACCCCTCCCAGGTGTTAATATCATCATTGAAGGCACATCAACAGGTACATCAACATCAGTAGATGGTTATTATCAAATTCTTAACATTGATGCCGGCGTTTATTCCTTGAAAGCCACCTATGTCGGATTCAGCCCCGTGTTGATCGAAAATGTGGAAGTAAATGTGAACCTGACCACCACGGTTGATATTGAGATGTCGGAGGAAACTTTTGAAGGGGAAGAGATCGTTATTACAGCCGAACAGCCTGTTATTAAGAAAGATGTTTCTTCAAGTCAGTCTAATATAACAGAAGAGACCATTGATGCACTGCCTGTTACGAATGTGACTGAAATTGTTGGATTACAGGCAGGGATTGAACCAGGTCTTAGTATAAGGGCAAGTGGAGCAGATGAGGTCGCTTTTAATTTGAATGGTTTCACACTCCGCTCTGAGCGAGATAACACGCCCTTCACAGGAATTAGTGTTACCTCCATACAAAATGTACAGGTACAGACCGGTGGATTCAATGCAGAATATGGAAATCTTCGTTCAGGGATCATTAATGTTACCGGTAAGGAGGGTAGCAAAGACCGATATACTTTAGATGGTATCGTTCGTTTAACACCACCGCAGCAGAAAAATGTGGGGCAAAGAATCAATGACCCTAATTCTTACTGGTTGCGTCCGTATTTGGATGATGATGTAGCGTGGACAGGTACCGATAACGGAGCCTGGGATGTATACACACAAGAATCCTATCCATCTTTTCAGGGATGGAATGCCTTTTCACAGCAATTATTGGCTGATGATGATCCGACCAATGATCTGAGTCCAGAAGCCGCACAGCAAGCTTTTCTTTGGCAGCATCGTAAAGATATGGCTATAACGGAACCTGATTATGAAATTGATTTAACGCTTGGAGGACCTGTTCCGGGTATTAGTGATAAATTAGGTGATCTTAGGTTTTCAACATCCTATCGTGAAACCCAAACCATGTATATGGTCCCACTTTCCAGAGATCGATATCAGCAGCGTACCATTCAGACTAAATTGACAAGTAACATTGCCCCGGGTATGAAGCTTTCTGTTGAAGGTCTCTACAGTCGGGAAACAGGTACGGGAGCAAGTCAGTCAGGGAATCCGGGTTTCTTTGTTTCGCCAGCAGGAATTGCGGGCAATATGGATCAGGTAAGTTTTATAGAGTCTAGAATTTATGCAACTGACTACTGGGCTCCCTCAGAACGTGTAAATGGTAACATAGGAGCTCAATTCACTCATTCTATTAACAACAATACCTTTTATGAGATCAAGGTTAACAACTTTATAACCAAAAATAGTACAAACCCGGGAGAATTTAGAGATACCTCCGATGTTTATAGTGTTGGTGGAGTTGGTTTTTCTGAAGCCCCATTTGGATTTTATGATGAAACCTCATTTGGATTGGCATCTGGAATGCGGATGGGAGTCGGGATGAGTACTTCAAGGGATAGCAGTAGAATTTCCGTGCTTAGCTCCAGTTTTTCAATTACCAGCCAGATTGACCGTGTAAATTTAGTGAAGGCCGGTATTGAAATTGTCCGTACTAACAGTGAGGTTAATTATGGTTCTTTTGATAAGGTACTAAGATCTGGCAGAACCCGGTCAGTTTGGAATACCACTCCGATAAGAGCGTCAGCTTATATACAGGATAAAATGGAATTTGGCGGTATGATCGCCAATATTGGTCTAAGGCTTGATTATTCTGATCCCAACATAGAATGGTATGATTACGAACCATTTACGGATCTGTTTAGTAATGGAAACGCCTCAGCATTAGATACTGCGTCAACATCCGACGTAAAGCCTCAGGTTGTTTTACAGCCACGTCTTGGTGTATCCTTCCCAATTACGGAAAACAGCAAGTTATTCTTTAATTATGGGCACTCTGTACAGATGCCTGATCCTGAAAACCTGTACCTGGTTCGCGTGGAGCCATTTACCAATACGGTAACCCGAGTGGCTGCTCCTGAAAATAAACTACCAAAAACGGTCCAATATGAATTGGGATACGAGCAAAATATCCTTGATAGGTATCTGGTGCGTGTAAGCGGATATTATAAAGATCTCAGCAATCAACCCATCACGGTTAGCTATATAGCCCGAAATGGCAGTGATTCCTATAGCGTAAGTCGTCCATTTTCCTACGAAGATGTTAGAGGATTGGAGCTGGCGCTGAGAAAACAAGCGGGACGTTATTTTTGGGGTGAGATCAACTATACCTACCATATAGAATCCAGAGGTTTATTTGGTACATTGGATAACTTTGAAAATCCTTTTCAGCAACGCAATTACGAGCGAACAACTGACGATAACGATATCTTCCGACCTGTACCACGACCCTTTGCCCGGTTGCAGCTTTATTTCCAAACACCAAAAGATTTTGGGCCTGAGTTTGCTGGTACAAACCCAATTGGTGGCTGGCAAATTGTACCATTGGTTAACTGGAGAGCCGGACAGCGAATTACCTATACGGGTGGTGGAGCTATTCCAGGCATCGTGAACAATCTACAAGCACGGGACGTCTGGACCACAAGCCTGCGCCTAACAAAAAGAGTTGACCTTAGTGGAAGTTCAAACATCAAATTCTTTGCCGATGTGAGTAACGTTCTGAACAGAAGAAATTTCAATATTTTTAATTCAGGGCTGATCGATGGTAATGACTATTTAGATTACATGGGTTCACTCCATTTACCTGCAGATAAACTGGACGAGATCGGTTTATTGAATTCAAGGGTAGCAGGTGATGATAAAGTTGGTGATTACCGGCCTGCAGATGTAGAGTACGTTCCCATTGAAACGACTTCAGATCTGAATAATATCAATAATCCCAACGGAGAAGCACTCTATTACGATACGCAAAACAGTACGTACTACCAGTATTCAAATGGTTCTTTTGTCCCGGCAGACAGCGATTTTGTAAATCAGGTTTTAGAGGACAAAGCATATATCAATATGCCCAATCAACAGTTCTTTAATTTTCTTGATCCGCGAACCATCCGTTTTGGAATCAGATTCTCATTTTAATTATCAGAGTAGAAAAATCAACAAATTCAAATGAACAATAAGAAGATTTACTTAGGCATTTTTGCCTCATTGTTAGTGTTAACCGTGGGGATGCCAAAACTGGCTAATGCACAAGTTGAAAACCGTTGGCTGTCAGCTGGTTCTTTTCATAACTACTATTCCAATATTGGTTCTGAAATAGAATCCGGTTTTATAGATGCCCAGCAAGGTGGCTGGCAATGGCCCGCAATATATAGAGGTCAGGATGCCATGGCTATGAAAGGATTATGGTTAGGTGCAACCAATTTTACCGATGAGCGGGGGTTTGATTATCCTGCAAGAGTGGTTCATGTTGGGCCGCGAGTTACAGGTTTGGGGGAGTTTTACCCAAGGACAATGGAAACGGTCAGTAAATTTGAAAATCCTGAGGTATTTGTCGATGGCCTGCAATCCATAAGTAAAGCAGTAAACAATGACCGGATCGATGAAAATATGCAGGCAGACCGCAAGATCGTAACTGAAATGAATACTCTGCTTGGAGTTAGCGTGAAGAGAACGGCCATGCAGTTTAGCCAACAATATCACGACAATTACCACATTATTGAATACGTTTTCACCAACACTGGTAATGTAGATGATGATGAGGAAATTGAATTACCAAACCAAACCGTGGAAGGTTTTGTAGCCTATTTTTTAAATAGGATGGCGCCCGTAAAACAGACGCGCTTTACCATAGGAAATGCTTCCGGCTGGGGAATAAATACCATGAATGACCGACGAGGGGATGGACTTCGGCCGAGTGAACCGGAAGATTTCAGAGCCTCGTTTGCTTGGCATGGCTTCTGGCCTGACGCAAGTGTAGACTATGATAATATTGGAGCTCCGATTTTTGTTCCTAATACAGTGGGAGGATTCTTAACGGCTGATGATACGACCGGACGATTAGGGGCTTATCATTTTGTGGGTACGGTTACTTTGCATGCAGACGCCTCTGCAACGGATAAATCTGATGATCCCGGGCAACCTTCAACTATGGCCTATGAGCACAATGATGATCCTCTTTACAGTAATAATGATGCATTCAACGTGAATAAGATGTCAGAAGAATATGAGATGATGACTCGTGGACGGGTTCCCAGACATGCCTATACTGTTGAATCCAGTGGTTATGATGGTTTCGTAAATCCGTCGCGTGATCCTTCACCTGGCGAAGGAGGTGGTCAAGCATATACTTATGGATATGGTCCTTATGACTTAGCACCTGGTGATAGTATTCGAATTGTGATCGCAGAAGGATCGGCTGGAATTTCTCGCGATATAGCAGCAGAGGTTGGCCGAGCTTTCAAACAAGCTTATGAGGACCCTGCCGTGGATGAAGATGACGTTGAAATTCCATACACCATAGATGGGACCACGCTTGAAATGACCAAAAATGAATGGGTATTTACAGGTCGCGATTCCTTATTTCAGACGTTTGAAAGAGCACTTGCAAATTTCAACTCAGGGTATGCAATACCTAAAGGGCCGCGTCCCCCCAGTTTTTTCAATGTGAACTCAGCCGGGGATGGCATTGAACTTGAGTGGGACTATGAAGGAGATACGTCTCAGCTTACAGGTTTTCGAATATATAGAGCTTCCGGACGTGTTGATAGTACTTACCGATTATTATATACCGCATCGGCTAATGAAAGAGTGATAAAAGATGGAGACGTCAACAGAGGCTCCAACTTTGAACTTCCTCCGCCAACCCGGGGTAGAGATTATTACTACTATATTCAAGCAGTGGGAACGGTTAATAATGATGGAACTGGCTTGACACCAACCGGAAAAGAATTAACAAGTAACAGATATTATATGCAAAGTTTTGATCCGGCGAGGTTATTAAGGCCACCTGGGGAAGCAATGGAAGAAATTCGAGTTGCGCCAAACCCCTATCGTGCCAATAACGATCAATCATTACGATTTGGTTCATCCAATGATCCTGATAGGATAGCATTTTATGAAGTGCCGGCTCAATGTACCATCGAGATATATACCGAGATGGGAGAATTGGTCACTAAGATCACAAACGATGACGGAAGCGGTGATATGTTTTGGAATCTTAGAACGGATTCACGACAGCGAATTGTCAGTGGTGTTTATATCGCCAGGATAATTAATGAAGATCCTAATGATGATGAATTTAAGAGCGTAGCTATAAGAAAAATTGTAATCATACTGTAGGTGTTGAAGTGAGAATTTTAAAAATAATATTAGTTGGTACATTAGCTCTGTTTTTTGCCTCAGACGTTTACGGACAAAAAAAGAGAGCTCAAACAAGTATGAAATTTTTAAGTGTATCGCCATCAGCCAGGGCTTCAGCTCTTTCGGGTGCTGTTACCACAGTTGGTATGGAGGCTTATTCGGCCTTCTATAACCCAGCAACTATGGCATTTATCAATGGCACATATACGGCAACTGCAGGAGCAACCGAATGGATCGCCAATATAAAGCACAATTCTGCCGCTTTTGTCTACAAGCCGGCTGATGGGAAATATGGTGTTATTGGCTTGAATGCCATATCAGTGGATTACGGAGAAATTTTATCAACGGCCTTGGCAGATAATGAACAAGGTTATGTTGACCTTGGTACCATCAATCCCACTGCTTTTGCTGTGGGCGTTTCTTACGCAAATGCCATCACTAACCAATTTTCAGTGGGAGCCAATTTCAGATATAGTTACCAGGATCTGGGAGAAGTAGCCACCAGTGTTGATGGAAATGGCAACTACGGTACCGAATCTTTTTCAGCAGGAACAGGCTTGCTGGATTTTGGAGTCCTTTACAAAACCGGTTTTGAAAGCCTGAATTTTGGGATGGCCCTTCGGAATTTTTCGCCTGAAGTAAGTTTTGAAGATGAGGAAGCTGAATTGCCGCTCACATTTAAGATCGGGATCTCTATGAATGTGCTGGATCTCACGGAAGTTGATCCCGACAATCATTCCTTGTTGGTAAGTATTGATGCCAACAGGCCACGGGATTTTGATGAACAGCTTCTCTTTGGATTTGAATACAGTTTCATCAATAGATTTTTATTGCGTGCTGGTTATGGATTTCCGAAAGATGAAGAACAATTTTCATTTGGAGCAGGAATCAAGCAACCGGTAGGACCCCTCATTCTTAGTATTGATTATGCTTATACACAGTTTGGTGTATTTGGAGAGGTAAACAGACTCAGTGCTCAAATCGGATTTTAATAATGACAATACGTATGAAGTTAAGTAAACAGATTTTTAACGTTTCATTATCAGCAGTCCTTGTCTTAGGTCTGGTATCATGCAAGGATGGAAACAGTGTATTTGACCCGGAATATGAACCCTCAAGGCCAAACCCCGTGGTTACTGATATTTCTCCTCAGGGAGGATATCTGGCAGGTGTTGATTCTGTTATTGTGACCGGTGAAAATTTTGCAACCGATCCGGATAGCATGACCATCAACTTTGGTGGTTCGGCAGGCGTAATTAAAAAGGCATCACCAACAGAACTCATTGTTCGGCCGGGGACAATTCACGGCGATGATTTAAGTGTACGAGTTTCAGTCCGGGGAGCAGAATTTTTTAGTGACAGCTACCCATATACCCTTTTTCAACCTTTTGCTACCTATTTTGGATTGGAGAGTGACGATAACCCTTCTTCTTCTGTAGCGGTTGACGCACAAAATAATATTTATACTATTATAGAAAGAGGTGGAGAGATTCGGTATACGAGGATCTCACCGGATGGTACGATTACCAAAGACCTCACCCGTTATCCCGGAGAAACGGATGATGATGATAATCCATATCCTGACAACAGTACGATGAGATTTACTTCTTATACTGCGATGGAGGTTGGGCCTTCCGGAAAATTAATAATGGCTCAGCAAGGCCTACGAGCTGTTTTTCAGAAAACGTTTGGAGATGATTCCAGGGAAGGAATCTTTGCTGTATCCTCCAATAATGCTCTGCAGATTAGAGATTTAGTGTTTGATAATAATGGATATTTGTGGGCCGCTGGTTTTGGCAGTAATGCAATTCATCGTTTTGATGCGGCTTCAAAAAATGAAACTGAATTTCCATTTGAAGGCCGACTATCATCTATTGCATTCTATAGCAATGAAAACCAACTTTTTGTAGGCGGTGAAATTGATAGCGTACAGCAGGTCTGGAAATTTGATATTGACGGGGGAGGAAACCTGATTAACGGAGAGCAGTATTTTGACTTCGGATCATTTTACAATGGAACGGTAAGCGACATGATATTTGCTTCTAATGGTGAATTATTGATCACTACGGGGGCTTTGGCCGCCGGCGAAGAAAGAGATGTTAGTATAGTTCGGGTTTTTCCAGACGGTACACATGAACAATTATATGAAGGCATGCTTAAACCGGGAGCGTTTGATATAACCTGGCGAGATGATAAGTATGCAGTGGTTACAATCCAAAATGAGAACGAAACAAGCGTCAATTTCCTGGATATGTATGATCGAGAAAGAGCAGGAATCTTTGGATTTAATTAACCATATTAAAAATGTAGTACAACACTACTAAATAATAACTAAAATTAACCTTATAGATTAATAGATACATAGGAGATAACAATGAAAAGTAATAAAATAATAGCGTTACTAAGTTTTTTGCTGATCCCAGCATTGGCTTTCGCACAAAACTGGACGCAGGATACAACATTTGTACCTGTTGAAGGTGATTCGTTCTTTGAAGTACACGGGGTAGCCGTGGATGGAGAAGGAAGAGTTTGGGTTCAACAATATTATTGGAACCAAGCGGATTTAGTAGTTCAGAGAGACCTTAATGGTGATGGTATGGCTAATGATACAGTTACTTCAAGCGCCATTTATATTTATAATCAAGATGGTACACCTGCTGATTTCTCACCTTTACAAACCATAGAATATGAAGATGAATCTATGCCAGCAGATACACTATATAGAAGGTGGGATGGAGAATCATATGAGGCACTCTCAGGCCGCGGTATTGAAGCAGATCAGAATGGCGATATTATAATTTCGTCATTTGATCAATTAATTAAAGTTGACCATCAGTCCGTTAAAGCAGTAGCAAAAGTGGTAGTCAATGGTGCATCTTTAACCGAAGCTTCTACTGATAGTGATGGTAATATATATGTTTCAAATGTTGCAGCAACTGATGCCCCTATTTACAAATTTGATTCAAACCTAGAAAATCCTGAAGAACTTGTAACTCTCACAAGTGGATTTTCTAGAGATTTCCAAGTTTCTGCAGATGGTAATACAATCTGGTGGGCTGGATACACAGGAAAAACTGTACTAAAATACACAAGACCTGACGAGTTTAGTGGCTTTAGTGCAACACCTGATACTGTCTTAAGAGGATTTGCTGCTGAAAGTTTTGATATTCATCCGGTAACCGGGTATTTGTGGGTAGGTTCTGGATCATTGAATGATGTTCCCGAAGCACCATATCAACCACAAACATGGTATGCTTTTGACACGTCTACTTTAGGTACGGATAACGAAGTTCCTTTAGATAGTATTAGATGGACTCCGGGTGCAGATGTTTCTGCTGGATATGATAATGCACGTCCTCGTGGATTAGACTTCTCAGCAGATGGAAAAACTGCTTTTCTTGGAGGATTCAGTGGCTTAGAGACAGATGTTGATGTACAGAAATTTACAACTGATCAAGTTTTCACTTCCAATGAAAACGAAGGTATTTCAGATGTTCCTAAAGGCTATGAACTGCAACAAAACTATCCGAATCCATTTAACCCTACAACCAATATCAACTACTCTATTAATGAGTCTGGTGCTGTTACACTTAAAGTGTACGACATGACGGGCCGTGAAGTAGCAACATTGGTAAATGAGCGAATGAGTGCCGGTAGTCATCAGGTTCAGTTTGATGCCTCTAATTTGTCTTCAGGAGTATATATTTACTCACTGCAAGCAAATGGAGTTCGCTTAACGAACAAAATGACCTTGATTAAATAAAGCAACGAAGTTTTACAAAAAAGGCAGCAATTATGCTGCCTTTTTTTTTATCCTATATAAAAATAAATCATTGTATGACATGCGTTTAAAATTTTTAATTTCTTTATTATTGCTTTCTTTTTATACCGTTTTACTACAGGCCCAAGAACCACCAAAAAAAGAATTTCGCGGCGTTTGGATCGCAACGGTGATAAATCTTGATTGGCCGGCCTCAGGAGATCTGCCCGTAAGATTTCAAAAACAAGATCTTATTGAGGATATCAGAGACCTGGATGAAGCAGGTATAAACGTGGTTTACTTTCAAGTAAGAACCGAAGGCGATGCATTGTACGATTCTGATATTGAACCATGGTCAAAATATTTAACAGGAGATGAAGGAACCCCTCCTGATCCTTATTGGGACCCACTTGAATTTGCTATTGAAGAAGCCCACAAACGAGGTATGGAACTACATGCCTGGCTAAATCCATATCGAGCTATGCGAATGATCCCGGATGATTTCACCCAAAAATTAAATACACTTGATGTTGACGAGAGCCTAAAACCGTTTTTAGCTAAAGAATATGATGCAAATCGCACATCGAAATCCGTTAATGGAACCTCAGAACGGGATTCTCTGCATGTTGCAAATAAGCATCCCGAATGGCTATTGGTGCTTAATGATGCCATAGCAATCTTTGATCCCGGTTTGCCGGAAGTTATGGAATACAATGTAGATGTGGTTATGGATGTAGTAAACCGATATGATGTGGATGGTATTCATTTTGATGATTACTTTTACCCATATCCGCCAAATCAAATGAGTAGTTCAGCTGAGAATAACGCACTGGATGACAGTACTTTTGCAAAATATCCAAGAGGCTTCACAAATAAAGCAGACTGGCGCCGAAATAATATTGACCTATTTGTAGAAATGTTGCACGATAGTATGCAGACCGTTAAGCCTTGGGTAAAATTTGGGATCAGTCCATTTGGAATCTGGAAAAGCGGGGTTCCAAACGGAATCAGCGGTATGGATGCTTACAGTGTCATATATGGAGATGGTCTGGCCTGGCTGGAAGAACAAACTATAGATTATATTACCCCTCAGCTATACTGGCCTTTTAGCCGTTTTGGGACCGGTCAAGATTATGGAAAACTGGCAACCTGGTGGGCGGAGCAGGCTGTGGCAAATGAACGGCATATGTATCCCGGCCACGGTTTATACCGATCAAGTAATAGTACCTACTCAGGAACCCTCTTTAGTGCAGATGAAATACCAAGGCAAGTACGATTTAACAGGGAAGATGATAATATTTCCGGGAGCGTATTTTTTCGATCCAGAAACCTCACAACGTACTCATCAAAAGGCTTTGTTGACTCACTTAAGAATAACTTATACCAGTATGAAGCACTGCAGCCTACGATGCCATGGAAAGACACGACTAAACCTGCTACTCCCCAAAATCTTGTTGTGAACCGTGATACGGAGTCTGTAAATACGTTTGAATTAAGTTGGGACGCACCTGAAGACGGGCCTATCCTGAAACGCTCTAAGGCAGGCCATGTAGATTCATTGATCAAATACGCAATTTATAGAGTGGATGCTACACAAGTTCCAAACGAAATAGAGGAGATGGAGAATTATTATAACCTGATTGAGGTAACAGGGGAAACCAGTTATACTGATGTTGCCCCACCTTCGGAGAATGCGTATTGGTATTTTGTGACAGCGGTAAGTCGTAATAATGTTGAAAGTGATCCAACAGATGCTGTTGAAGGCGGAATGGTCGTATCAAACGAAACACCAGCCGATATTCCGGAAGCAATTTCATTAGAGCAAAATTATCCCAATCCATTTAACCCAAATACTCAAATTAGATTTAGTTTGAATGAAACGGGATTCACCAGCTTGAAAGTGTTTGATATGCTGGGCCGTGAGGTGGCAACACTTAAAAATGAAGTCATGAATTCAGGACAACATTCTGTTAATTTCGACGCCTCTAACCTGTCATCCGGTATTTATATTTACCAGCTGTCTGTGGGTGGTCAATCATTAACTCGAAAAATGTCACTTATCAAGTAATGTCTGACCGTAGATCATTTTTAAAAAAACTTGGACTAAGTGCCCTTGGTTTAGGTACTCTTTCCTACAATGGAAAAGAAAGTGACGACGAGGTCCGGTTTCGAGTGGTTCATTTGACCGACCAGCATGTAACATCCCGTAGAAAAGGTCACGAGGGATATAAAAAGTGTGTAGAATCTATAAATGCACTCTCACCCTCTCCGGATCTGGTTTTGATGGGTGGGGATATGGTTTTTGATGGTCTATACACAGAGCTGGATACCTATAAAGAATCTATTGATCTTTATAAGGAAATATCATCAAAGCTCAATATGCCTCATTATCCCTGTATTGGCAATCACGATGTTTTGGGGTTGTCATCACGGCGGAAGGTTTCTGCTGATCATCCTGGCATCGGCCGCAAAATGATCATGGATGAATTGGATATGAAGAATGATTATTACAGCTTTAACCATAAAGGCTGGCATTTTGTAGTGCTAAATTCTATCCACGAGATGGACGGCCCCAATGGCCCCAGCTATGAGGCGAGGATAAGCAAAGAGCAATTGGATTGGCTTCGGTATGATCTTGGCGATCATGCGGATAAGCCTTCTATCGTGGTTTCTCATCTCGCTGCATTTTCTCACAAAGGACAGATCAACAACGATTTTGAAATGAAGGCGATGAGCCCCATCATTCTTCAGAATAATATTGACCTGAGATACATATTGGAGCGTCATAATGTGAAAGCGATGCTTCAGGGGCATACTCATATAAGTGAAGACTTTAGATTTAATGATGTATGGTATATTACTTCTCAGGCCGCATCCGCAGCTTGGTGGGGAGGAAATTGGCTGGGTTTTAAACCTGGTTATACGGTTTTGGAATTAGGTGATGAGGATATTATAAACTGGTATCCGGTTACGTACGACTGGGAGCATCAGCTGGAACCTGATGATACCGTAGAAAAACAAAGGATTCAGGATAGAATTGATTTAGAACAGCGGCAGGATAGTTTGTATAACGCTGAGATCAAGTCTTGATGAATTAGCGATACACTATACTTTACCTTAAATACTTTCGATATGAAAAAATCGATACTACTCTTCTTATGTTTTGTATTTCCTTATTTGTCAAGTGCTCAAATAAAGTATGATACACTGAATGTAAAACAAATTGGCCATGGTATCTTTCATTATACCATTGAAGCCCCATCTGTACCCTGGACACTGGATGTCGTTGAAATTGATATTACAGAATCAAGCACGACCCTCGAAACCGTAAAAGCCCAAGATCAGTTTTCGGGTTATGAACGCACAAGCTCAATGGCCAAACGGAAATCAACCGAAGGCCACCGGGTTATTGCTGCTGTGAACGGGGATTTTTATGGAGGAGGAACTCCAACCAATGCACAGGTCATAAATGGAGATATCATGAAAGGACCTATCAGCAGGGATGTTTTTGGTTATACCCGGGAAAAGAAAATGTTCATAAATCCAACATCGTACTCCGGAAGTATATATGTACATGGGAATCAATATGAAATGCATGGTGTAAACCAAGCGAGAGGTGCTGATCAACTTATCTACTATAACCATTATTATGGCAGCTCAACCGGGACCAATCAATTTGGAACGGAACTACTTCTTACAGCAATAGATCCCTGGGTGGTGAATGGTAAGGTCAGAGCAGTTGTCTCAGCAAGCCATACCGGAGGGGATGCTGCATTATCTCCCGATACTTTTGTTCTATCAGGCCATGGAAGTTCAAAAACGGTGTTGGATGGCATTGCAACCGGTGATACTGTTACCATTGAACATGAATTAAAGCCTGGTTTTGATAATATTAAAGAGGTTGTAGGAGGAAGAGGAAAATTTTTGAATAATGGCCTGAATCAGGGAGACTGGCCTGAAAGACATCCAAGAACGGCCGTTGGTTTCAATGATGATTCCACCAAAGTATATTTTTTGACTGTTGATGGACGGCAAAGCAGCAGTGCTGGAATGACCCTTACAGAAATGGGTGAGTTTATGAGCACATTTGGCGTAACCGATGCCCTGAATTTGGATGGTGGTGGTTCTACAACCATGGTTGTTCATGATGAAGTTGTAAATAGCCCTTCAGATGGGTCTGGTGAACGGGCTGTTGCAAACGCCCTTATGTTGGTTTCAACGAAGGAAAAGACCGGAGCGCTGGAAAATATTCAGTTAGACCCGAACTTTATAAAAATCTATAAAGGGACTTCATTTTCTTTTTCAGCCTATGGAAGCGATGAAAATTATTACCCGACTGAGCTGGATTCCTCGAAGATCAATTTTACACTAAGTGATGGATTTTCAGGTACCATTTCTTCTGATGGAGTATATGAGGCCGGAACGGATGCCGATACGGGATTTGTATTCATTGAATATGAGGGGATAGTAGATTCATCCTTGGTAATTGTAAAAGGAGTTACGGATTTCAACATCTTTCCAAAATTTGCAGTAACGGATACAAGTCAATCGTTTTCATTTTTTAATGAGGCATTTGATTTCGACGGAAAAGCCCATAATGTGAATAATTCTGAGGTTAATTGGACTGTCGAACAATCAAATGTTGGAAATATTACGAATGGAATCTTTAAAGGCGCAAGTACCGGTTCTACAAAAATAATTGGAACCTATGACGGGGTTTCTGATACAGCCGTGGTTGAAATAGAAGTTGGTGAAGGTAAAGAGCTTTTAAATAGTTTCGAAGATGCTGGATCTTGGACTTTAAGTGGGCAAAACATAGATTTGCAAAAATCGTCTATTTCACTCACAGATTCGGAGCAAACGGAGGGTGAGTACTCGCTGAAAATTGATTACAACTTTGTGTATGATAATACACCAAATGTTTGGCTATATCTCGAGAATGACCTGCCAATTTTTGGTGTACCTGATTCTATTTTACTTGATGCAAAAATGGATGGTAAAAAGCATTTAATAGAGATTGGGCTCACGGACAATAATGGAGAAAATTTTCATGTACGAGTGAAGAAATGGGCTGAGAACCCTTTTTTTGACCTATACCCAGCACTAACTTCTGATATCACTGAAGATGATCCATTTAATACATTTTATTATCCCATCACAATTAACCGTATAGGGATCCGCTTGGATTCGGAACAGCAAAACGGAGAAGAGTATACCGGCTCGTTTTACCTTGATAATTTACGTATCTCATACCCGGCTGAAGTAAGTGGGACGGTTAGTACTGAAGACATAACCGACTTTCCTCAAAAAGCAGAACTCAGGCAAAATTATCCCAATCCGTTTAACCCGGTGACCAATATCACTTTTTCTGTACCATCAGCAACGGAGGTGGAATTAAAGATATTCGATGTATTGGGAAGAGAAGTATCTTCGTTGCTAAATACAAAAGTACAGGCGGGATATCACAGCGTCTCATTTGATGCCTCCGGACTTTCTACCGGTTTGTACTTCTACACGCTCAAATCATCAGATTATAGCCTTTCAAAAAAGATGATGCTGATCAAGTAACTGTTTGTCGTTATCAAACCTTGATGATGATGTTCTTTTTCTTCATCCACATGGCCAGTAAATAGAAAAGGAAGATCCAAATAACTGCATACATTATAGAAGCATTGATCGGCGAGGCAACAGAACTTAGTACCACGTCATAGATCCACCCTTTTAAAGTATAGGATTCTCCTCCATAGGTAAAGGCTATCATATTAAAAACCCGCGCAATGATACCGCTGAGGAAGAAAACGGTAATGGCATTCAGTCCAAAAGCAACACCCCAGTCGGTGAACTTCTGCTTTTCCTTGACATCTATAAACCAATAGCTTAACCCAAAGATACACATGGCTTGCCCTCCTGTGAATAAGGTGTACGAACTAGTCCAGATATTTTTATTGATAGGAAATAACCAGCTCCAGGCGTAGCCAATGATGATCAAAATAAATCCCCAAACAAAAAATTGAAGCGTTCTGGAAGCTTCAGACTCTTGTTTACTCATCAGCATTCTGCCGGTCCAGATGCCAATGAGGGTCGTCCCAATAGCAGGAAATGTACTAAGCAACCCTTCAGGGTCCCAGTTTGCCTTCCACATATGGCTTCCAAAAACCAGCTGATCAATGTAGGCAGCAAGATTTCCATCTGCAGTGTCGATTGCTCCGGCTCCGTACCCGGGTACCGGAATCAATTCCATTAAAAGCCAATAGCCTACTAATAGAGACCCCAACGTAATCATCTGAGTTTTGGGTTTCGTATAGAGGAAAAGAATCGCTCCTATGGCGTAACAAATCGCAATTCGTTGCAATACTCCTGGAATTCGGATATCAATCAAGTTTTGATGGAGTCCAAAATCCGGTATGAAAGTGAGATAGGGAAAGGCGGATAAGGCTAAACCGAGGCCAAATATTTTGGCTGCCCGAATTAATGTTTTACTGAGTAGATCGGAATCTTCAGCTCCTTTGGACCTTGCTTTTGTAAATGCTAAAACAATTGATACGCCAACTATAAAAAGGAAAAAAGGAAAGATAAGGTCGGTTGGTGTCCATCCGTGCCAGGCTGCATGTTTTAGTGGTCCGTATATATGAGACCAGGAACCCGGGTTGTTAACGAGGATCATTGCTGCTACCGTGGCTCCTCTGAAAAAGTCAAGTGAGACTAATCTTTTACCTGAAGAAATTCCGCTTAATGTACTCATGTGGTCATTTGTTTTAGTGCATGTTTATAGTAAAAAAATAGTGTTCAAATTGGTAATGAAATATCGCTATAACTATCTTGGTAACAACTAATTATTTCCGGTTTATGAAGATACTTATAGCAGATAGTGGTTCAACAAAAACAGAATGGATCTTAGTAAATGGTTCTGATGAAAAGAAGAGGTTTTATTGCGATGGATTGAATCCTTTTTTTATGACACTTAGTAACATGAAAAGCACAATTTTGGAGGGCGTTGTTAATGCTTTAGGAGAAATATCGATAGACAAGATATTTTTCTATGGATCCGGTTGTGGAAGTGTTAAAGGGAAAAATTTGGTGAAGGAAGCAATTACGGATTGTTTTCCAACAGCGGAAATTTTTGTTGAAACTGATCTGCTGGGAGCAGCTAAAGCCTGTTTTTTTCAAAGTGCGGGGATGGCTTGTATTTTGGGAACGGGCTCAAACTCTTGTCTTTATGATGGACATAAGGTCAGCGACAGTATTCCCTCACTCGGATTTACCTTAGGGGATGAGGGCAGTGGTGGATATTTCGGGAAGGAATTGATCCGAAGTTACTACTATAAAACCATGCCTGAAAACCTTAGGAATAAGTTAAGTAAGGAATATGATATGGATTTAGAGAAAATTTTAGAAAATGTATATAAGAAGCCTAATGCAAATCGCTACGTTGCTTCATTCTCACAGTTTTTAGGAGATCATCATGAACATCCTTTCATAAAAACAGTTGTTGAAAATGGGTTTCGGGATTTTGCAGAAAAACAACTGACCTATTACAAAGAAATAGAGGGCATGAATGTTGGATTTGTTGGCTCTATTGCTGCCTTCCACCAGGATATTTTAGAAAATGTATTAAGATCCTATTCCTTAAACCTAAGTATCATCGTTCGTAAACCTTTAGATCGATTAGTTGAATATCATTTGCAAAGTGAACTAAACTAAATATTCTTCTTTTAGCTTTAAAATTCGATCCACAGATTGGTTGATCCTTTTTTCAGTAATGTCTCCATTTTCTACCAAGTGCTGTACGGAAAGTATGGCGTCTTCCAGCTGTATTTGATCCTTAAGAAGGTTATTACCAAAACAAAACATGTCAAGGCCTGCATTAAGTCCTAAGCGCAAAGATTCCTGAAGGTCATAATGATCTGAAATAGCTCGCATTTGCATATCATCTGATATGACAACTCCTTCAAATTGTAACTGTTTCCTCAGGAGATCAGTCAGAACATAATTTGATAAGGTTGCAGGCATCTTCTGATCAAAGTGTTCATTAAAGATGTGGGCGGTCATGATCATGGGGCATTTATTTTCCCCGATCAGAGTCTTATAAGGTTGTAACTCATCTTCGATCCAGGTATCAGTTACATCCACAAAACCAGCATGCGTATCACCTTCTGCACTTCCATGACCCGGAAAATGTTTACAGCAGGTTATGACCTTTGATGGTAGGTGGCCATTAATATATGCACGAGCATGTTTGATGACTTTGTCAGGATCTGAACCAAATGATCGTTCCCGTTTTGCGATGATGGAACTCTTTTTATTCAGAGTCAGATCTACCACTGGGGCAAAATTAAGATTTATTCCATTTTCGGATAAGGTTTTGGCGATCAATTCAGACTCCTGCCGGGTGATATCAGTCTCATCGATGTCTCCAAGTTTCTGATGAGATTTATTTTCCGGAAAACCATATTCGGGTTTGAGCCGCCTGATCAATCCACCTTCCTGATCTGTGCTTATAAAAAGGGGGATATCTGCAGCACCCTGAAGTGCCGATGTTAGTTCTGAGAGTTGCTCTGGTGACTTGATGTTATGAACAGGCTTATTACCGATCATATCTTTGTCAAAAAGGATAACACCTCCGGGCTTATCGGTTTTGATCATCTCAAGGACGCTTGAATCTTCTGAAATATCATGGCCTTTAAAGCCCATAATAAAGAGCTGTCCAATTTTTTCTCTTAGTGTCATACTACTAACCGATAATAATTTTTCAGGCATGCGTATAGTTGGCTTAAATTGTTCAAATTGACCTGCAATATAAGCTGAAGTTCAACATCAGATTGTATAACTTCAAATAATTAAAAATAAAATTCTGAAAAGACCTAACCATGTTCAAAAAAGTATCTCACATCCTCTTATTAGCTGTTTTGACCAGCTTTTCCTGTGCCGAAGCGCAGCAATCAAGTGTTGTTAAAACCGGTATTGAAGTATTAACAGAACAAGATTTTGAACCATTAAAAGGAAAAAAAGTCGGCCTGATAACAAATGCAACTGGAGTAGATCGTAATTTACGTTCCACCATTGATCTCTTATTCAATGCTCCGGATATAGAACTGGTAGCTATGTATGGCCCGGAACACGGGGTAAGAGGAGAATTTGCAGCTGGCGATAAGGTAGATACCTATGTGGATGAGTATACCGGCGTGACGGTCTATTCTTTGTACGGAGCTACCCGGAAACCAACCCCAGAAATGCTGGAAGGCGTCGATATTCTGGTCTACGACATACAGGACATTGGAGTCCGGTCTTATACCTATATCAGCACGATGGGGCTAGCTATGGAAGCTGCTGCTGAACACGATATTGATTTCATGGTTCTTGACCGCCCAAATCCCTTGGGAGGAAATAAAGTGGAAGGAAATATTGTTGAGGAGGGATATTTCTCCTTTGTTAGCCAATTTCCAGTACCATACATATATGGTTTGACTCCGGGTGAGGTTGCAAAGATGCTAAACGATGAGGGCTGGCTGAAGAACGAAGTACAGTGTGATCTTACCGTCATTGAAATGGAAGGATGGAACAGGGATATGACCTTTGACCAAACCGGGTTGCCTTGGATTCCAACCTCACCGCATATACCCCACGAATATTCAGTGTACTATTATGTAGCTACAGGGGTTATGGGAGAGCTGGGAGTGTTTTCTGAAGGTGTTGGTTACACTCTTCCTTTTCAGGTATTTGCAGCAGAATGGATCAATGAAACAGAACTTGCCAACAACATGAATGCTCTTGAATTACCGGGAGTGAAATTTCGGCCCATAGTATTCAAACCATTTTACGGAAGAGACCTTGGTAAAACACTTCATGGTGTTCAGATCCATTTTACGGAGTACGAGAAAGCTGATCTGATGAATCTGCAATTCTACTTTATGCAGGTGCACAAAGACATGTACCCAGAAAAAAATATATTTGAGATGGGTAAAAACAGGTGGTCAATGTTTGAAAAAGTGACTGGAACAGACCAGATCAGGATCAGATTCAGTGAAAATTATGAAGTGGCTGACATTATGGATTACCTCAACAAAGATGTAAGCTCATTCAAAGAAAAATCACAACAATATTACCTTTACAAATAGATTGATGAAGCACTTAAGTTTATTATTGTTATTGTTAATGCCGTTTTCTTTCGCACAAGGTCAGGTAGATTCAGTGGCTACCGATTCCTTAGTTGAAACAAATACCGATTCTCTTTACCTGAATATTGTAATACCAGAAACCGATACTGTGATCTATCCATACTCTCGGTATCGAATAGCGGGAAATACCAATCCTAACGCTTCTGTGAAGGTAAATGGAAACACGGTTAAAGTTTATGAAAGCGGAGCTTTTGTGGATATGATATACCCTGAGGGAGACTCCACAAAAATTCACTTTTTGAGCGTACTGAACGGGGATAGTCTTTCTAAGACGATGTATCTCGTAAGACCAGAACCGCCAAAAATAGACGACCTGAGTGGAAAAGTCATTACAAATAGGTTTGAGAAACCAAGCAGCGACCGATGGTTAAAAGCTGGTGAAGTGCTGGAAGTCCAGTTTTTAGGAACACCGGGGGAGGAAGTGGTTTTCAATATTGATGGCTTTAAACGAAATATACCCATGTATGAAGTGCCTGCGGAAATTGCTGGCATGTCAGGACTATATAAAGGGAAATATTTGGTTAGGCCCTCAGACTATGTGAAAGAAAAGCACATTACTTTCAAGATGAAGAAGAACTTTTTTTCCTATAAAAAAAAGAAAAGTTCCTATAAAGTGAGTTTTAATGGGTTACCGAGAGTGGGACGTGTTGTAGATGAAGATGCCTACCTGAATATTGGTATGGGGACCGATCGCTTGGGTGGTGCAAAGTATGGTGACCTTGAAGAAGATGTATTACTAAATATTGTGGGGCAGAAAAACGAGAATTATGAAGTTCAACTCTCTCGAAATTTACATGCATGGATTCCCCTGCGATTTGTGGAGTTAGAAAGTGAGCACAGGTCAGAATCTTCATCTCTGACTGGTAATATCAGAGTGAGGGGTGAAGGAGATATTGACCGAATCACCGTTTCTTTATCTGAGAAGCTGCCATATATAACCTATACTGATATTGACCCAAATGTAGTCGTTGTAGACATTTTTGGAGCTACCTCAAATACCAACTGGAAAATTAAACATAACAGCTCTAAAGGGATCAAAGATGTGACCTGGCAGCAGGTAGAGGATGACCGTTTTCGATTGGAGATTGAGCTTAATCACAGTCAAAACTGGGGGTATGATGTTGGATATGGCTGGGGTGCACAATTAAATATCGCGGTACGTCGACCTCCGGTGGTAACCAATATGAACAGTCCACTGGAAGGAAGGACCATTTCCGTGGATGCAGGGCACGGTGGAGACAGTAAAGGAGCTCTTGGAGCAGCAGGAACTCATGAAAAGGACGTAACACTACAGATCAGTCAAAAGCTGGAGGAAATACTTACCCAAAAAGGGGCGAATGCAATTCTTACAAGAACCGATGACAGTTATGTATACATGAGTGAAAGAAAGGAAATTACAGTGGAGAATAATGCAGACCTTCTCGTAAGTATTCACGCAAATTCCATTGGATACACGAGTGACCCAAGGGAAATCAGAGGAACGGGTTCATTTTATAAACATATGGCCTACAAGCCTTTGGCTGAAATTATGTACAATAAGATGTTAGCACTCGGTTTTAAAGACTATGGACTCACGGGAAGTTTTAATTTTTCGTTAAATGCACCCATAGAATTTCCAAATGTACTGGTTGAGACCGCGTTTGTCTCTAACCCTGAAGAGGAAATGTTGTTAACTGATCCCGAGTTTCAGCAAAAAATTGCCGAACAGATCGTCAGAGGATTAGAGGAGTTTTATTTAAAGCACGGTTATCTTGAAAGTGTTTCTGATATGCCTGAGAAATGATCATTTATAATAGCTTTTCAACAGATATTTGAAACCAATCATTAAAAAAGCTTGCTTAACTCTTTGGTCGGAAGAGCGGCTTGATATTTGAGTATTTAGATGTTTGAATTTTGCCTCGACCATATACCGGTTATAAAAGGCTATACCAAGGCCGCCGGTCAAATGGCCGGTGAGTTTTGTATTTTCAAAATCCTGATATCCACGGCCTTCAACGGAATAGTCAATTGAAATGCCCTTACCAATTTCAAAGTCTTTTCCCAGTCCAACTTCTCCATATAGTTTAAGGGTGTTGTTAAAAGGCCAGTAGCCTCGTACTCCAATCGTACTTTGAAAAACCTGGTAATCAAGCTCAATATTTTGCTCAGTACCTAATAAAACCCTTTCATCGCTATCACTAAACTTGAGGTATCCACCAGTGAGAAAAAATCCTATTCTATTACTAAGTGAGGGAATGAGATATTCGATATCAGCCTCGATATAGGGAGTATTACCGGTGAATCGGGCAATTTCAGTATCTTCAATAGTGTTTGTACTCTCAATGAAGTATGGGGATGTACCAACACCCATACCAATATTTAGATATTTGAATGAAAGTCCCTGAAGACCATTATAGGTTTTAAAGTCAGATTTTTTGCAAGCATTAAAATCAGAAAAAGCACTAAGAAGTTGTGTTATTTCATATTTTAGAAATGCTAACTGCACCTCATTGCAATTCATAGCAGCCATCAATTGCTCCCTGAAGGCGTTATCTCTGGCTACTTTCCCGTCACTTCTCACATATTCTAAATAATAAAGTTGTTCTGTGGTCTGGCCGGGCAGGGAAAAGTAAAAAGTATGATCTTCATTTACCTGTCGACTGTATAATGTAGCTTCACCCTCCATCTCAACTTGCAAAAGTAAACTTTGTTCTACAAACAGCGAATCCTTGAGAGTTGTACCGGTGGCGAGCATTCTCACATTCTTCCGGACGAACCTGAAGTTCGAAACTCTCACTTCATGTACATTATTTTTGAAGATAGTATCCGGTTTGGCCCGGTGGGTATTCTTAAAAAGAATGTAAGAATGATGATCGATAATGGAATTGAGGCTTATGAGCCCTTCATGCTTATTTTTTTCAAGGTCCAGATAGTATCCTTCTTCAAATAAAGGCTGAGAAACAACCTCTGAGGTAAACGCAAATATGAAGAGTGCTAAGCATAGGTAGCGAATAGCTAACATTTTGGAGTCATAATAAGTAAGTGCCAATATTTTTCCTCTATACAAATATGCAGATGATCTATTTAACGAGCGTCATTTTTTTAGAGATAGATCCTGAATTTGTATTTAACCTATACAGATAAACACCGCTTGAAAGTTTGGAGGCATCAAACTGAATAGTATGAAATCCCTGGGCCTTTACTCCGGAATAAATTGTTGCTACTTCTCTTCCCAACATATCATATACTTTTAGATCAACTTCACCTCTTTGAGGGAGTCCAAAACTAATATTTGTGGTAGGATTAAAAGGATTGGGGTAATTTTGTTTCAATTCAATCTGATTGGGAACATCGGATAATTGTTCATTCACAGTTTCATTTGATGTAGCAAGTCCCATTTCCACGGCTCTTAGGTCATCAAATAGGATAAATCCGGTAGCGGGTTGCCCATCGGTGTAGGTAAGTTGAAAACTATCCAAGTAGAGGTTTCCATTCAGGGTGCCATTACCATTTACCCAGGCTACTGTTTCATCTTCCTGTAAATTCCAACTAACCAGTTTCCATCCTAACCAATCTACAGTGTACCACTCACTTCCCTCAAGTTCATTATTGCCGTCTCTGAGCATGAAGCGAAATTTATTGCCATTACCATCTCCGAAAACATAGACTTGAAGGGTGCGGTTCGAGTTAAATTTTGGCGTTGTAACCGATCCCCGATACTCTCGGATGAGATGGGAAGTTTCATCGGTATTCCATCCGTAATTAATACGCATAGAACGAGTACTTTCGGTGAATAAATTGACCTTATCTTCGTCAATTTCTACAGAGGTAAAAGCAGGATCATATCCTTCGGTACTTCCTGATTGTTCAGGGGTCCACCAGGTACCCGATATACCATTTTCAAAATCATCTACAACTGTTTGCTCTTTGATACCTTGATCACCGGTTGGGAAACTTCGCGTAACCGATGAGATAGAATTACCAACTGTATCACTTATTGCACCAGAGAATTCGAGTATGTAGTTGCGGTTCTTACCAAGGCGTTCGGTAGGAAAGAAATTCAAAACACTCCGTTCAAAAACCTCATAGTAGACGGTTGTTCCCGGTACAGTTTCATTTCCAAATCGAATTTCAACCCAATTATTGTCAAGTTTTGTAGTGTCTAATTTTTCATTGAATGTAGCACTTGCTATAGGCCATAATTCATTAAGCCGGGTATTGGTAGGACGGATATCGGTTATTTCCGGAGCTACAATATCCATGGGGCCAGAATCAAATTCTAAAACAAAGGAGTCTCCTGCTTCACCATCTGAGTCACCATCTAAAAGGTGAGCGTATGATGAATTATCAAAAGCTGTTGAATCGATCTTTAGCGTATAGGAACTTTCAAATTCAAAATCATTCGTTGTTATTTCTAATTCAGAATTTGAAGCCCAATTGATAGAATAATTAACGTTTGGGGTGATACTAAGAGCATCTTCTACTGAGGACAAATTCATGCCACGGCTGAATTTAATGGAAAGGGTTTCACCAGGGTTAATTTCATTATCATCACCTATGGATGTTGAGGTAATGGTAGGTGCGATGCTTGAAGTGAGGTCAACATCTGTAAATGTAAAATCATCTTCTATGATATCAATATCGAGTGTATCCGAATAAAATCCATCAGCTGATACGATCATTTCTGTCATTCCATTATCGAGGCCGTCCAGATAATAAAAGCCATTGCTTAAAGCATCAGAGCGACTTGAAAATTCGTTGAATAGGGTCTCGTAGGTATCAGTCACATAGGAAGTATCTGCAATCTCAACAACAGCACCGTTTAAAGTTTTGCCATCATCTGCATTTTTAATATAGCCGGTTGCTATACCAACAGGCGGACGTTCAATTCCCAAATATTCAAGAATAGACCAGAAAAATGATTGGGCTTCAAGTCGTTTCCAATCAGCATTTAAATTTCTTTGCTGCTGGGTGGGATTGGTGTGAAACCCTGCTTCACTCAAAACTGAAGCCATATTCGTAGTTCGATTCACAAATAAATAGGGAAATTGTCTGCTGTGATTCTGGACGCTGCTACCTAAATAAAAGTTCCTGTCTGCCCAGTTACCAATGGTAGGGATGCGCATAGCATCAGTAAGTTCGATCTCCATGATATCACCCATATCCTTTCCACCTTTTGGAGTTTTTTCAACCGTTTGTCCGTTTGAACGCCATCCACCGTATAAGAAGAGGGTATTATTTGTGGTATTAGAACCGGCATTACTATGAATTGAGTGGTAGAAATCAGCCCCGGTAACGTTCGCAAGATCATCTCGCTGACCAAGAGGAACTTGTTGAGTATCACTGGTACGAGCTATATAAACGGTATCAATGTCGGTTTGGGTCAGCAGCATTTGACGTAATGACAATCCCACCCGAAGTACTTTTTCAGCCTCTGAGTAATTGTATAATCCCATATTTTCGGTTTGGCTGTGGCCGGGATCCAAAAAGATGCTAAAACCATCCAATCCTGTCACTGTTTGAGCTTCAGCAACTTGAAAGGTAGTAAATAAAAAAAATATTAAAGCAGAAACAAAAGATTTCATGACTGATCGATCTAAAATTATTAAGTGAACTATGTTACAAGCTGAAATTAGTACTCGATATTTAATACGTAAATTGAGCCATCATCAGCGTCGTCAAAAAGTATTTGGTCTCCAGCTGGTGACCAGTCAGGATTCATTGCTTTTAGGTCGGTGGTAGAGGTTAGGTTAATACGTTCATTTCCATCAACACTTAAGGCGTACAGATCTGCTTTTGTGATATTATAGCCATCATCTTCGGATACCATGGCCACTACATATTCACTATCAGGTGCCCAGCTTGGGCGGGTCGCTTTACCCAGATCTACCAAGCCGGATCCATCAATATTCATAACGTATAGGTTGCCTCCATACACTTCAAAAGCAAGTTTACGTCCATCCGGAGATACTTCAAGATTTAGATAAGTAGCTTCATCAAAAGGAGAAATATTCTCCGTGCTGTTATCAGGTACGATCCCTTTGGCAATTTGGTTGGTTTTAAGCACGTAAAAAGGTTTTACGGATTGTTGTTTCATAGCCTCTGGAACTTCCTTCTGTGAATCAAAAGCTTCTATTTTACCTTCATTAATAAGTACGACTTGTTGATCAAAATCTGCCCAGGTTGGAAGTGCTGGCATCTCATCCCTAAAATCTGTGACCATATATTCACTTCCATCGGTATTGAAGATCTTTACAGCTAATTTACGTCTCCGATTCTCATATTCGGATATTCGAGTTAGCAACGACTGAGAATCCGTTGACCAAGAAAACCCATATCCGGCTTCCTGATCGGTAATTTTATTGATGTTATTACCATTTTCATCGGCGATCCATAAACCTTGATACCGTGCAGAAGTGAAAGCAATTTTTTCCCCATCCGGAGACCAAACGGGATTCATTAATACCGAATTTGGCTGATCAATAAGTTTTTGAGGTTCCCCCTGAGCTTCAGGTTGTGCATTAACTGAGACCTGATTTAACAATAAACTGAGGGCAGTAATAAATAGAAGTTTGAAAAATGATTTTATCATTGCTTTAGGTTGATTTTCAAGATTTTGAACAGATTTTTTTAAAGTATAAAAAGGATGCACACAAACTGATACCTTCATATTGTTAAAACTTATCATGGAGATAATTATTCTGATGCTGATTCTTCTTTATTCTCTTTTTTCTTCCCGAATTCAGGGTCGATTTCAATAAATTTAGTAACTATGAAAATGGGTATTGTTGCAATCATCACCCAAATAAAGAAATCAAGATATCCCAGCCACTCCTGCATATAGCCACTAATTGTACCCGGTATTAACATTCCCAAGGCCATGAAGCCAGTTCCGAAGGCATAATGTGCAGTTTTATTTTCTCCCTGGGCTACATAGATCAAATACATCAGGAATGCGGCAAATCCAAATCCGTAACCAAATTGTTCAATAGCTACAAAAGTACTAATCAAAACATAGGACGAAGGTTGATAATAAGCCAATATCACATATACAAGATTTGGTACGTTCATGGAAATCAACATAGGCCAAATCCAATATTTTAGGCCTTTTCTTGAAATGACTATACCCCCAATAATTCCCCCAATGGTAAGTGCAATAACCCCGATGGTGCCATATATAAAACCTAAGTCTGCAGTGGATAGCCCAAGTCCACCCGCTGATACTTCATCTAAAAAGAATGGAGGCCCCATTTTTACAAGCTGACCTTCAGCAAAACGATATAAGAGGATAAAAGCTAATGCAATCCAGATCTGTTTCTTTTTAAAGAAGTCTATAAAAACTTTAACAAATGCCATTAATTGATCTTTGGCAGAATCAAACTCCTCGGCTACATCACCTTTTGGTTTTGGTATCGACAAGGTATGATAAAAGGCAAAAGCCGTCATAGCGACCGCTAAAATTCCAAATGTAATTGCCCAAGCATTATCTACTTCGGTGCCATTTTCGATCAGGTATCCGGCTAAGATAACTAATAATCCCTTTCCGCTGATGATAGCGATCCTGTAAAATGTAGATCGGATACCCACAAAAAAGGACTGTTTTTCCTCATTCAAAGCGATCATATAAAATCCATCAGCAGCAATATCATGGGTGGCCGAAGCTAAAGCCAGCATATAGAGTACGATCAGGCTAAAAGAGAAAAAGGAAGGGGTAAGCAACACCAAGGCAACACCTGCAAAGGCGATCCCCATGACAAATTGCATCCCAATGGTCCACCAACGCTTAGTTTTGGTGTTTTCAACCAGTGGACTCCAAAAGGGTTTTATGATCCAGGGTAAATAAAGCAGACTGGTATATAAGCCAATTTCAGCATTTGAAATATCCAGATTTTGATACATGATCACGGATACTTCTACAACCATTATGTAGGGAAGTCCCTGTGCGTAATAAAGTGAAGGAATCCAAAACCATGGATTTTTCTTTAATTTTGAAATAAGGTTCATATATGGGTCGGCTGTTTATTTTATTAACGTAACTTTTTGAGTCTTTGTCCAACTATTATTTTCCGTAGTATAATTTAATTTTATGAAGTATAGTCCGCTTGATTCATTAATTGCATTCCACTGATGTTGAAACGTTCCTGCTGCTCTTTTCCCATCAAATAAAGTAGTCACTAACCTACCGGTTATATCATAGATCTCAAGTTGGATATTCCCTGCCTTTGGCAATTGATATTGTATGTTGGTTTGAGGATTGAAAGGATTTGGGTACGATGGCAAAAGAGCAAATCCATCGGGTAGGTGAGTGGCTGGATCCTCTGTATCATGAATTGAGGTGGGCTCTTTATCTACACCTACAAAACGGATGGCGTCAGCTACTACATAATTGTTTGTATCTCCACCTGTATTTGAGATAATGACTTTATCGGAATTAGTGCCGGTAAATTCAAACTCCCCGAGTTTTACCCATTGTGCATTGTTGGTACTTTGATCCGCATAAAGGGTATCTATTCCACTTGAATGATGGACTATATAAGCGGTTCTCTCACTTCTGTTAAAGGAAGATACCCACCATCCATAGAGTTCATAAGTATCTGCTTGTGGTAAGTCTGCATTAAAGGTAACGGTTTTTGAACCATCTCCACCCAGTGTAATCAATGATGGGGTATCGGCATAATAACCTGAATTAGCAGATTCAGTCCATCCTGCACTTACCTCGGCGCTATCGTCACCTGTATCAATAATTTGCTCAAAATCCACAATGGGTATTTCTGGGATCGAATCGGAAGGAACCACAGCTAAGAATGTAGCTACCGGTCTTTGGAATGAGCTGCCACTTGGCCTGTTGATGAGGGAATCGGCAATAACCATTTGGCTTGAACCTCCGCCATCCAGATTGATAGCTTCAGTTGCACCAAGATCAATCATAATTTCAGCTAATTCAGGCAGGCTAACTCCCTCAGAAACCGCTCCTTGCCTGCCATCTACGACCATTAGGATGGCTTTTCCGTCTTTTGTATAGCCAACAGCAGTTCTTGGATCTCTGTCATTTTTACCAACACCTGAACCCCAAAATATTTCTTCTTCATAGGTGACATGTACAGAATCTCCTTTCACCAGCACCGGACCTCCACCAACTCCCATAAAAGCATCTTGAAACAGTGATCCATCAGCTTTTTCTGGCGCCGGCAATGGTTCGTCATTTGATCCTGAGTAGGGAAGAGGGGCCTCATATTTGTATAAATTATTTATTTCGCTTCCAAAATGATAAATCCAGTCAACGGACATTGATCGGTCTTTCTGAATACCAAACATACTTCGAATAACCGGATAATTTTTGGAGTTTCGTGTAAGGGAACCTACATTTTGAGCTAACACTTTGCCCGGTTGAATTAATGTAGAATAGCTTACCCCACCACCAAAATAACCTCCGTTTATAGCTGCGATTACATTTTTTCGGTCAGCGAAATCGGAAATTCTTTCCGTACCTTCATTTGCCTTATATGGTACCAAAGCTATTTCTGAATTGTTCAGATCTACTTCAAAGTACCATGCTTTGAAAGCAGGACTTGTTCTTATTCCTTCATAAAATTTTACTCCCGATGGTAACTCAACGGAACTTGTTTTTTCAGTCCAATTAATGGTTTGAGCGAACAGAAGGGGACTGTTGGCTATTAAAAATATAATCAGGGGTAGAAATATGTACTTCTTCATAAGGCGTAATTTTATTTAAGTAGATACCCTATTGTTAATTCTTTATCAAGAAGCATAATGTTCATAAATGGACATAATTTGTAAAAATCACGAAGTTGAATTCTTGAATTTAATTTAAATCTATTACCAGCAGTTTATATGATAAAGCTTAAAGGCACTTTCTTAGATGAGATCACCCATGATATTCCTTCTCAAAACTGGGTTCGAAAGGATTGGGTTAAAGATTTTGATGCTATGAAAGCAGTAGGCATAGACACCGTCATTCTAATACGTGCCGGATATAAGCAACATTGTGTTTTTAACTCCAGCGTACTAAAGGATCAGGTTAATATATATCCCGTGTATGATGATCTGCTCGATCTATTTCTTGAACAAGCCGAGCGTTGCGATATGGATCTATTTTTTGGTTTATACGACTCAGGTAAGTATTGGGTGAACAATGAATATCGCAGGGAGATCGAACTCAATAAAGAATTTTGCAACGAAGTTTTGCAAAAATATGGGGATCGAAAAGCTTTTAAAGGGTGGTATATTAGCCATGAGATCGGCCGTTACAACAAATCCATGCTTGATGTATATGAGGAAATGTCGATTTATCTAAAAAAGCTAAAAGATCTTCCGATCCTGATTTCACCTTATGTACATGGTGTAAAACAGTTTTCGGTGGAAGCTATTTCATTTGAACAACATACCCGCGAATGGAGGCAAATATTTGAACACATATCTGGATTGATCGATATTGTTGCATTTCAGGATGGTCAGGTTGGATATAATGAACTGAAGAATTACCTGGAAGTGCATAAAGCCCTTGCCGACGAATTTAACCTGGAGTGCTGGAGTAATGTTGAATCATTTGACAGAGATATGCCGATAAAATTTCCGCCCCTGCCTTTTAAGAATCTTCGCTATAAAATGGAATTAGCTGAAAAAGCGGGTATTCAAAACTTAATTACGTTTGAGTTTTCACATTTTATGAGCCCGAATTCTATGTACAGATCTGCCCATGGACTCTATGACCAATATCGTGATTGGCTGAAAGAGCAGGGTTATGACCTATCCAAATTTTGAAAATCAAGTTATACCAATTTCTAAAGATATCTATGGTGGTTTCATAAATGAATGAAAAGAACATTAGTTTTTATCGGGGCAAATTTGAAGATGAATTATATAAATCGGTACTGCCATTTTGGGAAAACCATTCACCGGATCATAAAAATGGTGGCTTTTACAACTGCCTGGATGAAGATGGGTCCGTATATGACACCAGAAAACATATTTGGCTTCAAGGTCGACAGACATGGTTATTTAGTAAACTCTATAATACAGCAGAGAAAAATGAAAACTGGCTCCTAATGGCAAAAATGGGAGCTGAATTTCTTGCTAAACATGCAAAACGGGAAGACGGACGGGTATTTTTTTCGGTCACAGAACAGGGTGAAGGGTTGTGGATGCAGCGAAAAGTCTTTTCAGAATGTTTTTACGTCATGGCACTGGCGGAGTATAGCAGGGCATCTGGGGAGGAGAAATATGCGAATGAAGCAAAAACTGTATTTAAGGATGTTTGGAGATGGGCCAAAGATCTTTCGTTAGTTGGGCGACCTACGTTTAAAGGTATGAAGGACACTCAAGGCTTAGCAATTCCGATGATATTACTCAATTTAATTGAGGAAATAGCATCTGATGACTGGCAACAATATAGGGCGGAGGTTGAAGAGTGTATTGACCGCATGTTACTTCATGTGCATCCTCAAAAAAAACTGGTGTATGAAACAGTAACTCCAGAGGGGAAGGAGATCAATGACATCGATGGCCGGCTATTGAATCCCGGCCATGCCATTGAAGCGGGATGGTTTTTGCAACACTGGGCAAAAAAGTTAAAAAATGAAGAATTATCTAATACTGCGGTGAATATGGTTAGATGGTCATTCGAAAAAGGATGGGATAATGAGTTCGGTGGCCTTTATTACTTTCTGGACTCCAGGGGTTACTCTCCAACACAATTGGAATGGGATATGAAACTATGGTGGCCCCATACGGAAGCGATGTATGCTCACCTTTTGAATTATACCATAACGGGTGAAGATATTGATTGGAAGTGGTTTGAAAAAGTAACTACCTATACCTTTGACCACTTTCCAGATGAGAAAAATGGTGAATGGTATGGATATTTAAACAGAAAGGGAGAACGAACCCATCGTTTTAAAGGCGGGCCTTATAAAGGTTGTTTTCATGTTCCAAGAGCGTTATTGCTTTGTCTGAATGTACTAAATAAGATGAAATAGGCAGTTGCACAATTAATTGTAAAAAGGCAGTATTGACCTGATTGATTCCGTTTTATAATGTATATCAGAGGGATCAAAATCGGCTGCATCTAATATTTCCTGATGTGCAATAGTTGAAATCTGATCTTGCATTTTTTCCAGATGCCGGGTGCTTACTTCTTCAAAATCCTGGTAGTTTATTTTGGATGAAAGTATTTCATAAAAAAGCCAATTCGCACCTGTAGAATAGGGTCCCCATAGTTTTTCAATAAGCTGTTCATTATTTCCGGAGGCATTAATCAGATCAATTACAGGGTGGCTTTCTGCATTAGCTGTATTGATCGTATCGGAGGCTTTAACCCAATCGTCTGTGAATTTATTTAATATGGCTTGGTGATCGTCATTTTGCTTTAACTCTGATAAGAATGTTCTTGCAAGAGCTGAATCTTTAAAAGAATAAGAATTAAAATGCACAACTCGGCTTTCTATGTAAGAGTTTTTCCAACGCTCGTACCATGGCTTGGCTATCCGCTTTAATGCCAAAGTATCGGCTACGGTATTTTTATAAGCCAGATTCAACAGTCGAACTCGTTCTATTTCGGCTGCCTTTACTACATCAGGGTGGTCCATCAGGTCATGTTCTTCAGCTTTTTGACTGAAAAAACGATCCTTCAAAAGACTTTCAAGAGCTGTTCTTAAATTTGGCTGAAGCTGCCAGTAAGGGACATTTGGCAAACGTTGCATGAAATCAGCAACAGTAAATGGTTGGTTATCGAGAACAGCTAAGGTGAGGTCAGGGGGGATTGACTGTCCATCAAAATTTATGGATTCCCTGTTTAGGACTGCAGGTATTTCGTTTTTATTGTTAGGTAAAGATGGAGCTAAATATCCCCACAACAGATCCAGGTTTTTGGGGTAAATAGCTAATTCCGTTTCCGCTAATACTGAATCTATGTACTGAACTGTTTTCTCCTCAAACCGCCTTCTGTAAAGTGTCTCTTTTAGCTGCTCTCTTGCATTTAGAAAGGTGGAATTATCAACATACACCGTTTCCTGCTTATCAATAGCTTTAAAAATATGCCAACCCTTTAGCGATTTCACAGGTTTTGAGTACGCCCCCACCTTTAGCTGGAAAGCAATTTTTTCCGGCGCAAGATCCATTTGATTCCAGGAAACCCAACCCATTTCAAAAGCATCAGGCTGCTCTCCGGCGGTTACCATGGATCTTTTGGCTATATCTTCAAAAGTGTCAGAGTCTTGTTCTAATTCGTTGTAATAATTATCGATCTCGTTTTTGGTAGCGGCATAAATCTGCCAAAGTTTGACCTTCGTATTTGTTCTTTGAAATGCTTTTTTAATTTCACTTTCAGTAGGATATTCCACTTTAGGTTCAACCTGTTGCCGTACATAGGCCTTAGCAGCTTCAATCTCCATTGTTCTCTCCACGGATTCTCTTACCATTTTTAGTGTATCAAAAGAGGCTTTGGAAGCTTGTGCTGCTATGATCCTGCGTTCAATTAACTCTCTGATAAATGCTTTCCTGTTTTCAAAGGTATCACCGGAGGGGGTCGTAGATATATACCGAACATACTGAGTTTTAAAAACTGATTTTGATACCTCTATATCTTCCCATTTGGCAATAGTGTCAGGATCTTGATGTATGCTACAGGCAGTTGAAATGATAAAAAGAAGAACTACCGATGACCCTATATAACCGAATCGTCTCATTTTCTAAGCCTGAGCGTCATTATTTGGTGAGGTGGAACTTCAAGGTCAAAATCTGAGGCATTCACTTCATGTGAAGAAGAATTCTCCCATTGTTCAAGAAAAGTGGTAATAGAATAGGCCTCTACAGTAAATCCGAATGTGAAGGTTGATCTGACCATTTGATCAGAAACATTATAGATTCTCATTATTATATCCTCACTTCCTGAAACTTGTTTAAAAGCAGAAAGTTGTATACGCGCGTCTGAGATGTTTAGAAAGGATTTATCTCGCGGGATATCACCTTTTTGAGGCAGTTTTTTAAAAAACGGAAGTTCTTTAATATAGACAGGATGAGAAAATGATTTTGCCCTTTTCGCGATCTCGTAGCGGTTATACTCCGTTGTTGCCCAGCAAAGGTCAGCGGTCATTTCCCGCAAACATTGTGCTTCCGGGGTAGCAATTTTAGGTCCCGCATGGGGCCGGCGTATAGAACCATTGCTTACCGAAAGAAATCCTACAGCTCTGTGCAGGGTAATTGCAAAATAGGAAAGATCATTAAGATCAACGACTTCATATTCATTCAGGCCCCGATTTGCTACCCAGGTATTAAATGACGGGCCTTCTGCCAGGCAGTAATCATTTTGATAATTAGTCGTATAGTTTAGTTCACCCGGATACTTATCGTATTTACCATTGGATTGGTCAGGATTGATGGCCTTTCTTTTGGCATGATCATAGATCATAAAGTGACCATCAGCTAAACTATTGTTTGTTTTAAAACCGATCGGGAACAAGGCTCTCAGGCGACCGTTTTTAGCGGTATTTTCATATTCAAATCGGACTTTTATGATTTCATTATCTGATAGGTCATAGGTCACTATAATGGGAATATGAGTAGTTTTCTTGGTGTTTAATCCTTTTGGAACGTCTATCGAGTATTCAGCAATCACACGATCCTGTGAGGGTATACGGGCGTTTAAGAAATCAGCATAGATTTCATCTGAGGCTTTGCTATAGGAATAGGTGTCTCCATTATCCTGCGTGAACTCGAGTTGTAAAAAATGCGGAAAATCAATATCCAGCTGTTTATCCCTTACTGCAATACCAGAGTCTGTAATATTGATTTTGTACCTTTCGTTTTCAACAGATTTCGTGTTTGGTGATGGCAGGGCAGGGTTTTCTGGTACAGCATCAGTCTCAACTATACGGAGGACTTTATACCCGGTGGGCGGGAGGTTGGCTCTGAGCCTAAGTTTATATTTACGACCCCATGTAAATTGAATGAATTCTGCTTTTAAAAAGGGAGCCTCTGTGGAAATTATGTCTAATGGCAGTTCATTTCCATCTTCATCATAAGCTTTAAGATTTTTTTCAGGTAATATTTCCTCTTCCTCGAGTTCTGTATTCGGGAAAACCACTTCGAAATCAAGTGCTTCATCCGGGATGCTAAATGGGTGTGGGTTAAAAACAAAAACATCTCTGAAACGACCTTCAACTTTTGAAAGATGACGATCAGAAAAGCCGGCTTTGCTAAACGCTTCAATGGATTCAATACAGATACTATGCCCATTTTCCATAACATGGCGAAATCTCATTTCATTATCTTGATGAACGGCATCAGCGCTGCAGCCACAAATATCATCGTGGGGATGGTTTTTCAGTAAAGTTTTCCAGCTATAATTGAAAAAGGCATCAGGGACGGGATGGCCAACAGATTGTTTTGCAATGAGAGAAAGCGGTTCAGCAATTTTTTCAAGAATACTTTGGGCCAATTGATTTTGCTGTTTCAGGTACACTCTTGTGGAGTATACATTAAGCAAAATGGGGTGATCTTCATTACCTACTAAATTGCCTGTAAATGAAACCGGTGTATCTAAAGATTTGGCTTTATCCATAAAATCTGAAAACGAACCGTGAATGATATGGGTCTCTTCGTCAATATCATTGAGCCTCGATATTAGCTTAGGGATTTCCGGCTGCTCAGGCATATGATCCATTCCATTATTTAGCAGTAATAGATCTTTTGGATAAAATTCACTTAAATTTGAAATAGTACGATCAATTTTATCACTGGCTAACTCAATATCGGGTTCATTACAGTCAAAACGACCAATCTCTTTTTCATATCCCAAATTAGCGGCATTCAAATAACCATCTTTCGTATTGTAGGCAAGTACCTGATCCTTATTTGGTGCAACCCAGTTGAATAAGAGGGTTTTTTGTTCTTTTACTTCTTTGGGAAGTCCCCTCATAAAAATGAATGTGGAAATATCGAACCCATTCAGGATCTGCGGAAGCTGAGCAATGTGTCCAAAGGGATCAGGAACATACCCAACATCCAGGCTTCCTCCATAGTTGGTGCTCATTTGGTTTCCGATCATCAGGTTTCGAATAATGGACTCCCCACTCACTAAAAACAGATCGGGAAGAATATACCAAGGCCCAATGATTAACCTTTCGTTGGAGATCAATTCCCGGAGCAAATCCTCATTTTCAGGACGAATTTCCAGGTAATCATCAATTAAAATGGTTTGTCCATCTAAAACGAAGCATTTAAAGGAGTCATTACTTTTTAAGAGTTCCAGAATCCTGTCGATCATACCTACAAGTTTGAATCTGAATTCTTCAAAAGAGAGGTACCATGCTCGGTCCCAATGGGTATGTGAAACTAATATGGCTGTTCTTGTGCTACTTTCTTGCATTTGAATCTTATGAATTTGCGGGCTAATGTAAGAAAAAGGTCATAAAGTACATAAAAAGTATTCACATGAAAATTACCCCTGTAAATTTTTGATGTATATTTTGTAATCAAATGCATACTGCAATTTAAAACAATTGTAACCGCTTTTTTAGGATTTAATCAATTATTAAGAAAAAAAATTCTTTACGAAAGAATTGACATACTCAGTACAGTTGAATATTATGAGGGAGCTCATTAAACATAAATTATATACATAATGTACATTGAGTTCTAATTAATAAGTCAACAAGTGAGGAATTATTATGGTGAATAAGTTACTGATTGGTGTCTGCACATTTATTTTATTACCCGCACTGTTATTTGCACAGTCTCCTGCGGTAGATAATTTATACAGAATTGCCTTAAACGGTGATGCTGTGACCGTAGATGGAGATCTTGGAGATTGGAAAGATGCTCAATGGGTATACCTGAGCGTTGATCATCCTGCTTACCAAATCATTAATCCAACACAAAATTCCGGGGACCGGCCCTCAACCCCGACAGATGCAAGCGGATGGTTTGCAGTAAAAATGGACGATGAGAATATCTATTTCGCGATCAATGTCAGGGATGAAAACAATCCAATGATCTCTGATGCAGACGATGCTGCTAATTTGATTAATTATGACCATTTAAGCGTATTCCTTGGTTTATATGATATTGGGCCAGATGCCTACTTAAGCCCTCATGAAGAGTTGTTGAATTCAAGTCAGGGATATAATCTTACTGACCCGGTTTCTGATGATCAGATATATACAGGTAAGACGTACAGAATTGCGTCTCAATACGATAATACCGGCACAACATTAGGCCCGGATTATCAAATAGGGGTAAGAGCTGTTGAATATGGAGGTTCAGATGATCCGATTACCTATAATTATGGATATATAAACGATGCAATACCAAACACCGAAGTAGCAACAACCCTTTGGGAAAACTCAAAAGGATATACTCTCGAATGGAAAGTTCCCTTTGCATCACTTTCTGGTCAACTTGGTGCTGAGTCAAGTGATTTCGCAAACTTTGAATGGCCTTTATACTCTCCGCAAGACGGCGATGTAATCTCAATGGATGCTACCATTGGTGACGCCGACGAGGTAGCCGGAGGTACAGCAGATACTGAGCAATTGACGTTAGGAACAGGCGGTGGCTTAGATAGCTTTTCAAGCAGATTTGGATTTCGTGGATTGATCGTCGATATGACAAATGAACCCAACAACACCCCAAGGTGGACCTATAGCATAGATTATAAAGAATCTCAGGACGTTGCCATCGATGCCGACCTTAGTGATTGGTTAGACGCTCCTTTTATGGGACTAAATCAAGACATTCCTAATTGGGTGCTTATTCAGGGAACACCAGATTCGCCAGATGATTTTAGCGGTTATGTAGCTGTAAAAATGGATACGGCAAATATATATTTTGCTGTACGGGTTCGAGATGAAGGGACACCTATGATCGAAACCCTTGATACCCCAAATTTAGCATTTCAGTATGATCACTTAAGTGCTTATCTGGGTCTATATGATATCAGTGATATTCCCTCAAATCCACATGTTGAAGGACCTGGGCAATTCGAGATGTATAATCTCAGAAATGCTGGTACTGATTCTGCTTTTACCGATACCATTCCAGCCACTCGTACATACCGGATTGCTAATGAGTATGACAATACAGAATCTACAAGAGGAGCAGATTATCAACTAACAGTAAGAGCTTTACCATATGGTGATGAGCCGGTTGACCCGGAGGACTATAATGGGGCATATGTTGATACCGTACTATTCAAAGGAAACACTGCCGCCGCCGTCAGAACCCCTGACGAAACAGGATATGTTATGGAGTGGAAGATTCCGTTTTCAAGTTTAGCAGGTCAAATTAATAACCGAAGAACAAGAGCGGAATATTTTGGATTAGAATGGCCGCTTTTTATACCGGAAGATGGAAAAGTAATCTCCTTTGATGCTGATATCACAGACAAAGACGACAGTGATGGAGCACGTACACCAAACCGTTTTCTAAGACTTGGAGATAAACCGTCACTGTGGAGAGATTCTAAAAGTTTTATGATGCGTGGAGAAATCGTGCTGACCAACGAAAAAGTAGGTGTTTCCACAGAGGATGATGAATTTGCTTCAGAATTGCCGGATAGTCCTCAGTTAAAGCAAAATTACCCAAATCCATTTAATCCAAGTACAAATATTGAATTTAGTATACCAAAAGCCTCTCAGGTTACTTTAAAAGTGTACAATGTACTTGGTCAGGAAGTAGCTACCTTGCTGCAGGGACGCAAACAAGCAGGAACTCATACGGTTCGGTTTGAAGCAGAACGGTCTCTTTCAAGTGGAATATATCTTTACCGGCTTGAAGCAGGTGAAACCGTGATAACAAGAAAACTGAGCCTCATCAAATAAAATTGGAGCCATGGTCTGGGTGCGTGCTTGCACCCGGTCTTTTGGATTGGTTCATGAGTATCATAAGACCTTTACTACTTACAGGTTTATTATTGATTACCTCAGTTTGCACCCTCATGGCACAAACTACAGGGAAGATCTCTGGAAAAGTGACGGATCCTGAAGGAAACCCGTTGCCTGGAGTAAATGTAGTATTGGAGGGGGTAATGAAGGGTGCCTCTACTAATGTGGACGGAAACTTTTTTATTTTGAATGTTCGTCCGGGAACCTACACCTTGGTGGCTTCCATGGTAGGTTTTAAAAAAGTAACCGTGGAAGAAGTAAAAGTTTCTGTTGATCGGACCACAAAGATCGATTTCCAGCTTCAGGAAGAAACCTTTCAGGGAGAGGAGATCACAGTTATTGCTAATACCAAACTGATTACCAAAGATCAAACCTCTGCTTCTTCCAAGGTAAGTGGGGACGAGATCCTGAATCTTCCGGTAAATAGTTTTACAGAAACGGTTTCGGTTCAGGCAGGCGTTTCTGAGGGAGAAGGTGGTTCACTGCACATCAGAGGTGGACGCAGTAGTGAGATTAAATACTATGTGGATGGTGTAGCCGTATCCAATCCATTCAATAATGCGCTTGCAACTCCGGTTGAAAACTCAGCAATTCAGGAAGTAGAGGTCATTAGTGGTACGTATAACGCAGAATATGGACAGGCTAACAGTGGTATTATTAACATAGTTACACGAGACGGGAGTGATGAGTTTAAAGGGACTTTTATTGGAAGTGTGGGAAGTTATGCCCTTGGTAATCCTGATAATTTCTTTGAAATCGATGAAGCCTCTTATACGGGTGAGCAAAGTTATGAGGGATCACTTTCAGGTCCGATTATTAAAAATAAACTTACATTTTTTACGAATCTGAAATATACCAACAATGATGGCTGGCTATTCGGCAAAAGAGTTTTCCAACCCAGTGATTCTTCAGATTTTTCATCAAATGACCCGAGCGACTGGATGATTGAATCCACTGGAGATTCTTCTGTTGTACCTATGAATTCAAGGGAAGGATTAACCACAATGGGAAAAATTACCTATCGTTTGACCAATAATCTGAAATTCACCTATTCACTTACTCGTTCAAACACTGAATCGAATTTTTATCGGCATAATTACCGGTTGAATCCCGACTATTTACCTACGCAGAGAAGCACGTCCTTTAACCATTTACTGACAGTCAATCATGTCTTAAATGATCGTACGTTTTATAACCTAAGATTAACGGCTTACACTACTGATTTTTCACAATACGCCTATGAGGATCCCTTCTCCGAACAATATAAGTTCATAGATGGAAGAAATAACCAACCTGCTAATGTGTTTAGTACCGGAGGGGTCGACAATTACTACCTCGACAGAACAAGTAATACCTACGCTGCCCGATTCGATATAACCAGGCAATTTGGAACGGAACACTTAGTTAAAGCCGGCGTAGAGTTTAGATACAACGATCTGGATTTTGAAGAGTTTTTTATTCAGGCCCGAAGAGTCAATAACCTGGAACGGACCATACCCCCGTTATCATCAAGATTACACAACAAATATACCCAAAGTCCGATTGAAGCGGCTGCATTTATTCAAGATAAGATCGAAATTTCGGATCTGATCGTAAATGTAGGTCTTCGTTTCGACTACTTTGATGCCCGGGCAGTAGTACCTGTAGACCTTCGTGACCCGGGAAATTCACAAGGAGAACCCGAAGAACAAGCCTACAGAGATACTGAAGTAAAATGGCAGGTAAGCCCCCGAATCGGTTTTGCTTTCCCGATCTCTGATAACGGTGTGATACATGCTTCTTACGGTCAGTTTTTCCAGATCCCTGAATTTTCGCGATTGTATGAAAACCCAGAATTTGAGGTTCAATCCAGCAACTTCACACAATTCATTGGAAATGCCGGACTGGATGCTCAGCGGTCCAACACGTATGAAATTGGGCTTCAGCAACAGATCG
>JAVLBT010000110.1:0-10475 GCA_031580945.1 Gracilimonas sp.
CTCATGAAATATTACACCGTAAATAATGATCATGGCAACCAACAATAAAACAAACCGAACAAGGCGTTTTATATTGGTTTTGGTATTCCGGTTAGAAACGAAATAGCTAATTTGAGAGGTAAAAAATTTCATAGGGGAATATTGTAGATAACCAGCTGAAAAGAAAGATAAATAAAGAAGTTATCGATATTTAAAAATGAAAGTAGTTTTTCAACTTAGATGAAAGGTAAATCTTATTTTCTTCAACTAATACCAAGGTATTCTTTAGTTCTGAAATTCAGCGTATATTTATTATTTATCCCGAATGTTTAATTGCTTACCTATTTGAAAAAAACCTATTCTGATGAACAATGGCTGTGGTGGATGGATCGCCTTGCAAAAGATGACTTTGTAATTGTGGACGATTTTATTAGTGTTGAACTATATGATCAAATAATGGACTTTTTTCATCAAAAAGAAGCTAATGATCAGTTGAAAAAAGCTGGCATTGGCACACAAAATGAATTCCAGGTAAAAGCAGAAATCAGGGGTGATTTTATTTATTGGCTGGATGAGGAACGGGATACAGTATTATCACCTTTTTTCGGGATCATGCAAGAACTTACTCAAAATTTGAAGCGATTTTGTTATCTGAGTTTGTCAGGATCCGAATTTCATATTGCCAAATATCCTGCGAGATCTTATTATCATCGGCATTTGGATCAATTTAATAGTCGAACTAACCGTCAGATCACGGTGCTGATCTACCTGAACCAAAATTGGCAAAAGGGAGATGGTGGAGAGTTGGTGATCTATAAAGAAGGGAAAGAGATTTTGGTAGAGCCTACCGCCAAAAAACTGCTGCTATTTAAAAGTGATGTTATTGAACACGAGGTACTAACCACTGTTGTACCCCGCTACAGTTTAACGGGATGGCTGCTTCATCAACCTGTAGGGGTTGGCAGCATTTTGGGCTAATGCCATAACAATTTCTTAATGGATGTACATTTTCTATTAATACAGTACATTAGTACCATTGTATAATTGAAAACCTTCACTAATCCTTTATATCGTGGCTAAACAAACAATTCTTGTAGTTGATGACGAAAAAGATCTTTTGGACCTGATCGAATATAATTTAAAGAAAGAAGGCTTTAATGTATTGAAAGCTGAAAATGGAGATGAAGGCATAAAAGTAGCAAAAGAACATAATCCGGACCTTGTTCTGATGGATATCATGATGCCGAAAATGGATGGGCTTGAAGCCGTGGAAAAAATGCGGGGCGATGATGATCTGAAAGGAATACCAATCATATTTTTAACGGCAAGAAGTGATGAGAAAACGGAAGTAGAAGGACTCGATATTGGCGGGGATGATTACATTACTAAGCCTATAAGTACAACAAAGCTTATCTCAAGAATTAAAGCCGTGATGCGCCGCTTTGAAGAAACAACAGAAGAAGTGAACCGCCTGGAAGTCCATGATCTGGTTATAGATAAAGATCGGTACATTGTAGTTCGTGGAGATGAAGAGTTTCAACTACCGAGAAAAGAATTTGAATTATTATATTATTTAGCAAGCCGAAAGGGAAAAGTTAGAGATCGGCAGACACTGCTCAACAAGGTTTGGGGTGATAATATTTATGTTGTGGACAGAACTGTTGATGTTCATGTACGCAAGATTCGTGAAAAGCTGGGCGACCATTACATTGAAACGGTGAAAGGAGTAGGCTACCGATTTAAGGAATGAGTTCATCAAAGAAAGAAAAAAAGAGGTTTTTTATACTTGGAATCAGAGCCGGTCTTCTGATTTCTGCTCTTACAGGCCTGAGTGTATTTATCTTACTGAGATATTGGGTAGGGGTAGAAACTCGGCAGTGCATAACGGCATCCCTTATTTTAGGAGCAGTTTCTTTTATTATTGTATATACAGTACTTCATATAACCGCTTTTAAGCGTATAAAACAGGTAGAAAGGTTGTTTAAAAATACTGCTCGAAAGCGGTTTATGGATTATTCTGAGGTCGAGTTTTCAAAGAGGGACGAACTTGATTACCTGATGAAACAAGGGATTAAATCGAGCCGCACCATAGAGCGTGAGATACAGCGATTAAATCGAATTGAAAATTATCGAAAAGAATTCATTGGAGACATTTCTCATGAGTTAAAAACGCCCATCTTTGCCATCCAGGGATTTATAGAAACTTTGTTGAATGGTGCATTGGAAGATGAAGAAGTAAACCGGGATTTTTTGAAAAAAGCCATGAGAAACGTAAACCGACTGATCTTTTTAACTAAGGATCTCATGGAAATCTCAAAACTTGAAACCGGAGAACTAAAATCGGATATAGATGATATTTATCTATTTGAAGTGCTGAATGATATCATCGAAAGCTTGAACTACAAAGCAGAAAAAGAGAATATCGAACTCATTATTAATGAATTTGATAAAAATCTGCGGGTTAAAGCCGATAAAAATCAGCTGAAACAAGTATTGATCAACCTGATCGAGAATGGTATAAAGTACAACATGCCAAACGGTAAAGTTGAAGTCACGGTATTTACTAAACCTAAACAACGTGATCGAATATTTTTATCCGTCAAAGATACCGGAATTGGCATCGATGAAAAGGATATACCGCGGGTAACAGAACGATTTTTCAGAGTCGATAAGTCACGATCCCGGGAGCGTGGGGGTACAGGTCTGGGATTAGCGATTGTAAAACATATAATGGAAGCCCATGGAGAAAAATTCAGCATTGAAAGTGAACCGAATGTAGGGTCTACGTTCACCATAAGTCTTAGAAAAGCTGAACCTGTTCATGTTTGATGTTTTTAGCCGTATCTTGAATTTTAATTTAAATCATATTTGCACAAATAATTTATTATGGTATATGCAGTAATAATGGCCGGGGGTTCTGGTACAAGGTTTTGGCCAAGAAGTACAAAAAAACTTCCCAAACAATTTCTGTCTCTTTTTGGTGAAGGAACTATGATTCAAAATACGGCTAAAAGAATTGAGCCACTTATTCCTCAGGATAGGATCTTAGTTGTAACCAATGATCGCTATGTTGATCTGGTGAAAGAACAGTTGCCAGGTGTACCGGCGGATAATATAGTTGGAGAACCCGTTGCCAAAAATACGGCCCCCTGTGTAGCTATAGCGGCCGAAATGTTGCACAAAAAAGATCCTGATGCCACCATGGTTGTGTTACCTGCTGATCATCACATTGAGAAACCAAATAAATTCATTGAATACCTTAAGGCTGCTATAAACAAAGCCGAGTCTGGTAATTATCTTGTAACGGTTGGAATTAAACCCGACCGGCCTGAAACGGGATATGGATATATTCATGGTGATAATTCTGAAGAAGAGAAACATAATCAAAAACCTGTACACCCTGTTCAGGCGTTTAAAGAGAAACCTGACTCTAAGACCGCAGAACAATTTTTAAAATCGGGGGATTATTACTGGAATAGCGGCATGTTCATCTGGACTGCCAAATCCGTTCTTTCTTCAATAAATGCTTACTTACCGGAAATGTATAAGCAGGTTAAACATTCTGGAAAAAAATTATTCGGTGAATCTCACAATAAATCCATCGATGAATTTTACCATGCATGCGAGTCCGTGTCCATTGATTATGGGATCATGGAAGACGCTGATAATGTATTTGTTGTTCCGGGAGAGTTTGGATGGAATGATGTGGGTAGCTGGACGGCCGCCTATGATCTGGATCAAAAGAATAATGAAGGGAATGTTATACGAACTAAAAATCTAACAACAGCAGACTCAAAAAATAATTTGATCTACAGCGATAGCGGAAAGATGATCTCACTTGTTGGTGTGGAAGATCTTGCAGTTGTTGAAACCGAAGATGCAATCTTGATCTGTAAATTGGATAAGGCTCAAAAAGTGAAGGAAATTGTAGGACAGCTCAAGTCTAAAGAGGAATTACGTAAATTTCTTTGATCAAATATGAATAACCATTTGATCATAAGCCAGTTTTATATGATCCGGTAATTTTTTATTTGAAGGTTCATGGTCAACGTATCCATTCATGTGGATCAGAAATGCTTTTGGAATCTCTAATTCTTCTATCAGTTCAACGGCTTCTGGAATGGTTTGGTGAGTTGGGTGTTCAGGTTGCCAGCGAAGGGCGCCCATAGCTACAACTTTAGAACCATGAATCAGCTCCTTCGTTTCATCTGGAATATATTTAACATCCGTCAGGTAAGAAAAATCACCAACCCTGAATCCCAGGATATCCAAATTTCCGTGTTTAACGGGTAAGGGAGTCACGCTAACATTCCCAAGTTTAAAGGGCTTCACAACTTCCTTTAATGCCAAAGAAGTAGAGCCCGGATATTTTTTTTCCCCAAACATATAATCAAATCTTCGCTTTATAGCCTCTATACAATGCGATGAGGTATATACGGGAATTGGGAGTTCATTAACATATGAGTATACGCGTAGATCGTCTAAGCCAGCCACATGATCCATATGTTCGTGCGTAACTAATAAATGATCTAAATTTTGAAGTTTCGCTTTTATGCTCTGTAAACGGAACTCTGGTCCGGCATCGATAAGAATAGATTCACCTTCAGCCTGTATCCAAACTGAACACCGGGTTCGCTCATTTCGCGGGTCGTGAGCAATTTTTTCGCGGTGGAACCCTCCAGCTACGGGTACGCCCATTGATGTTCCGGTTCCTAAAAAAGTGATCTTCATTCTAACTCAAAGTCTTCATTGGTTTTCTCTGGAGTAACTTGAAGTTGATCCCAAAGCTCGTCTAATTTTTTTCTTATCGCTGGTTTTATATATACACCAGTGAGGTCTATTTGTCCAAGTACGCGACCCATAGTTCCAAGCTGCGATTCGATAGGCTTATTTTTATTTACGACCACTAATTTTTGTCCTTCAATAATGCATTCATCTCCCCGAAAAGTACCTCTTTCTTTTCTAAGCGTATAGCCCGCTTGTTCTAAAAGCTGCTCCAGCTCCAGTAAAAATTTATCTGCTTTCAAAGCGATATTCCTATAGTTATTGAATGTCCATTAAGGTCGTAATCGAATTCTTCGCCATCTATATCGTATGAGTCATAGATATAATCATAACCCAAACTAATATTTCTTCCAAAAATTAGATTAAAGAAATTAAATCTGATTTTACTATTTAAAGAAAACACATCACCGCCTATAAAACCCCCACTTGCTGTACTAAAACCAAATGATGGGATAATATTGGTCGAAATGCTGAACTTTTCCGGATAAAATAATATCGCTGTTAAACCGCCACCGGCGTATAAATTAGTTTGAGCAAATTCTGTATTAACCTGATCGCTACGGACGTTCAATAATTCTGTTCCCAACTGAATAGGAACCCCTAATCCAAAATGGTCTCTCCTGATCAGATAAAATGGATTGGTAAATTTTAAACTTAATCCAAAAACTCTTCTGTTTTCCAATCCAGTGAAGTTATCACCAAATAACAGGTCCAGGTTAAAGCCTGATGATTCAAATCCAATTTGGGAAACAAGACCAGAATAAGATAAATCAGCTATATCGGGTGAAATGAGGGCCGACTGAGCTCCTGTGTAGTTAAAATCCATTGGTTGTACACCTATTCTTATGTATGATGCTAATGGATTGGTTTGTTTGCGTAATTCATTGTCAACAGAAAACATTTGAGCATGCATATTAGAAACCAAAAGAAAAGAAAAGAAGATCAGGCCTGTAATTATTTTAAATGATTTCTGCATTGGGAATGATTTGAGAGTTAAAAACAGTTTATGGTCTAACGAAGCAAAACAAAAAAATTTCAATGAAAATTTTATCACTTTTACTCATTTTTCTCATGACACTAACTGCAAATACGTTTACCGATAATATCTATGATTTTGAACTAACGGATATAGATGGTCAAAAGGTTTCTTTATCAGAATATAAAGGTAAAACAATATTAATAGTTAATGTTGCATCAAAGTGTGGTTATACTCCTCAATATGAAGGATTACAAGAGCTGTACGATAAGTATAATGACAAAGGATTAGTCATACTTGGGTTTCCTGCAAATAACTTCAATGGCCAAGAACCGGGTAGTAATGAAGAAATTAAAAAGTTTTGCACCTTAGAGTACGGCGTTGAATTTCCCATGTTTTCTAAAGTTTCGGTAAAAGGGGAAGACCAGCATGAGTTATTTAATTTCTTGACAAATGCTCCGAATAATGATTTTACCGGGGAAATTAAATGGAATTTTGAAAAATTCCTGGTCTCAAAAGATGGAGAACTAATCAGAAGATTCCGAAGCGGTGTGGAACCAATGAGCTCAGATATTGTTACTGCTATAGAAAAAGATATGAATTAGTTTTTATCCCATCACCATCCCGATAAGAGGAGTGCAATTGATTTTGTGCTCCTCATTTTTTTTGAAAAGATTATTATAGTGCTTGACTTCGTACGCCTATGGTCAGTATATTTGATGCTCTCGTAAATATGGTCCGGTAGTTCAGTTGGTTAGAACGCCTGCCTGTCACGCAGGAGGTCGAGGGTTCGAGTCCCTTCCGGATCGCAAATAAAAGCTTCCAACGTTGTTGGGAGCTTTTTTTGTTTAGGTTAGTTTTTAGATAGATTAAAGGGTGTTTGTATCGCTTTGGGCGATAGTTCATGCATCAGCAATTTCTTATCTTCAATAGTAGATGTTCTTTATAATTTATATAAGTTATTAAAAAACAGAGAGTAATGTCACATTTAAATCCATCATATGATGTAATTGTTGTAGGCGGAGGGCACGCTGGTAGCGAGGCTGCTGGAGCAGCTGCACAGATGGGAGCTAAAACCCTTCTAATCACAATGAACCTGGAAGCAATAGCAAAAATGTCTTGTAACCCTGCTATGGGTGGGGTGGCCAAAGGACAACTGATTCGAGAAATTGACGCACTTGGAGGCCTTTCCGGTATAGTAAGTGACGAAACAGGTGTACAGTTTAGGATGCTTAATTTAAGCAAGGGACCTGCTATGTGGAGCCCTCGCTGTCAGAGTGACCGGATGTTATATGCTCAGAAAATGAGAGAACATCTGGAAGATAAAAAGAACCTGTTCTTTAGGCAGGATAATGTGGTTGATCTTATATACTCTAAAGAGGAAAAGAGTATCCAAGGGGTAATCACTCAGACAGGCCAAAAATTTTATTCAAAGTCAGTGGTTCTTACCACGGGTACCTTTGGAAATGGACTTATTCACATAGGAGAAACGCATTATGGCGGCGGCCGTTCTGGTGAAAGAGCATCTATTGGGATTTCCGCCACACTTGAAAAACTTGGGTTCCAGGTGGGACGGTTAAAAACGGGAACGCCTCCCAGAATTGATGGTAGAACTGTAGATTATACCAAACTGGAAAAACAATTAGGTGATGAAGATCCATCGGGTTTTAGCTTTTTGACAGAATCTCTTCCGGGTTTAGAAGAACAGTTATCCTGTTGGATCGGGTACACAAATGAAGATGTACATGAGGTTTTAAAAACCGGGTTTGACCGAAGTCCTATGTTTAATGGTAGAATTAAATCAATTGGACCAAGGTACTGTCCAAGTATTGAGGATAAGATCAATCGGTTTGCTGATAAAGATCGGCATCAGCTGTTTTTAGAGCCGGAGGGGTGGAATACCTACGAGATGTATTTAAACGGCTTTTCTACTTCACTACCCGAAGATGTTCAGTATAAAGCGTTAAGAACTATTCCTGGATTTGAAGATGTAATAATGATTCGGCCTGGATACGCAATTGAATACGATTATTTTCCACCACACCAGATCAGAAGGTCGTTGGAGACAAAGATCGTAAATGGATTATTCTTTGCTGGACAAATTAATGGAACTACTGGCTATGAAGAAGCCGCATGTCAGGGCCTGATGGCTGGAATAAATGCCGCATTGAAAGTGGATGAAAAGGAACCGCTTATTTTACAGCGTTCAGAAGCCTATATAGGAGTTTTAATTGATGACCTTATTAATAAAGGCACTGAAGAGCCTTACCGCATGTTTACATCTCGTGCTGAGCACAGAATATTACTCCGACAGGATAACGCAGATCTTAGATTAACGGAATTGGGACACAAAATTGGGCTGGCATCTGATGTAAGACTTCAAAAAATGAAGAAGAAAAAAGAGGCGATTGACAAGCTTGATGATCTTATTAAAGATTATACGGTTCGGCCAGAACACATGGACCCGATGCTTGAAAGTAAAAACAGCTCAACAATGAGCCAGCCCATGAAGGCAGAGAAAATCCTTCTTCGCCCAGAAGTTTCCTTGAAAGAAATGATGGATTATGATGAAGAATTTGCATCTCAAATACACAAAATAACACGAGATGAGAAAGCTCTTGAACAGATCGAGATCCAAATCAAATATGCAGGGTATATTCAAAAGGAATTCGAAATGGTAAGGGAAATGGAAAAACAAGAAAATATGCCTATCCCGGAACAAGTTGAATATACCAATATTAAAAGCTTATCAACGGAAGGGGCACAAAAACTATCGAAAATACGCCCAGAGACCATTGGTCAGGCAAGCAGAATTAGTGGCGTTTCAGCAAGTGACTTATCAGTACTCATGGTTTATCTGAAGAATTAAGCGGATGTTTCACGTGAAACATGACATTACATATTCGCATTTAACGGTTGATAAAATCAGCCAAATAAAAAATCATTTTAAAAAACACCATCAGAAATTATTCGCATATGTAGATCAATTGTTATGGTGGAATAAAAAGATCAACTTAATAAGTAGAGAGGTTTCACGTGAAACATTGATGAATCATGTGGATCATTCTTTACTAATTACAACTGCTCCGTTGTTTGTAAGTGCACAAAGAATTATAGATGCAGGTTCTGGTGGAGGGTTGCCCGGCATCCCTTTAGGGATTGTAAATCCCGACAAGGAAGTAGCATTAAATGATATTGTGTCAAAAAAAATGATGGCCTGTAAACAAATGGTCAGAAAAATAGGAGTAAAAAATGTATCGGTGAACATAGGTTCAATTGCCGATTTTGAGACCAAAAGGGATGATCTTATTGTAAGTAAGCATGCGTTCAAAATTAATGAATTGATTCGGTTTTTGGACAACAAAGAGTGGATGGGGATCATGCTTTTAAAAGGAGCGGATGAAGTGGAGGATGAGTTGACAGGCATTTCAGATTCATTAAAAATTGAAGTTAAATCACTTGAAAAAATGGATCTTTCCTTTTATAAGGGGAAAGCAATCGTTGAAATTACAAAGAAATAGACCATGAATAGTTCGGAACGAAGACTCAAATTAATGCTGATGCTTCAGCAGCCCGGAAAAAAGAAAACGGCAAAGGAGTTTGCAGAGCATTTTGGTGTAAGTAAGCGAACTATATTTAGAGATTTCAATGCGTTAGAAGAAATAAATGTGCCTATAACCTGGGATCGTTATTCCGGATATGGACTAATCGATGGATATAAGGTTCCACCGTTAATGTTTACCTCAAAAGAGTTGGCAACTATAATGGTGGGGCTAAATTTTGTGAAATCACAAGTGGATGAGGGTTTAGTTGAAGATGCTAAAGGGGTGGAGTTGAAAATAAAGGAAGTGCTGCCAAACGATCTGAAGGATTTTATGAACTCATTGGAGGGCAGAACGATCGTTGACCCATTCCTGAAATTTGGAGGAAAAAAAAGGAAAGGAGGAAATTGGTATTTGATAAGCAGCGCAATTGCACAACAGAAAAGGCTTCAGTTCAAATATACAACCAAAAATGGTGATACAGATATTCGAAAGATCGACCCTTATATTTTAGTTTTTTATGAGGATCACTGGAATGTGTTGGGGAAATCTCATCTACGGGGAGAAATCAGGAATTTTATTCTTGAAAGCATCGATGAGGTTATAATATTGGATGAAAACTATACCACAAAATCCGATTTAGACATAGAGGGCTTAATTTTTCGCTCTCAGGATAGTTCGCATTCAATAATATTAGAGGTCGAAAAAACTGAGATAGAGCGTCTGGAGGGCAATTTACCGGCTAAAATTATTAAGAAAGAAAGCTTAAATTCAAAAATAATTAAGGTGGAGTTCAAATTTGATAATTTAGGTTTTATAAATGAATGGCTGCTTCAGTTTGGAAATAAAATTAAAATAAAATCTCCATTGGAATTGATCTCAAAAAGAAAATCACTATTAAAAGAAATGTTAGATCAGTAGTTGATTCCATTTTAACCGGGCGCAAAAAATTTATTCTAAAAAAAAGGGCTTCAATTTTGAAGCCCTTTAATTATTTAAAAGAGGAGGGTGATGAAGAAAAATTTATTCTTCTTCATCCTCACTTTCTTCCCGCTCATCGCCTGCGGGAGACACACCTTCCCGCTCATCGCCCGCGGGAGACACACCTTCCCGCTCATCGCCCGCGGGAGACACACCTTCCCGCTCCACTGCACCGACACCTCTCTCTTGAATTCTCTGTAAAAATTTCGAAC
>JAVLBT010000111.1:0-10371 GCA_031580945.1 Gracilimonas sp.
CTGATGCAGTTTCTCGGCTTGTGTCTGCAGGGAGTCGGGGATCGGTAATTTATCGGGCTTTCCCCCTTCCGCAGGAAATTCATACATGGTCATGCGCAGTACATCGATGATCGCATGAAAATCATCTCCTTCACTATAAGGGAACTGAATGACGGTTACCTCACGCCCGAAATGCTCTCTTGTTTCTTCTACTGTTCTCCAAAAATCTGATTTATCACTATCAAGTTTATTGACCACGAACATGGAGGGTACAGAATATTCTTGTACATATTTCCAAAGAGAATCTGTAGCAGTTTCTACTCCCTGTTCGCTATTGAGTACAAAAATGGCCGTATCGGCGATTCTTACTGCGCCAGCTACTTCTCCAATATAATCCGAAGTACCCGGTGTATCGATCAAATTTATTTTATGGCCGCGCCAGTCCAGATTCAAAAAAGACGAATGTATGGACTTTTGTTTTTCTTTTTCCAGAGAATAATAATCAGAGACTGTATTTTTTTCTTCAACTGAACCCCGGCGGTTAATAGCTCCGGCTTCGAAAAGCATCGTTTCGGATAACGTTGTTTTTCCAGAGCCAGAATGGCCCAAGAGTACAACATTTCGAATTCGGGTAGGATCGTAAACTTTCATAGGAGACTCCTTTTTTTTGCACTTATTCATTTTCTGCACCTTCATCATGAACTCATTCCGCCGCAATGCAACTGGAATATGTTACATGATAATTAGTTACCCGTTTACGGCTGTGATGCGCCGGAACCAAATAACTTAGCAGTAATGTTTTAGTGTGTATTGATGGAAACAGGTTTTAAATTCTGTACGCCTTCTGGTTATTGGTAAATAGTTATTCGGTTGAAACAAATTACCAAATAACTATTTTCCATTAACAAGTAACCGCGCCCATGAACAGTACTCATTCTTCTTGAATAGAATGTGAAGAACAAAAATAAACGGAGTCAGGAATAAATCAACATGAAAAAAATTCTTCTGATACAAACCGGCGGAACCATAGCTATGAATGCCAAAGGAGCAGGAGTAGAATTAGACCCGGATCGGTGGTCAAAAGTGCTATACAAAGAAGTACCGGAATTAAACGAAGTTGCAGAAATTACAACTATCCCATTGTTCTTTGAAGACAGTTCTGATTTAAATGCCTCGCATTGGATGCATTTGGCTGAATGTATAAAAGAAAATTATTCGGAATATGATGGGTTTGTGATTCTTCACGGGACCGATACCATGGCCTATTCAGCATCTGCACTAAGTTTTGGATTAAAAAATCTTGGCAAACCGGTCATTTTTACCGGAAGTCAGTTACCCATAAGTACCATCCGAAGTGACGCTCGCCGCAATTTGGTAAATGCTATAGAACTGGCCACCATGAATTTTAAAGAAGTAGGCATTTGTTTTAATGACGCCCTCTACCGTGGAAATCGTGCTACAAAAATGAGCATAGGTGATTTTGATGCTTTCGGTTCACCCAATTTTACACCGCTTGCGGATATAGGAATTCAGATTCAGGCCAACGTTCAGCACCAATTTGGATCTGGAAATATGAAGAATGAAGCCCGGTATTCTGACGAGGTTTTCGTACTTACAGCCCATCCGAATCTGCAACCTGCTCTTTTGGAGAGCCTGGATTTAACTAAAATACGGGCTGTCATACTTCGTGCATACGGAAGTGGTAATTTTTGTGTGAAAGGCGATAAAAGCCTGCTCCCATTTTTAGATAAATGTCGAAATTCCAATGTGATCGTAGCCATAGTTTCCCAGGCCGACTTTGATTCTGTTGACCTGACACAATACACAGCTGGACGGGCCGCAATAGAACATGGTGCCATCGGTGGCAAAGATATGACATTGGAAGCGGCTCTCACCAAACTCATGTTTTTATTGGCACATTACGATTCCAAAACCGATATTGAAGCAATGTTTCAGCAGTCCTTAGTCGGAGAATTATAAACAGGTACAAGTTATTAGGTGCAAAGTTCAAAAAGTTTCCTGCCACTAATAACTTGCACCTTGAACCTAAAACCTTGCCCCTAATACCATGTTTTTCATTTTTGATTTAGAAACTATTCCAGATATTGATTTCATCCGTAACGTATTGCATGAACCAGAGCTGGAAGAAGAGAAATTACTCGAAAGAGCAAGTGAAGAATTAGCCCGAAATTCATCTGGTTTTTTACCGCCAATGTACCATCGTATGGTGTCGTGGGTAGGACTCTGGATCGAAAACACAGGTGGCCCAAAACATAAGATCGCATGGAGTGGTGAAGATGAAAAACAAGGGCTATTGAAGATCTTTGATGCGATAGGCACCTATAAAGATTTTGGATTGATTCACCATAATGGTAAAGGTTTTGATATCCCTGTACTCACTTACCGGGCTATGAAACATGGTTTGCAGATGCCTGTACGTATGAATGATTATGACATCAGATACCGATATAGTAAGCATAATGTAGATCTAGTTGATGAGTTCAGTAATTATGGGGCAAGTTCTTGGCCTAAACTGAAGCATTTAGGACAACTAATAGGTATTCCCTTTAAGCAAACGGGCGAAGGCAATGAAGTATATGCCATGTATAAGCGCGGTGAACTCGACCTGATTGAACACTACTGTTATGAAGATGTGATGGCTACGTATATCGTTTGGTTATACCATCAATTCACAGCCAGTCATATTCCAGAGGATCAATTTGGAAACTTAAAAGACCGGGCTATGAAGAAGCTGGAAGAAATTCAGAACGGTCCGCTCGAGTAGTAAGTTCCCCTCATTCCGCTCCCACGCTGAGCGTGAGGAGCGAGTTCGTTACTTATTCTATCTTATTATTCTAAGGCCAACATCCTGTTTCTGTCAACAGGACTCGTTCCACACGCTCATTGTTAGAATGTAAACTATCCACAAAAGATTGTGACCTCAACTAATCCCGTAGAATCTCCATTGTAATCTCCCCACGATGAAAATTTCCAATCAGAACCTTTTTCAACCAAACCTGCTTTAACTGGGTTGTGATGGATATAATTAATCTTCTGCTCCATCATCTTATGACTCATAATCTGTTTCGGATGAATACCTTCCATCCATAGCTGATGCTCTCTGTCTTTTTTATGACTTCTTTTTGCTGCCCTAAACTTCTCCAACCATTCTTTTAGGTGTCGTTCATCAAGAGCATCCAAAATCCTGCGTGCTGTATAAGATTTGAACCGAGCCATATGAATTCCGAGGTCTTCACCTTTTGCAATCAAATGAAAATGATCATGCATGATCACATAAGCGTTGATTTCGATATCACGCTCCTTAGTCAAAAAATTCAATCCATTAATTATAATATCTCTGAAATTGGGGAATTTGAGAATATTATAATGCTCTACGATTGATGATGTTATGAAATAAGGATATCTGTCGTCTAAAATTTTATATCTGCTTCTTCCCATCTTTCCCCCCTATCCCGCTCCCAGGCTGAGCGTGAGGAACGAGTTCGTTACTTATTCTATCTTATTATTTTAAGGCCAACATCCTGTTTCTGTCAACAGGACTCGTTCCACACGCTCTGCGTTGGAACGAATACCTTTTACCGTATAAGAGCTATTTAAAGACAATTCCTTACAAACTTTCTTTTCGAAATTTGGTCAGAATCAAACAATCCGATCCGGATTACTATAATCAGGTACCTCACCTCTATAGCCAAATATGGTTTTGATCATCTTCACTGACCACTCGCTTTGGTTTTTTATGTACCATTGATCAGCAGCCCTACGTGCTCCTTGTCCCCAGCTTGGGTAAGGATGAATGGTATCTGCAATACCTCTCATAGAAACTCCGTTTTTTATAGCTACCGCATACTCTGAGATATATTCTCCGGCATGTGCTCCCACCGCCGTAGCACCCAAAATTTTACCTGAAAGTTTTTTTGCAAATATTTTGATCAAACCGGTGGTTTCTCCTTCTGCAACGGCCCGGTCGATCTTTGAATATGGGAACGTGTAAACTTCAAAAGTCTCTCCTTCCTCCTTTAACTGCTCTTCAGTTTTTCCGACATGTGCCAGTTCCGGTTCTGTAAAAGTAACCCAGGAAACCATATCATGTTCAATCTTCATAGGTACAAATTTTAATAGGGCTTTGGTAGCTGCGATCTTGGCCATATGCTCACTCATGTGGGTAAATTGATATCTTCCTGTAACATCACCCGCAGCATAAATATGTTTTTGATTGGTTCTGCAGGATTCATTTACAATTACATTTCCGCTATCCGTTTTGACTCCAGCTTTGTCCAGATCAAGGGCTTTCGTGTTTGCCCTTCGTCCTGTTGCCATGAGCAAAGCATCACCTTGCAGAACCTTCACCTCTCCATTCCTTTCAATATGAACATTAATTCCCTTTCCCTCTTGTTCCACTTTTTTGACAGAAGCATTTAATTCATACTCTACACCATCTTCAATCAATTCATTCTGAAGTATCTCCACCAGTTCAGGGTCATCATTTGCCATGATCTGAGAAGCCATGTCGATCACCGTTACATTAGCCCCAAGGCTTACAAATGCTTGCGACATTTCCGTTCCAATGGGCCCCCCGCCTATAATAAGCAGGTTCTGTGGTAGGTTCTCTATTTCAAATAAGCTTTCATTCGTGAGATGATCTACCGATTCAATACCTGGAATGGGGGGAACAAAAGCTTTTGCACCCGTTGCTATGATAAATTTTCGGGACGTAAATGTTTGAACTTCACCATTTTTTGCCTCAATCTGTATCGTATGTGAATCTAAAAATTTTGCCTCCCCAAATACCACTTCAATGCCCATCTCTTCAAATATTTCCGGACGGTCCGCATCTTCATATACCTCCTTACGAACCTCATCAACATGCTTCATCACTTTTTTGAAATCGATCTTTGGCTCACTGTTGGTAAGTCCATATTTACCCGCATCCTTGATCTGCCTTGCAATTTTTCCAGCTTTAAGTAAAGTTTTGGACGGAATACAGCCGGTCCACGTACAATCACCTCCTAACCGGTCTGCTTCTATCATCATTGTTTTTGCCCCAAAGTTGGCAGCTAATCCCGATGCTGTAAGTCCTGCAGCCCCACCACCGATCACGATCATATCAAAGTCATATTTTGCCATAAGTTTCCTTTTTTTTTACTTTAGATAGGGGAACGAGTCCTAATCTTACTTCATTTATATAAAAGTATTCAAAAAGAGGCTGTAAGATAACCCGGCTGAGCAAAAACCCTTAAAAAATATTTCCACTTCTGTTTTACTAATGAATAGGGATCATTCTATTGCCCGAAGATTTAAACACCATTAGGTATATAGATCAGCCATCGACATTTAGGTTTCATTTCATATAACAAAAAAAGACGGAACCCTCTCGAATTCCGCCTCTTTGTGCTTTTTTCACTTTTCACTCCACCATCAAATATCAAATGGCTTAAGAGCTTCTTCTTTGTCTTCTTCCCTGTTGTTTTTTCGCAGAACAGCTTGTGCCGAAGCTAAATTTGCTACCGGAACTCTAAAGGGTGAACAAGACACATAATCCAATCCGGTGCGGTAGGCAAAATCAACACTCTCCGGATCACCACCATGTTCCCCACAAATTCCGATTTTCAGAGATGGATTTGTCATACGTCCCAGACGTGTACCGGCCTGCACAAACTGTCCAACTCCTTCCTGATCCAAGATCTGGAAAGGATCTTTCTCTAATATCCCCTTTTGAATATAGATGGGCATGAATTTTACTGCATCATCCCGACTGAAACCAAAGGTCAACTGCGTTAGATCATTGGTACCAAAGGAGAAGAAATCGGCTTCTTCAGCTATTTGGTCTGCCATTATAGCTGCTCTTGGTATCTCGATCATAGTGCCCACTTTATAATCCAGTTTTTTACCGGATTCCTTGATAATGTTTTGGGCCGTTCGGTCAACCACTTCACGCTGATGCCGGAATTCTTCCAGGCTTCCTACTAAAGGAATCATGATTTCCGGAAATACTCCTTTTCCGGACCTTATCATTTCTAAAGCCGCTTCTATGATGGCTTTCGTCTGCATTTCTGTGATCTCGGGATAGGTAATTCCAAGCCTGCATCCGCGATGGCCCAGCATTGGGTTGAATTCCTTAAGCTGATTTACCTTCGCCAGGAGCCGTTCATAGGTTATTCCTAATTCATCGGCTACTTTTCTGATCTCTTCTTCTTCCTGAGGCAAGAATTCATGCAGAGGTGGATCTAATAATCTAACAGTAACAGGTAACCCCTCCATCGCCTCAAAAATCTCGATAAAATCCTGTTTTTGGAATGGAAGTAAATTAGCCAGTGCTTCTTTGCGTTCTTTTTCGGTATTGGCAATGATCATCTTTCGCATGAAATTGACCCTGCCCGGCTTAAAGAACATATGCTCAGTTCGGGCCAAACCAATTCCCTTTGCACCATAACTTCGGGCCAATGCCGCATCCTCCGGAGTTTCGGCATTTGTGCGTACGTTCATGACTTCAACCTCATCAACCCAGTCCATGAATTCACGATATTCTTTGCTGAATTCTGGTTCTGTAAGTTCTTTTTTCCCAAGGATCACTTCCCCGGTATTACCATTAAGTGAGATCCAGTCTCCTTCTTTGACGGTAACTTCACCATTGGTAAAAGACTTATTCTTGTAGTTAATGACAATGTCGCTACAGCCAGCTACACACGGTTTTCCCCATCCTCTTGCTACCACAGCGGCGTGGCTTGTCATGCCTCCTCGCGAAGTCAGAATTCCTTTTGCAGATGACATTCCACCGACATCCTCAGGACTTGTTTCAATCCTTACGAGTATTAGATCTTCTCCATTTTCAGCTTCATCCTCCGCTATTTTGGAATTAAAGACCACTTTTCCAACAGCTGCGCCCGGCGATGCAGGTAATCCAGAGCCTATAACTTTACTTCCATTCAAGGAATCATCCTTAAATTGCGGATGTAATAACTGCTCTATATGACCCGGTTCAACCAGATCGCGAATAGCTTCTTTTTTACCTAAAATATTTTCCTTCACCAGGTCTACGGCTATTTTGATGGCTGCAGCTCCTGTACGTTTTCCATTTCTGGTTTGAAGGATAAACAGGGTTCCTTCTTGCATGGTGAACTCAATATCCTGCATGTTTTTATAATGCTCTTCAAGCTTATGGGTATAGGATAAAAGTTCTTTAAATACCTTGGGATTTCTGTTTTCAAGTTCTGATATGGGATTAGGCGTTCTTATGCCGGCTACCACATCTTCCCCTTGTGCATTTAATAAGAACTCACCATATAATTTTGCCTCCCCGGTAGCAGGGTTTCTTGTAAAACAGACTCCTGTTCCACTTTCTTCACCCATATTTCCAAAAACCATGGCTTGCACATTTACTGCTGTCCCAATGAGCCCATGAATATTGCTGATCTTTCGATATTTTTTGGCACGGGCGCTATTCCAAGAATTGAAAACGGCATTTATAGCAAATTTAAGCTGCTCCATCGGATCATCAGGGAACATGTGGCCGGTTTGTTTTCGATAAATTGCTTTATACCGGTCAGTTAATTCTTTAAGCTGTGCTGCAGAAAGTTCAACATCATTTTTTATTCCAGCTTCTTTTTTGAGTTTTTCAAGAGCTTCTTCAAAATGCTCATGGGCCACACCCATTACTACATCACCGAACATATCGATAAATCGTCGGTAACTATCATAAGCAAATCGTTCATTATTTGTTTTTTGAACAATGGCTTCGACTACCCGGTCGTTTATACCAAGATTCAAAATCGTATCCATCATTCCAGGCATAGACACCGCCGCTCCTGATCGGACTGATATGAGCAATGGGTTATTCTCATCTCCCAGCTTTAAATCCATTTCTGCTTCAATGTGCCGGACCCCATCTTCAACTTGTTTGTCAAGATCTTTTGGCCAATTCATTAGGTTGTCAACGGTTTGTCGACACGCTTCTGTGGAGATCGTAAAACCAGGAGGGACCGGAATGCCAATAGAGCTCATTTCTGCTAAATTTGCCCCCTTACCACCCAATAACTGTTTCATTGATCTGTTTCCATCGGTATGAAGTTTCCCGAACCGATATACATATTGTTCTTGATTAGCCATAACAGCACCTCTAATTATTTTTGTGAAAAGTGAAGTGCCGGTTTCTCCATCATACCAATAATGTTAAATATTTCACCAACCCCATTGATGCATGAAGAAATCGGTTATTACAGTATGCAAAAACTATATGAAGTATTTATAAAGCTATAAAAGCGCTTCTATTAATGCCAGAGCTTACACTCATTTAAAGTATGAAATGCAAACATCCTTCTCTCAAATTCAAAAAACGTAAGCAATTATTTTATTCTTCAGTCTTTATTTCGCTATCTGAAGCTATTCTTTTCTTCACTTTGCGAACTGTTGACCATGCCCCGTAAACTATCATTAATACTACAACCCCATATACCCACCAAGGTACATTTTCTCCTGCAATCATTAAATAAAGATAAGCCGATATGAAAAAAAATGTAGCCCCCATGGCTGGTAGCACAATAGATTTGTCTTTCCGGTAGTTATGAACTAACCATCCAATGCAAAGTGAAAAAAAGGGAATAGCCCCTACATAGATACTTCCGAAGATAATTGGGTTAACCCCGTAATTTTCGCCAAGACTAAAAAACCAATTTTGTACTACCTCAATAAACTCAGACATATCTTTTTTTTTAAATTGTGTAATAAGTAAACTTATAATTATATAAGGAACGCAATATTTACGATTTTAAGTTTCATTATTGAGATGAGGTCAAAATAACTTCTATTACTTGAAGCCCATTAAAAATTACATATCAATCTTATGTTCCATTACAGCCGTACTGGGCATCATGCTTTCTATGATGCACTACCACAGCTCGGGATTAGAGTGTCTTCATCATTCAGAAGAACAACATTATACGCAAAATGAGCTTCTATGTCCCGTTTCTGGAATAAAAGCAGTAGATGGAGCCGAATCTCAGCCTCTGTTTGATGATCTTTTTGTATTTCCAGAAGAGATCATCATCACCAATCCACTTTATCTTTCAGCACAACCCTTTACTCCTCTTCTTGGCCGTGCACCGCCTTCTATGATTTAAATATCCCCTATAATCCCTGATTATTCAGGAATTTATATCTCAAAAATAACTTTATTTAAATCATTTTAAAGCCATGAATAACATAACTCTATTCAAAAACATCAAGACTGTACTATTACTTTTTATCGTTGCAGGTTTAATTTCTGCCTGCTCAAACTCTACCTCAAGTGAAGATGATCACGAACATAAAGAGCCTGCTGGATTCAAATTAGAAATGAATGGCCAGACTTTAGTTGAACAAATGCCTGGCGAAACCTCTGTAACCGGGGAAATTGAGTTACAGCCGGGTGAAGAAACAGATCTTATTACCATTCAGTTTATTGCCGAGGATGGCGATGAATTCCAGCCGGAGGAAGATTCCTACTCATTAGGCTTTGAATTCGAAGATGCAGGTATTGCAGAATTTGAGCAACATGATGAGGATGGAAAATGGAGTTTCCACATTCATGCCGAAGCTGAAGGTGTTACAGACCTAACACTTATGCTCATGCATAATGACCATTCTGACTTCTCAACACAACCTATTCATGTGCACGTTGAAGCAGCTGAATAAATGAGAACAACTCTCACGATTGTACTATTTTTAGCCGGAACTTTCCTCTTTTCGGGGAGGGTTCTTGCTGAAAATAGTTATTTATTATCCGGTAGCGTCACTGATGCTGAAACCGGTGAAACCATCTCTTTTGCCTATATACACATTGAAGAGTTAAACAGGACAACCGTTGCTGATGCAAATGGTAATTACGAAATAAAGAACATTCCTTCCGGCAATTTTACCCTTTCAATTCATCGGATTGGATACCGAACACTTACCAAAGAAATTGCAATAAAAGAAGCTGACGAAGTAGTCGATATTCAACTTCGCCCAACCGTTGCCGGTTCTGAATCTGTAGACATTGTAGGGAAACAGGAACAACTGGAAGGATCAAATTTAGAACACGCCTCAAAAAAGGTAGTAGGATCGGATCTTCGAAGAAATTTAGGCAGCACACTCTCCCAAACACTTTCTAATCTTGCTGGTTTTGATGAAAGAAGCATGGGAACGGCACCCGGAAGGCCCGTCATTCGAGGACTTGGGGATGAACGCGTACTTATTTTGCAGGATGGTATGCGTACAGGTGATGTCTCCTCCCAATCTTCAGACCATGCCGTTACCGTAGACCCCGTTTCTGCCCAAGAAGTTGAAGTAGCTCGTGGCCCAGCCGCCTTGGCATATGGATCTAATGCTATTGGTGGTGTAATTAATGTCGTTCGAAAT
>JAVLBT010000112.1:0-10049 GCA_031580945.1 Gracilimonas sp.
TTGCTCAAAAATGCTTTCCCCAGTATCTTTTTTGCAAACTCGGGTATTCCTTTTGCAATATACGTGAACTTTACTCTATCATCCATTTTACTAAATGGCTTATCGATACCCGCGGCGGATAATCAATATGGATGTAATTAAGGTCTTTACTTACTACCCCTTTCAAAATCTGTACTTCTTCCCCTTCACACACCTGAATAATAAATTTTTGACATCGCTACTTGATGTCTCCTTGAAATACCTGACATCTGTAATACGTTACTCACACTATTTGAAAGGTCAGTCTAATTACCGTGTGGTTTCTCCTTTGCATTCATTTTTCCATAAACCCATAATACCATCTTTTAGATTTTTTCGGAATACTAAAATGCTGCACTAAAAACCAAGACAAAAATGGCTCCCTCGGGAGCCAAATTCATTCAACTTTCGATGTTGGATTACCTTGTTCGATGTTCTACTTCTTAACGGGAGTTCCTAAGTGAACGCCTTCGTTATATGCTTCAGCTACAGCTTCCATCACCGCCTCTGAGAGGGTTGGATGTGGATGAACCGCGCTGATAATTTCATGTCCGGTAGTTTCAAGGTCACGGGCTACAACCGCTTCAGCGATCATCTCTGTTACACCAAATCCGATCATATGGCATCCGAGCCACTCACCGTATTTGTCATCAAATACTACTTTTACAAAGCCTTCTTCGTGCCCAAGTGCGGTAGCCTTACCTGATGCAGAAAGTGGAAATTTTCCGACTTTCACATCATAGCCTTCATCTTTGGCTTGCTGCTCGGTATATCCAACAGATGCGATCTGAGGTTCACAGTATGTACAACCCGGAATATTATTGTAATTGATCGGGTGAGGATCTTGGCCGGCTAATTTTTCGGCCAGCACTACTGCTTCATGAGATGCTTTGTGGGCCAACCATGGAGCACCTATAACATCACCAATGGCGTAAATACCATCAACATTGGTCTTATACGTCTTAGTATCTACCACAATAGCACCTTTTTCCGTTTTTACCCCCACATCTTCGAGGCCAAGGTTTTCAATATTGCCCGTTACCCCAACTGCTGAAAGAACTACATCAGCTTCCATCTTTTCTTCGCCTTTCTTGGTTTTGATCGTGACTTCAACCCCTTTGCCTTTCTTCTTAACGCTCTCAACCGTGCTCTCGGTCATCACGTTAATCCCTTTTTTCTTGTATATCTTGCCCAGTTCCTTTCCTACATCTTTGTCTTCAACCGGGACAAGATTATCCTGAAGCTCTACTAAAGTTACTTCTGTTCCTATAGTGTTGTAGAAATAAGCAAATTCAACGCCGATAGCTCCAGCACCAACGATAACCATTTTCTTAGGCTGCTTCTCAAGCTGCATGGCCTTTTCGGAATCGATGATCATTTCGCCATCGATCTTTAAACTGGGAAGTTCTCGAGGACGTGCGCCGGTTGCTACTATAAAATGTTTTGCTTTGATACTTTCTTGTTCCTTGCCTTTTTCATCATTGACTGCCAACTCTGATTTGGACTTGAACACACCCGTTCCCATAAAAACTTCGATCTTGTTCGCTTTCATGAGGAACTGAACACCCTTGCTCATTTTGTTGGCAACACCACGGCTCCGTTTTACCATACCGCCAAAATCAGCTGAATAATCCTTCACATTAATTCCATAATCTCCAGCATGCTCTATAGACTCAAATACTTCTGCTGAACGCAACAAAGCTTTAGTTGGGATACAACCAATGTTCAAGCAAACACCGCCAAGATGTCTTTTTTCTATAATTGCTGTTTTAAAGCCAAGCTGTGAAGCACGAATAGCGGCTACATATCCGCCGGGGCCTGACCCAATTACACATACATCAAATTCTTTTGCCATGGTTCTTTTTGATAATAGTTTTTGAAGTTCATCGCCGTGTAAAGATCAATTTACCACAGCGTACTTTTAAAGCTCTATAAAGTAAGAGTTTTTAGGTTGAAGTTCGAATATTGAACAAGGATTATTGAATATTGAAGTTTTTTTCTATTTACAACTTCAGCGTGTCTTTAGAGCAGGTCCTCAAATCAATATTGAGATCAAAAAAAATTCTTAATGACCATAGCCAACTCATCGTCAAGCGGGGGAAGCAAATGGATGGGTTGTTGTATTCAAACCTGAATTTCATTTCTCAAAAAATTCACAATCTTTAATTCTCTATTGACTACAGTTTTGTTATAATTGAGCAGAGAGACGAAAATCATGCTTTAGACTTATGAGAAAAATAATCATCCCGCTGCTCTTACTACTTGTATCAATGCCCATCTTGGCTTCATCCCCTAAATCCGATCCTGTGAAAATAGAGGAGAATCTAAAGGAACTCGCTAAATATTTTGAGGGCAAGGGCTATGAATTCAACAAGCTATTGGAAGATCCTCGATTTAAACTGTTGGATGGCATCACTGAAAAATTCACCAGGGCAGTAGAGATCAAGATCGAAACTTTTGAAGATTATCAGGAAGTGATCAATTTTGACAGAAAACGGGATAAAGCTCGTAATTTCATGGAGGAATATGCCTCAGAGTTGGAAGAAGCCGAAAAAGAATATGGGATTCCCAAACATGTGATCGTCGGTATTCTTGGAATTGAGTCAGAATTCGGAAAATATCGCGGAAGTTACAATCCGTTTAATGCATATGTTTCTATGTATGCTGAGGGGCATCGCAGTGATTGGGCAAAAGCTCAGCTCGAAGAGTTACTGATCTTTACCAAAAAGAATGGCCTGGACGTGCTTGCGCTGGAATCAAGTTATGCGGGGGCCATGTCTTATGCGCAATTTATCCCCTATTCGCTAAACCGTTGGTGGGTCGGAAAAGACCTGTATCACATGCCTAACAATATTAAATCTGTGGCCAACTACTTAGCACATTTTAAAGAGATCACCGGATCCGTTGAAAAAGCCGTTTTTCGATACAATCCAAGCACGATGTATACAAAAGTAGTGCTGGCTTTGGCTGATGAAGCTGAAAAGAGTATGCGAAAATCAGAATAATAAGCTTCAATCAGGATTTTCTGCGGGAATCCATTCCCCACATTAATTTATTGCGAAGGGTTTCAAAGTAATCCTGACCGGGAAGGTGGATAAGGTCAAAGGTCAGATCAGATTTAAGTATTTCTATTTCAAAGGGGAACTCTTCAATTTCATGTACCTGTCCGTCATAAGAAAATAGCACTTCACTTTGCTGTTTCTCAATGATCACCCGCAATGGGTGATTGGAATTGAGCACTAAAGGCCGGGTTGTGAGTGTATGAGGATTGATCGGTGTCACTAAGAATACTTCCGTCCCCGGTGCAACAATAGGGCCACCCGATGCCAAACTATAGGCCGTGGACCCCGTCGGAGAAGCAACAATGAGGCCGTCTGCCCAATAGGTATTGATAAGACTGCCATCGTACTCGGCTGTTACATTTACCATCGATATTGAATCTTTCCGGGTAAATAAAAATTCATTCAATGCATGAAAGATGTCCCCATCCTTTGTTTCCGCTTTTAAGAAAGACCTTTTATCCAACGTGAAATTTCTTTTGATCAGGCAATCTAAAGCGCGTTCAAGATCTTCAATTTGAGTATTTGCCATAAAACCAAGTCTGCCACTATTGATCCCTAAAATTGGTTTATTCAGGCTTTTAGATATTCGGGCTGTATATAAAATTGTCCCGTCTCCCCCCATAACCAGTACGTAATCTGAATGCTGAATGGAGTCTTCATCTGATTCTGTCTTTTGAATAATACTGGAATCATTGAGTTCAGTTTGATCACAGGTCTGAGACTTTATATATAAGGTAATATTCTTTCGATCTGCCCACTCAATGGTTTTTGCTAGTACTTCCCGTACTTCATACTTCGAAGGATTTGCGATTACGCTTAATTTCATTAACTGTCTCCTGAAACTTTTATAGAGGTAAGATCCAGTTCCCAGGGAGAATTCTCAATGTTGACTCCGGATATATTCCTGTGCAATAAAATAAAAATCGGCGCCTGCCATTGAATAACAGGTATTGTCCCTTCGTAATTAAGAGAAGTGAATGTCGTAAATCTTGTTGGGGCATACGATGCATTCATGGTAAAAGAAAATCCTTTGGCAGCCGATTCAGAAGCTAAATTATTAAAAAGCATTCTGGCATTAAAATGCTCATTTTGTGTAGCCACAAACTGCTCGATACTCTTTTGTTCATACGCCCCTGTTATCTCTAAAGTATCGAGAGTCACTTCTCCCCAGTTGGTACTTCGCAACAGGTGTATGGTATTCAGAGACCTTAATAGTCTGTTGACTTGCTTTGCCTGACCTGATTCTCTGTTAAAGTATACCGTATGCATCGTGTGCACACCGCTATTCAAAAGTTGATACATAGGTGTGAATTGATCTATCAGCTGTGCTGTTGAATCTGTAATCGTTTTCAGTGTTGGATAGCTTACCTCGATAAGTCCATCCAGGTCGCGACGGGCAAAATCCTGATACAAGTCTCTTTCTTCCAGACCAGAAACGATATCCAACCGATTTAAACTGGGTATTACCCCTCTATAATCGCTATTTACCGTCAAAATGATCGTGTTACCATCTTTTTTGACAAGCTGAAATCTGCCAGTGCCTGCTGCTTGTTGTATAGCGCCCGGTTTTTCAGGAATACTTTCTTTAGCATATACGGATGCCTGTGGATGAGCAAGTCTTTTTAATAGATCAGAGGCTGGCTTGCTCATAAAAAAAACAACGGTTGAGTCATTTCTAACTCTTAGTCCTTCTATAGATTCTATTACTCTTTTAGATGGATCTTTTATGAGGGTCTGCTCGCGATGGTAGGCATTGAATCCCCTGATATCAGAAAACCGGTTAGCTGTAAAAGCAGGCACATCGTCAGACGCCATTCTCTCAAAAATAAATTTTACGTCCTCAGCTATAAAACGGCGTCCATTTCCGGCCCCAAAAACCTGGCTATCATGGAAATAAATATCGGTACGCAAATGAAAAATAAATTGCGTTGAATCTTCATTTACCTCCCATCTTTTCGCTAATTCAGGAACCGGATTCCCAAATTGATCAATCCCTATAAGTTGTTCATATACCAGATTATTGATGCGTAACTCACTATCTGAGGTTGCAAATAGTGGGTCTAAAGAGTGTATTGGGGCTATTTCACCCAGACTGACCTGCACAAACTCTTCCTCATCATCGGAAGCAACAGCAACTGAATCGGGATTACCCAGTAATTCAGAAGTTTCTGTTTGAACAGTGGTAGTTTCAAGTGACGGCCCGCAGGAAGCCCATAATAAAGCACCAGCAAATAATATTAAAATGTTTCGGCTTTGCATATATACTATTGTTTGAACGTCAAGTTGGGATAAAAACAATGCGTATTATTTATTCGTTTATCCTGTCTATTTATTGCCCTTTAAACCTTTAATTCCTTTCATTGCTTTTTCGCTAAGAAGATTGGTTTCATAGCTGCGAACACGGCCATTTTTGGCCTGATGTTGTTTTAAACCAATATCGATCAATTCCTCCAATAAAGCATCAAAATTCAGTTCTGATTTCTCCCATAAATAAAACGAGAAAGAACCTGGAATGGTATTAATTTCATTAAAGAAGACTTCTTTCGTGTTAGCATTCACCAAAAAATCGAGCCTTGCAAGACCAGAAGCACCGAGGGCTGAAAATATTTTAGTAGCCATACGCTGTATTTTTTTTGTTAAATCACTGCTGATATCAGCGGGGATAATGCGGTCAGCTGATGCCATCCCTTTATCGGCTCCATCCCCACGCTGATATTTATCTTCAAAAGACAGTGTTTCGGTTTGCGGAAGTGGTTTTTCGCACACACTGGGACGACAATCTTCAGGTGTTCCTATGACTGAACAGTTGATTTCCATCAGTGGATTTACCGCTTCTTCAATTAAAAGATGAGAGTCGTACCGAAAGGCTGTCTCCACAGCATTGATCAACTCATCCCGATCATTGGCTATGGCCACTCCGATGCTACTTCCTAAGCTAACGGGTTTCACGATCAGTGGATATTCATAATCTTCTGCTACAGAAATCAGATCCTCTTTTTCATCAGTCCAGTCATTTTCGTAAAAATTAACAGATTTAGTAACGGGTATACCATGAGCTGCAGCTACTAATTTTGCCTGTACTTTATCCATACCAAGTGAAGATCCCAGCACACCACTTCCTGTATATGGTATATTCATCATCTCACATACTCCCTGAAAAGACCCATTTTCACCTTCGCTGCCATGAAAAGCACATAAAACAGCATAAACAGGGTACTTTTGGGGTTTTGAGAAAAAACCACTGCTTTCCTGCTCTTTTAAGAAAGTTCTCCCAATCTCATCCTTTACAAATGCACAGGAAGTAGATTCATTTTCAAGTTTACTGAGTTCTTTAAAATTGGAAAGATCTAAGAGCTTCTCCCCTGTCAGCCACCGCCCTGATTTGCTTACATATAGCGGAATACAATGGTAGGCTGATTCTTCAAGAGCTGAAATTGCCTGTATGGCTGTAAGTACTGAAACTTCGTGTTCAGGAGAAACACCACCAAAAGCAACAATTAGGTTTTTTTGAGACATAGATTAATTTTTAGTTTGAGCGAAAATAGGATTGTTTAGGGATAATTGTTAGCAGCCATTAGGTATTTTAAAGTCATGTATATATTTGAGTACTTGAACTTGTTCCGCATTATGATATTTTCAATATTTGCTGTTCTGCTTAAAAGCCGAATTTAATCCTGAAATTTCCCTGCTTATATGTCAAACGTTATCAGATCTGTTGATGATTTGGATTTTGGTCTTGCCGACCTTGAACCAATGCCGTTACCTGAAAAGGTATTGTTGGTTAAACCCACATTCTTTTCAGTTGAGTATGTCATAAATCCACATATGGAAGGACATATTGGTGACGTTGACAAGCTACAAGCTCAAAATGAGTGGGAACATTTGCGGGCAGCGTATGAAGAGCTCGGGTTGTATGTGCATGTGGAAAAAGGGCAGCGCGGATATCCCGACATGGTTTTCTGTGCCAATCAAAGCTTGCCTAATATCACAAAAGAGGGCAAAAAAGAAGTAGTAATGAGCGTTATGTACGCGGATGAACGTAAAGGTGAGGTGCCGTTTATCCAAAAAGTGTATGAGAATAGTAGTTATGATATCATACATCTGGATGGCGAAAGATTCGATAGTTTTGAAGGGATGGGGGATGCAATATGGCATCATCAAAAAAGATTGCTTTGGGGAGGTTATGGATTTCGGACATCTGATGGCGCTTACAGCGTGATATCTGAAGCTTTTGATACCCCGATCATTGCCCTGGAACTTACAAATCCAAAGTTTTACCACCTGGATACTTGTTTCTGTGTGCTTAATGAAAATTCCGCACTAATCTACCCGGATGCATTCAAAGAAGAAGCATTGGCACTCATACATGCGATATTCCCAAATGTTATTGAAGCATCTAAATACGAAGCTGAAAAGCTTTTTGCCTGCAATGCCACCTGCCCAGATGGAAAAAATGTATTTATTCAGCAAGGCTGTGTTGATGTTAATCATAAGTTAAAAGATGCCGGTTTCAAAGTGCATGAATTCAGTACTTATGAATTCCTCAAAAGTGGCGGCTCTGTCTTTTGTATGAAAATGTTACTTTGGTAAAACGGTGTAATGGTGTTGCATTGCGACGTTGTTACGGTGTTTTCTTAGTTGTTTTTGAAATGTTTGATTAGGGAGAGGGTCATTTTTTGGCATATTAATGCGTCTTCTCTTAATTCTATTTCCATTTCTTCCGATATATACTCTAAATCTTCCGCCACGTATAATAGACTTTGGACTTCGGCGGCAGAGCTCTGAGCAAAATCAAAAAAAGCACTGAGTCCTTACGGTGAAATCGCGAAAATCCTTCTGAAATATTGGTCATAATAGAAACCGATGCCCTTCTCGCTTGATCTTTTAATCCATAATCTCTTCCAAATTCTGCCTTCCCGCTAACCTTCTATATTTTTCTAACCAGTTTTCGGGCTTCTTTCCAGCAGTTTAGATCTTCGAATCTTGTAATCTTAGACATAGTGCATTTATTCGTTGTGATGTATATACTAAGAGCAATCTCAAACCAATTCCTTACAAAAAGTTTTAAGATAAAACCTTAAGGAAATCAAAATAAACTGATACTGCAACATCCTCGCACCGTAACACATAATCTATGAACCCCATAAAAGCCTCGATTTCTTTTCTCATCCTAATTGCGTTAATCATCTCTTTAGATACCAAATTTGGTGCTATTCCGCCTCTGGGGAAGTTTTTTGATCCGGATGCTGGTTTTTGGGCTAATGCAGTTACAGATGAACCGGAATCTCATTCACTGGAAATCCCCGGACTAAAAGATGAAGTGACGGTCTATTTCGATGAACGAAATGTGCCACACATCTTTGCCCAAAATGAGCAGGATCTTTTTCTGGCACAGGGTTATATCGTAGCCCGAGACCGCCTTTTCCAAATGGAAATACAAACCTATGATGCTGCAGGTCGTTTAGCAGAGATTGTAGGACCCCGGGCACTTTCAAGAGATCTGAATACCCGAAGATTAGGAATGACCTATGGGGCAGAAAAAGCAATGAAAAACATTGCAGAAGACCCTGTAATTTCAGGAATCATTGAAGCCTACTCCAAAGGTGTCAATACTTATATTAACGAACTTTCACCGGCTGATTATCCCGTTGAATACAAAATTCTGGATATAAAACCTGAAGCATGGGAACCTATAAAAACGGCTTATTTACTGAAAAATATGACCCGCATGTTGGCCGGGAGAAATAACGATGTACGTACAAGTAACACATTGCAATATTTTGGCGAGGATTTTATCGAAAAGTACTTTTCCCGTAAGCCCGAATTAAACGATCCAATTATACCCCCTTCCCGTGAATGGAATTTTGAAGCAGCCGTTCCAGAAAGCCCAGATTCAATGTTCGTACCTTCTGTTTCCAAAGTGATCGATCCTTTTCCCCAGTCAGAGGGAATTGGTAGTAATAACTGGGTTGTAAGTGGTGAAAAAACAGCTTCCGGCTTTCCTATTTTGGCAAATGATCCGCATTTGGGCCTCACACTTCCCTCCATTTGGTACGAAACGCAGCTTCATGCGCCGGGCATAAATGTGTATGGTGTCGGACTTCAAGGCACCCCTGCAATCATCATAGGTTTTAATGAACAAACAGCCTGGGGGACTACCAATGTAGGTTCAGATGTCATGGACTGGTACGAGATCAAGTTTCGTGATGCTACGAAACAAGAATATTGGCACAACGGCGAATGGAAACCAACTACCCAACGAGTGGAAAAAATTAAGATCCGCGGAGAAGAAACAAAAATAGACACGGTCATTTACACCCATCATGGACCGGTTTTTGAGGTAGAATCCGCTTTAGAGAATGGCGCAAGCAGTTTTCATGCGCTACGTTGGATCGCACACGAATCTTCGAATGACCTGCGGACATTTTATGGATTCAACAAAATGAAAAACTATACTGATTTTAAAGAAGCAGTGAGTCATTACGTTGCACCCGCTCAAAATTTTGTTTTTGCCGATACCGCCGGGGACATTTCTTTATGGATCTCGGGCAAATTACCTAAAAAATGGAAGTTCCAGGGACGCACGGTAAGTGACGGAACAGATTCCACCTATGACTGGCAAGGCTGGATTCCCACGGAACAAAATCCACACATCTTGAATCCGGAGCGAGGATTTGTGAGTTCGGCAAACCAAGAGTCAGCCGCGCCCGATTATCCATATTACCTGGATGATGACTTTGCCCCCTACGAACGCGGCAGACGCATTAATGATCTCCTATCCGAAATGGATAATATCACGCCACAAAATATGCAGCAGATGCAGATGGATAACTTTGCGTATACGGCTTCAAGCATCATTCCGCAAATGATTAACTGGACAGACACCACAAACCTTTCAAAAGTTGAGATGAATCTTCTTGAAAGAATGCGAAACTGGGATTTCATGATGCAGGCCGAACTGATTCAGCC
>JAVLBT010000113.1:0-9907 GCA_031580945.1 Gracilimonas sp.
GTGTAGCACGTTTGGTGGAAAGCGGGGTGAATCTATCTAATATATTGTTATTGACCTTTACGCGACGTGCATCCAAAGAGATGCTCAATCGCGCCAGCAGGATCCTGGATGAGCGCTGCAAGCAGGTGCAGGGAGGTACCTTTCATTTTTACTGCAGTATGTTATTGCATCGATATTCAGAAGTGATCGGTTACCCATCCAATTTCACCATTATTGATACTGCAGATGCGCTGGAAGTCATTCAGTTTGTGCGCACCCAACTCGATCTTCACAAAAAGAAAAAAAGATTTCCGAATAAGAATACGCTGTTGAATATCATCAGCTCTTGCAAAAATAAAAATTTAGATCTGCGCGTGGTTTTACTGGAAGAGTATTCACAGTTCCTGGAGCAAGAAGAGAAGATCATGAAAGTTGCAGAGGGTTATGAAGCTTATAAGGAAAAAAACTTCGTCATGGACTTTGACGACCTTCTTATAAAAACCCGTGAATTGCTTACACATCATGAAGATATACGAATTAAGGTAGCCTCAAAAAATGAGTTTGTGATGGTGGATGAATTTCAGGATACCAACAAATTACAGGCAGATCTCACTGAATTATTTTCGAGTATACATGGAAATGTGATGGCCGTAGGTGATGACGCCCAAAGTATTTATTCGTTCCGGGGAGCTGATCATCAAAATATCATGGATTTTCCTGAGCGGTTCACGGGTACTAAACTTATCAAGCTGGAAGAGAATTATCGTTCTACGCCGCAAATTCTCGAGGTAGCCAACAATCTCCTGAAGCAAGCCAATTTTAAGTTCGATAAGCAACTTTATTCCAATAATGAGGGTGGAGAACTACCGGCTTTGGTACAAACTTCCAGCGAACATGAACAGAGCCGTTTTATAACACAGGTAGTACTGCAATTGCGCGAGCAAGGGCTGGATCTTAATGAAATGGCGGTCTTGTTTCGAAATGGGCGTGATTCTTTTGACCTTGAAGTAGAACTAAATCGAAAAAATATCCCCTTCGTGAAATATGGCGGACAGAAGTTTACCGAAGCAGCCCACATCAAAGATGTACTTGCTCATGTTCGGGTATTGGTAAATCCGATGGACACGATTGCCTGGAACCGGGTGTTAATGCTCTTGGATGGAATTGGCCCCAAAACTGCTCAGGATCTTTTTGAATGGATTCGGCTGGCTAAAAATCCGTATCGGCTTGACCTATCTGACACCACCAGTCAATCTTATATTAAGCAGTTAAAAGAGCTGAGTAAGTTGCTGGTTGATCTAAAAGAAAACGATCATTCAGTTTCGAAAGTAATTGAACTGAACGTGGATTATTACCGGGATTTTTGTAAATCAAGATACGATGATTACCCTAAGCGGCTGAAGGATTTAGAAGCGTTTATTAATGTATCAGCGAGCTTTTCTTCGCTCCCTAAAATGCTGGAAGAACTGGCGCTTGATCCCATCACGGCAACCGCTGTAGATACCGAACAAAAGACTAAGGAAGAGGCACCACTGATCCTCAGTACCATCCATTCTGCCAAAGGATTGGAGTGGAAGCATGTGTTCATCATTCAGTGTTTGGATGGGATCATTCCATCTGCCTATTCCGTGGATGATGAAGAACAATTAGATGAAGAATTGCGTCTTTTATATGTGGCTGCAACCCGTGCACAGGAAATGCTTTATTTTAGTTATCCGGTGTTGGCGCAATCTGCATATGGTGATTATTTCACACAACCTTCCCGTTTTATAGAAGATATGAATGAGAAACTCACCGAAAAATGGAAACTGGTAGAGGAGGAGCAGCAACAGCTTTCGGATAGGAATCAAAAACAAATTCCTGAATAAAAATTAGCACGCATATACTCTTAATTTGTCCCCATGAACACCACAAAATATAGCCTGCTTTTAGTTTTACTTTTGTTTGTTAATGAGGCATTTACCCAGGGTTTTAACACCACAAGTGGAAGAAATCACCCGGAATTGAACTGGCAGGTAGCGGAGACGGAACATTTCCTTATTATGTATCCCGAGCGCATTAATGGCATTCAGGACAAAGTAGCGGCCATTTCAGAGGAAACATACACTGCACTTTCCCATAATTTGGATGTTGAATTCGACCAAAAGATCCGCATTTACCTATCTGATGAAGATGAGGTCAATAATGGTTTTGCTGTGCCATATTCGAGGCCATATACAAATATTTGGGTGAATTTGAATGATTACAGTGAGATTTGGACCGGAGAAGAGAAGTGGCTCAGAAAAGTAGTGGCACACGAGTTGGCCCATATTTTTCACTTCCAGGCCGTTCGATCTCCGATAGGTTTATTACAATATCTTTTCGCAAATCCTTTGCCAAGTTTCTGGACGGAAGGACTTGCACAATACGAAACAGAAGTGTGGGATTCACAACGTGGTGACCGATGGCTGAGAAAAGCTATTTTTGATGATGATTTAAATTATAATTCTGGTACATCTATTGAAGACGGACGGCTCAGATATGCGCTCGGTAACGCGCAAGTGCGCTATTTTACCGATACCTATGGTGATACAACCTTAGCTTCTATGTTAGCAATAAGTGAAAAGTCATTGGGATTTATTGAGTACCATGATTTCAATGAAGCCTTTAGTGAAACAATAGACGGAGGTTATTCTTCTTTTTTTGACGAATGGAGAAAACATGCAAACATCTATTATAATACACTGGCTGGCCAAATGGAGCGCGTTGATTCATTAAAAGGGGAAGAGGTTACATTTCCTGGTGATTTTTATTTTGATGCAGCTATAAGCCCTAATGATAGCTTAATTGCAGTTTATTCGCTGCAATCTATGTCAAGACCGGTTCGGAGACTCCATATTATATCAAATGATTCATCTCAAACGTCTACATTCACAACAGAAGGCAGAATAGGGGCTGATCTACATTGGGTTTCGGATCATAAAATATTGTACTCCCGGTTAGTACGTGGTAAAGATGCCTCGTTAGTAAATGATATCTTTGAATACGATCTATCAAAAAAAGAGGAAACAAGAATTACCCAAAACCGAAGAGCTAAATTTCCTATCAAAACATCTGAAAAAGATGAAATTGCTTATATAGTGAATGAAGATGGAACCGGTAATCTTTTTACAAAAGACCTGAAGAATGGAAAAGAACAGCGGGTCACAAATTACACCGGAGATGTTCAACTTTTATGGCCGCTTTGGATAGAGAATGAACATTCTTTTTTGGTACACAAATTTGATAAGAGCGGTGACAGAAATTTAGTTTTAATTGACCCAGCTACACAAAAAGAAGTTGTCATTGACCGTAGTGCAATTGATAATAGAAAAGCTATACTAAGTCCTGATGGGCATAAAATAGCGTATCAGTCACTCCGGGATAATGTACCCAACATTTTTATTTACGACCTCAAAAGTGGTAAAGAACATAGGGTAACAAACGTATTTACGGGAGCGGAAATATTTGGCTGGGGCACTTCATCAGATTCTACTAAAAAAGAGAAACTATTGGTAGGGGCTTCAGAATCACGGAAAAAGGATCACCTATTTCTCATTAATGCCGACAGAAGGGTTGAAAGAGACTCAATACAAATACCCAGCCAATATTCAGCCTGGATAAGTCACAGGCCACCTGTTGAAATTCCATCTCAAATTAATACAAATAAGCTTCTTATATCAGATTCCTATGAGTATAATTCATTTAAGAATATTTCACATGTCATTACTTTAGCATTTCCTTATTACTCCGATGAAAATAATTGGGGATTATTTGCTACCACAAACTGGACAGAACCTCTAAATAAGCACACTATTTCAGCAGGGGGACTATTTTCAATACCCGATCCATTAAACAATTCTTTTGGTGCACTTTCATACATCAATAATCAGTTTTACCCATCAATAGCCTTTAATTTATATAAGAGCCCTGATAATGGGCAGTTTTATGGAGATGAATACCTGATTGAAGAGTATACAGGAGCCGATATATCCGTTCGGTGGCCGATTAACGCCTTTGAAGCTCCCTATCAAAATAGCTTTTGGTCAGCAAGAATGAGGTATTATCATACTACACCATTTGCGATAGATCGATTTACCGATAACAATGAAATAGAACGCCCTTTAGAGGCATCCGTAGCTGATATCGGGTTTAGTTGGCAGTTAAAAAAAGAACGTCCCTGGAAGGATAATAAAATTCATCCTTTAGATGGATATGGACTAAAATTTGATCTGAAGGCATCAGGTAAAATTCTTGGGGCCGATGTAAATGCAATCACTACAGATCTAAACGCATATACGATTCAACCTGGACTTGGTCAACATAGATTTTATGTGCAGGGACGTTTTCAATCCCAGTGGGGAAATGCGTTGCCACAGAACTACATTGGGTTTTCCAGGTATGACAATATCAGTTTTATGCTTCCATCAGAATTTCCCTTTTCTTTTTTTAGAAATAATGAGAGAGTTCGTGGTTATCGTGATTTTGTATCCGGAGAACATGTTGCTTTTGGAAGCCTTGAATATCGCATTCCTTTGATACCCTCGTTAAAGACCGAACTTCTTGGAGTTGTAAGATTTGGTGGTGTCAATGCAGCCTTATTCACAGATGTGGGAATTGTGTGGAATGGATCGAGTGAATCGGGGAAAAACGGAACTATTGAAAGATGGGGAACCGGATATGAATTTAAAAATGAGCTTTCAATCTTTGGAATTTCAGTCAACCATGCCATTGGATTTGCAAAAAAAGGGACAGAGCTCTTAGATGAAAATGAATTCAATGTATATTACAAAGTTAAAGCATCTGTACCATTTTAAAACCAGGGCTTATTACTTTTCCTCCGTCATATAACGGTGTTGTAAGTACATGTCGTAAATTAACCAGACAATAGGGTAAGGGGGAAACAATACCGCTAACAGGATCTGCCAATTATTTCCTTTTTTTCGGCCCCCGTCATAAGGCAATGTGATACCGGCAATTCCAGCGATCCAAAAGATAAAGAAAAAGAATAACAACAGAGCAGTAGATAGAGCTCCGAAAAAACCAAGATTGTCATAAAAGCTTTGAAGCATAGTATAATTAAGTGCTGAATTATGCGTATCTTTAATGCTTGTTTAATCTAAGAATCTAATTGTTAAAATGCTTCCAGTAGTTTCTATAGTTGGCCGACCTAATGTTGGGAAATCCACTCTTTTTAATCGCCTCATAGGCGCCCGCAAAGCCATTGTTCATGATGATTATGGTGTTACCCGCGATCGCCACTATGGTGAGACCTTCTGGAACGGCCGAGATTTTACTGTAATTGATACCGGAGGATATCTGCCCGATGAGATGAACGTCATGGTAGTTGGTATCCGTGAACAGGTTCATATTGCCTTAGAGGAATCTGATGTAATTTTATTTATCGTAGATTCTAAAGATGGTATAAATACGTTAGATAAATCCGTGGCAGACTTACTCCGCCAACAGGACAAGCCGGTTGTATTGGTGAGTAATAAAGCTGACAACGAAGAAAGGCGGATGAATTCAACCGAATTCTATGAACTGGGTTTTGAAAACCTATTTCCAGTCTCATCCATTAATGGAACAGGCACAGGGGATCTACTGGATAAAGTAGTTGAATTGTTACCTGAATCTAAGCCAGAAGAAAAATCAAAAGTTCCCAAACTTGCTTTTATAGGGCGGCCCAACGTAGGGAAGAGCAGCCTTTTTAATGCAATTTTAGATGATGAGCGGGCGATTGTTACAAATATTGCAGGAACCACTCGAGATTCCATCAACAGCAATTTAAAATATGACGATAAAGATTACGTCCTTGTTGACACCGCAGGCCTGAGAAAGCGGACAAAAGTAAAAGAAAATATTGAGTTCTACAGTACCATACGAACAGAGCGGGCCATACGAGAATGTGATATCGCAATTTTACTGGTTGATGCCATGCAGGGTTTTGACGCTCAGGATCGACGTGTGCTTCGCCAGGCCGAGCAATTCAATAAGGGCCTGGTTATCGTACTTAATAAATGGGATCTCGTTCCCGAAAAAGATTCCAATGTTGTAAGAGAATTTGAAGAATACATTTATTCCAATGTACCTCAAATGTATTATGTTCCTATAGTAACGATCTCAGCGATGAACCGACAACGTGTACATCGGGTTATAGATGTCGCTCAGCAAGTTATTGAAGAGCGTAAAAAAGAAATTCCAACACCTGAGTTCAACGAATTTCTGGAGCAAATGCTTAATCAGAAATCTCTGCCAATGAAAAGAGGCCGGCAGTTAAAGATCACCTATGCAACACAGGTAAAGAGTAATCCACCGGTTTTTAAATTTTTCATGAACAGTCCACAGGATCTTCCGCCAAATTATCGCAAATTCATAGAGAATAAACTGCGGGAACGATTTGGATTTATTGGTGTTCCTGTTACCATGATATTTAGACAAAAATAATCCTAAAAAGCTACTAAATAACTTTGATGCTAAGCATACAAAGGTTTATTTTCTACAAAATTAGTTCATCACGAAAACGATTCTGATTGAATGGCTAAGAACCTCGAAAAACCAACAGTAAACGCATTAAGCGATAATTACAAAAAAGAGCGAAAGCTAAACTTTCTGGAAAATCTGTATCTACCTGAGATATTGAAAGGCATGTGGTATACATTAAAGCAGATGTTTCAGCCTACGTTTACATTGAATTACCCGGAAGAAAAATGGGACCCACCTGCAATTTTTCGAGGCCGCCCTGTATTAGTGGAAGATCATGGTAAAGAACGATGTGTTGCTTGTGGGCTATGTGCAAGAGCATGCCCACCGCTTGCAATTAGCATGCAGGCAGAGGAAACAGAGGACGAAAAAGAGCGATATCCTGATTTCTTCGAAATAAACATGTTGCGGTGCATCTACTGTGGTTATTGCGAAGAAGTATGTCCCGAGGAAGCTATTGTTATGAGTCAGGATTATGATATTGTATTTGAGTCAAGAGAAGAAGCCATATACGATAAAGACAGATTATTAGTCCCAAAAGAAGATCTTTCAGATCGATTAGAATACTTAAAAAACTACAGAAATCAACAGTTTGGTTCTTTTTGGGATTTTCAAGAAGAGAATAATATTCACTCCGTTCGCGATAGAGACCGTGACTGGAATACCGGATTGTCATTAGTTGATATGATAGAGCAACAAGAAAAGAATGATTCAACTCCGGCATCTCAAAGCTGGTCTACTTAAGGAGATAATCATATAGAATGGAAGTAAAACAAAGTCAAATTGATTCTCTGATTGAGGATGTTTCCTACCTTGAACATGAGGCTGAAGCCCTCAAATACGTAATCGATTCTGTACCATATGATGAGGCACCTCCTGGTAAAAAGTCGATTGCTGAAATCTTAATGTTTTTGGATTATTCGCAACAGCAATATTATCGTAAAGTAATAGAAGATTCATTTAAGAGTGTGCGGCCCATAAACTTAAACTCTTACATCACACCGGAAGAATCTTTCGAGAAAGATGAAGACCTCGCTAAAGACATACAAAAACTACTTTATAAAATTTCCAAACACCGAGTCGCTCTCATCAAAATGATTGAAGATATACCACTCATTGACTGGGAGAGAGAAATTACGAAGGGCAAAGAGTCCATTACTTTATACGATTTTGTGTACAATATGGTGCGCAAAGAGAGAGGTACCCTCAAAGATATTGCTGATCTCGTAATGAATTATCAAAAAGGAAAACAAGTTCAAAGAGAAGTGGAAAGCCGAAATCCTGAAGGCTGATGAATACAGCTAAATGGATAGATCTTGTTGTTTCTTTATCATTTGGAACGGTATTTTTTCTTCTATTAAAACTTTTTATACGACAAAGATCACTGATCATTATCTATTTCGGTTTAGCTGCACTCGCAATTGCTACTCCTTATGCAATTGATCTTGTACAGGTAGAAATGCCGATTGATGTATTTGAATGGGGTAAGCTAATCTCAATTACATTCTACATAAGCGGCTTATTAGTATTAATCAGAGAGTCAAAGCCCGTTTTCGCAAGATTTCCGGCATATTTAACGACTCTTCCGTTTATTAGCTTTTTATTCTTTCCATTGATCATAGATTCATTTGTGATTAAAGATCTTATAAACGCTATTTACCAGGGGGGAGCATTAGTTGTAACCGTATTGGTTTTTACCTTAAACCAGATAAGAAAAACTAAAAGGCGTTACTACATTATAGGCATAAGTAGTATCGGTGCGGCATATATGAGTTATTGGTTTGTATTTAAACAAATGAATAACCCAGATCTGATTTGGATTGCTGAGATTTTATTAAGTGTGGGAATTCTTTTTACCGCATTTCGATTTGTAAGGGCAGAACAAAATAAACTTGCCAAGTAAAACATCATTGTATTTAAACAGCTCATTATGAAAAAAGCACCAGATTTTACACTACAAAATACCGACGGCAATCAGGTTAAACTAAAAGATCTCACAGGAGAACAGAACCTCGTTATTTTATTTTTTCCATTAGCTTTTAGTGGAGTTTGCACTAAGGAGCTATGTGCAGCGCGTGATAATATGAAAATCTATGAATCATTGAATGCGAAAGTGATAGGTATTAGTGTGGATAGCTTTTTTACCCTAAAAGCGTTCAAAGAATCCCAAAACTTAAATTTTTTGCTTCTAAGTGACTTCAACAAGGAAGTAAGTAAAAAGTATGACTCTTTATACAAAGATTTTTATGGAATGAAAGGAGTTTCCAAGCGATCTGTTTTTGTGATTAATAAAGAAGGAAACCTTGTGTATGAACAGATATTGGAAGACGCCGATCAGATACCTGACTTTAATAAAGTACAAGTAGTACTTGCCGAGTTAGATTGATATTTGCTTTCATAGGGAAGATGAAGAATCTTACTTTTATTTGGAGTATAATTATAAGCCAAATTACTTTACATAATATAAATTATAAGACATTCATAATATTCAACTAAGTTCAATTACATAAAAGACTTTAGTTTTGCGTAATTTTAATACAGTTGTCATTGTATTTATTTACCTTTTGCTTATGAAAATAATTGTTGTCGAAGACGATAAAGTTTTATCGTTATTACTTACTAAAATGATTGAACGACTTGGATATGAAGTTTTGGATATAATTACCAAAGGTTCAGATGCAGTTCAAAAGATTCCGTCCCTTAATCCGGATTTAGTCCTAATGGATATTATGCTTGAGGATAACGTTGACGGAATTGATGCTATGATCACCCTTCGCAAAAATGGTAATAACACCCCTGTTATTTATATCACCGGTAATTCTGACCCTGTAAATCGAGAACGTGCACAAGTCACAGATTTTGAGGAATATTTGATCAAACCAGTTAGTTTTGAAGACTTGAAATCGAATATTCAAAATGTTGCACAAAAAAAGCCTTGAAACGTTACTTCCAAGGCTTCTCTTTACTATTTACAGGTTAGCTACTATTCTACCTGTTTAGCTATCTGTGTTAAGTTTAAATGTGACAGGCAAGCTATAACGTACTCTTACAGGTTTTCCTCTTTGTTTACCTGGTACAAATTTAGCATGCTCCTGTACTGCTCTTAATGCTTCTTCATCACAACCGCCTCCAATTCCTCGTACCACAACAGGATTGGTCACATTTCCATCTTCATCAATTACGAATTGAAGAACAACACGGCCTTCAATACCTGCTTTACGAGCCATTTCCGGATATTCAATATGCCGTTGTATACTTGATAAACCACCAATAAGCTCTGGCATTTGTTCAACTATGACAAAGATCTCCTCCTCAACCTCATCATTATCTTCACTTGGCGGTGGCGGTGGCATATTAATAACACCAGCATCCATGTCTAATTCTGAATCCAGTTCAATGATTTCATCGTCTATGATCTCATCATTTG
>JAVLBT010000114.1:0-9760 GCA_031580945.1 Gracilimonas sp.
ATACCTCAAGGTGTTCCTCTTGAATGGATGGAATTAGTTTTTGCAGTCCTTTAACAAAGGCTTTTTTAGAAAACGAACGTTTGTATTCATCCAGGCCCATACGCCAGTGCTCTTTGGCCATCTTCCAGAAACCCGGAAAGTTGAAGGTTTCGGTTGTTTCTTTGAGATTGAAAGAGAGTTTGTTATATCCTTCTCGTTTAAAAGCAAAAACCGCATTTGGGCCACATTCTACTCCACCCAGAGCCATCCGTGTAAAGTGGACTCCGAGAAATGGAAATTCTGGATTTGGCAATGGATAGATCAGGTTTTTCACCAAATACTGAGCATCCGGTTTGAGTTCATAATATTCACCTTTGAAAGGGACAATTTTTACAGGTGAATGCACTCCGGCAAATTTTGCGACATGATCAGAATATAAACCTGCACAATTTACTAAATATTGACTTTGAATCTTCTCACCTCCGGCAATAATAACGATCTCATTACCTTTATTGGATATATTTGAAACCTCGCTATTAAATTGGACTGTCCCATTTCCATCTTGCAGTAACTTCATTAAAACGCGGCACATCCCTGCATAATCTACAATTCCTGAACAGGGTACATGTATAGCCGCAACACCGTTTACATAGGGTTCAAGTTCTTTAAGGCGATTTTCACCGATAAGCTGTATGCCTTCAATTTCATTTTTGAGCCCCCGCTCGTAGATCTCTTTCAATTTGGGAACCTCAGAGTCATCTGTAGCAACGATCACTTTGCCACATACTTCCATTTTTACATCGTGTTTCTTGCAAAAATCCACCAGTTGATGTCGGCCATCAACGCAGTTTTTGGCCTTATAGCTACCGGGTTTGTAATAGATCCCAGAGTGAACTACACCAGAGTTCTTTCCGGTTTGGTGTGCAGCAACACGGTCCTCTTTCTCAAGAACGAGAATGGACGCATCAGGGTATTTGAGAGATAATTTATATGCCGTGGAGAGGCCAACAATGCCGGCCCCGATAATTGTAAAATCGTACTTCATAGGGAGCAAAGATATGGTTTCTACATAAAAAAAGAGCCCTCAAATTTTGAGGGCCCTTATGTTCAAATTATTGGTGTAAATGTTACAGCTCAGATTGTGGTCTGGCTAAATTGTTATAGATCTTACCTCCATCAGTCGGTATTTCATCTAAACGATCATATCGTCTCATGTCAACCCAACGATGACCTCCTTCAAACCATAGAGAATATCTTCGCTCAAACAGCATCTGGTCAATGACCTCTGCCTGTGTTGGCGGATTCAGGGGATCATCAAAGTCTGAGAGTCCCCAGGTATTTCGAATGATGTTAAGAGCGTCAATGGCATCCGAGAGGTCACTTCCCTGATTGCGTTGAGCTTTTGCTTCTGCATAGATCAGAATAAGTTCCTCATTTCTGAAGAATGGAAACGGATCCCCTGTTCCGGAGAAACGATTGTCCTGATACAGAGAACTTAGCCCTTGCAGCGTAACGGGGTTATCGCGTTCAAAGAACTTATTTTGAACCCTCAGGTCACCAGCTTCTGCATCTGTGATCATAGAAGGATGTACCGTAGGCAACTGAGTGGACGTTGTATTTCGAACATAAAAGAAGGGGTTAAAGATGTCCGGTGGATCACCATAGACAAAATATCCTCCTTTATTCATAACGTCTGCACCTTGTGCCAGCTCGAAAAATGGTGCGGCGGCTTCAGCTGCCGTTATTGCATCGCCCCATGCCTCATCATAAATGGCTGCCCGGGCGGCAATGGCTCTGTTCAGGTTGATGAAATCAGCGGGGGTGCTAAATTCATCAAAGCCATCTGTAAGAACAAATGGAAAGCTGCTACCTGCTGCATTGAGATCGGTTTGAGCCTCATCAAGCAGTGCCCGAATTTGAGTAAGAGCTTGGTCGTAGCTTAAAAAGTCACCCAGATTACCTAATTCGTCTACATCAATACGTATTCCATTGGTGTATTGTGTATTAAGCGGAATTAAATAACTGTATGCCTGTAAAGTTTTGGCAAAGCCCAAGTACGCATTTCTTTCTTGATCGGTAATGGCCTGCGTATTATTTGCAGACTCGATCAACACATTGGCCTGATAAACAGCACGATAGGGTGTGGTATAAGTGCCACCTGAACCAAAGAATGCGGGATCGTTTTCAGCATCGGCATTATCACCTAAGCCAACCCACTGATTAATGAATCGAGGATCTGAAGCAAATAATGGGTACACCTCACGCCCGAAGGTACTCATGATGTTATTTGCACCTGTGGTGGCACGGTGACGTAATTCTAAACCCGTTACAAGGTTTTGTAGCTGGGCTTTAGATGCATTCTCCAATACCCCTTCGATAGATGGGCTATTGGGATCATCAATGGGCTCTGGATCCAGAAAATCACAGCCCGAAATTCCTGCAAAAAGCAGTACAAGAAGTAATAATTTATTTAAGTATTTCATTTTGCTATTTCCAGTGGATTAAAAGTCAATATTTACGTGAAACATCACCTGTCTTGAGGTAGGATAAGGTGTTACCTCTACAGAATTGTTGATGGCTTGTGTTCCAAAAACTGAAGTCTCAGGATCATAACTTGGATAATCTGAGAACAAGAGAACGTTATTTGCAGAAGCACCAACTTTGATGGTTCTTACACTACTTCCAAATACACCTTCCAAAGTGCTTGAAGGCACGGTGTAATAAAGACCTACTTCTCTGAGTTTCACATAAGAAGCATCATAAACATAAGCACCAGAACCGCCATTAATTACACGGTCTGCACCTTTAGGAAAAACTCCGTTGCCCAGGTCCGTATTTTCAATATTGTCGTTCCAGTCTGGAGAGGTTCCTCCTGCATCAGTAAGCAACTGAGAAAGGTTAATATTGTCCCCTCCTTGTTTCCAATGCCATAAGAAACTAAAGTCGATGTTCTTATAGATATTGAATTCATTGGAGAACGACATTTCAAAGTCTGGCTGTCCATCACCATAAACAGTGAAAAGTGATGGATCAGATACGGCTGGTAACCCAACAATGGTTGACGGTGAAAAGCCTTCTTGTATCAGGTAGTTGCTCAAGCTGGTTCCAAAACCACCAGTTGTAAATCCGTCGATACTTAGATCGGTGATCTCTGAGGTGTTGGTCCAGAACAATATTGTTGAAAACCAATTCAAGTCTGGATTATTAACCGGATTGAGGCCTAAAGAAAGCTCGATCCCATTATTTTTAAGGTTTGCCGCGTTTGTAGCAATAACGGAAATACCTGAAGAAGTAGGCACCTGTTCATCAAGAATAAGGTCCTCTACGTTTTTAGTATAGTAGGTAGCTTCTAAGGATACTTTATTATCCAATAGCGCGAGGTCAACACCAAACTCCAGTTCTTTCGCTCGTTCAGGTTTTAAGTCAGGATCCGTACTTCTCGCCGAAACGGAAGTCGCTAAAAGTCCTCCAATATTTCCAGAGTTCAGGGAACGGAAAGTAACCCCAAAGTTTGGTAGTCCACCTGTCTCGCCATAAGCGATACGAGGCTTCAGCTGATTAAGTAAGGAATTGTCGATGAAATCAAAATTCAGCAAGTTAACAGCTACAGATGCTTTAGGATAAAAGTAATATTCATCCTGAGTCGCATTAAGAGAAGAGCGGTCAAAACGTCCGCCAAAAGTAGCAATTACTTTATCTTCCCAATTTATTTCTTCTTGTCCGAACCAGCTGAGATCAAACACATCTACCTCGGATTGACTGATAATGGACTGAATTGTTGCATTTGCAATTCCTGTTTGACCGGCAACAAGGCCCTGTCCACGAACAACATTTCTTTCTTGTAATTGATCGAAACGAGAGAATCCGAGTTGAGTATTCAGCTGAACACCACTAATTGAAGTAGCATAGCTCAGTACGGACTGAATATTAGAATTGAAGTTGTCTTCGATCGTATGAACTACGTCGCCCGGGTTGGCATTACTTTGCTGATTTTGCAAATATGTAGGCATCCAAACCATGCTTTTGAACGTCAGGTAATCGATACCTCCGTCAACAGACAGTGTAAGCACTCCGGATTCGTTATTAATCAGGTCTGCTCTGAGTTGAATACCTTGAATCAAACGCTGCACGGTTTGGTCGTTGACCGCATTATTAACGATAGACAACATATTGTCAGCGAAATAGGGATTATTTGGATAGTTACCCTGAGCATCAGGCTGCAGTTGAGCATAGGTAGGTGTGTAGGCTAACGCATACCCAATGGAGCCCCCACTACCATTCTGGTTTCCGGTAAATCCACGTTCATTTTCTGTATACGTGTAACTTGTTCTACTGGAAACAGTGATATTTTCATTAATTCTGTGATCGATATTTAACCGAACAGAATTTCTGTCAAAGCCGGTATTTTCGATGATACCGCCTTCACTTCGAGTAGTACCAGAGAGGTAAAAGCTTGTTGATCTATTTCCGCCAGAAACACCAATATTTGTTTGACTGATCAAACCGGTATTTCCGTAAAGTATTTCTTCGTAATCATAGATATTACCGGCGTTAGCGGCTGAATTATATGCTGCCAACTCATTAGCAACATTTCGTCCAAATATGGTAGAATAGATCTCGACTTTTTCAGGATTCCATTCAGCCACACCGGGCAAGTGCAGTGCGCTATTAAAGCCAATGTCCTGAGAAACATTTATCTGAGTTTCTCCGGCTTGTCCTTTTTTGGTGGTAATGATGATTACACCTGCATTCGCTCGCTGTCCGTAAATAGCAGCGGCAGAAGGGCCTTTTAATACCTCGATACTTTCAATGTCTTCCGGGTTGATGTCAGAAAGCCGGTTTGCTGAGTTATCTTCGGCGGTACTGTTCGCGCCAGTCGTCAAATACCTTGAGTTGGAGATCGCGTCATTATTCACATAAACACCATCAATAATATATAATGGTTGTGATGAACCAGCACCTAATGTACTAACACCACGCATTTGAACATTAATACCTCCACCAGGGGCGCCACTTTGAGACCGGATGGAAACACCGGGGATCTTACCTTTAAATGCGCCATCCAAAGTTTGGGGCGTTGTTCGGCCGGTAAGGTCTTCAGCATCTACTTTGGTGATAGCATTTGCCAGGTTTTGACGCTTAATTGAACTGGCCAAGCCAGTTACAACTAATTCCTCGAGGTTTGCGACGTCAGACTGCATTTCGACATCTATGGTGATGTTTTCTCCATCAGAACCAGACACGTCAATTGTACGTGTTACATATCCAACGGATGAAAAACGGAGTGTTGCTTCACCAGCAGGTATTTCAATGGTATACTCTCCATTAATATCGGAAGAAGTACCAGAGTTTGTAGCCGGATTAAAGATAGTTACACCAATCAACACTTCACCTGATGAAGCGTCGGTTACGGTACCAGATACGGTATACTGAGCTAATGTGAGCTGCGTACCAAATAAAAAAACAGCGCACAAAGCTAACAGCTTTGAATAGTAGCTTTTACTCATAGTAGTATATTTTGGTTAGAGTTTATTGTTTGTAGTAATAGTCAAATTAATGACTTAAAACATCTGAATAGTAGTTCTCATATATTGAACTGCAATTAAAAAACATTTCATTGAGGAAACAAGTCCTTTAATTTTTTTCTCTGAACGGGATCTGGATTTCATGAATTAAAGGAAATTTTCATTTACCGGGTCTATTTTCTGAGAACTATATGGTATCTTTACAGGTTAAAACAATGCAATCATAAACATCAAAAATATTAATATGAAGTATACACATCTAAGTGCATTTTTGATTGTGCTTTTAGTAGTTATTACAAGTTGTTCAAGTGCCGAGCGTGAGAACCCAAGATCTTTAGGCCCACATGACGAAAAAATTGACAGTATTCTTTGGGAAAGTACTTTTCAAGATTTAGAAGGGAATGAAATATCTGTTCAGGATCTGAATGGAAAAGTAGTGATGATCGATTTTTGGGAAACATGGTGTGGCCCGTGCCTGCAAGTTTTTCCAGCTTTGGACTCGCTTGAGAATGAATACCCGGATGATTTTGTTGTGATTGCCGTAAATCTGAATAATTCAGATTCAAAAGAAGATGTTATTCAATTTAGCGAGAACCGGCCGTATAGATTTACTTATGCCATCGACACGAACAAAGTAAGTGAAGATGTCATCACATTAGGAATTCCATTCAAAGTATTTTTAGATCCCCAGGGATATGTAATAAAATCTGAATTAGGGATTACCGGGAATGACTATCAGGATATCAAAGAAATTATAGAACAAAACAAAACATCATAAAACATAATGCCAGAAGTAAAAGAAGAAAGACTACCTTATAAAGTTAAAGACATTTCTCAAGCTCATTATGGGCGTCAGGAAATAGAACTCGCCGAAGCTGAAATGCCAGGATTGATGGCAATTCGTGAAGAGTATAAAGATGAGCAGCCTTTGAAGGGTGCCCGAATCGCAGGGTGTCTTCATATGACTATTCAAACAGCTGTTCTTATTGAGACTTTGATCGAATTAGGAGCTGATGTAACATGGTCATCTTGTAACATCTATTCAACGCAGGATCATGCAGCGGCAGCTATGGCAGAAGCCGGTGTGCCGGTGTATGCATGGAAAGGAATGAGTGAAGAAGAATTTGACTGGGCCATAGAGCAAACATTGTTTTTTCCAGACGGACAGCCCTTGAATATGATCCTGGATGACGGCGGAGATCTCACCAATATGGTTTTGGATCGATATCCTGAACTGATAGATGGAATAAACGGTATATCCGAGGAAACGACCACAGGTGTACTCCGATTGATAGAGCGGGAGCGCAAAGGTACTTTAACTCTTCCTGCGATCAACGTGAATGATTCTGTTACTAAATCAAAGTTTGACAACAAATACGGTTGTCGTGAGTCTGCAGCCGATGCCATCCGACGGGCTACCGATGTAATGATGGCTGGTAAAGTAGCCGTAGTAGCCGGGTATGGCGATGTTGGAAAAGGAACAGCTGCTTCACTTGATGGAGCAGGTGCTCGGGTGATTGTGACCGAGATCGACCCAATTTGTGCCCTTCAGGCAGCCATGGATGGATTCGAGGTAAAGACTATGGACAGTGCTGTTGAGGAAGGAGACATCTTTATCACAGCTACGGGCAATAAAGATATTATCAAAGACCGCCATTTCCTGAAAATGAAAGACAAAGCTATCGTAGGAAATATTGGTCATTTTGATAACGAGATCGACGTTGCCTGGTTGAAGCAACATTCCAAAGAAGAGAATATCAAGCCACAAGTTGACTTGTTCACGATCGAAGAAACAGGCCGTCAGGTTGTGCTGCTCTCTCAAGGTCGCCTGATGAACCTCGGGAATGCAACCGGTCATCCTTCCTTTGTGATGAGTAATAGTTTCACCAATCAAACATTGGCACAGATCGCATTATGGAACCGTCCGGAAGAATTTGAACCGGGGGTACACGTACTTCCAAAATCGCTGGACGAAAAAGTAGCCCGACTGCATTTATCCAAAATCGGTGTGGAGCTTGAAACACTCACAGATGAGCAAGCTGAATATATCGGTGTTCCAATTACAGGGCCTTATAAGTCTGATCAGTACAGATATTAGACACAAAAAAACCTGACTGTTTAACACATTCAGGAAGTATTAACTTCTTTATAAGAAAAGATCCCGCATTATTTATTTAGTGCGGGATTTTTTAATTAATTAGCTATCTGCTTTTTCATGAAAATATTCAGCAGCATCATCCAGAGTTCGAAAATGGTTAAATACTTTGATGAGCTGTGTGACCATTAGCAAACTTTCGATCTTCTTATCGGCTTGACAAATCACTAATTCTCCACCGGCATTTTTCATGGTTGTCATGCCCCCGATCAAAATACCAAGGCCAGAGGAATTAATGAATTTCACTTTACCAAGGTCCACAATTACTTCTTTTTTATCTTGTTCAATTAATTCATGGAGCTTTTCACGAAAATCTTCGGCGTCAGGACCGCCCATCAGGTTTCCCTTAAAAGTAATGACAACACAATTGTACCGTTCCGAAACGTCGTATTTCATAATCTTGATGCTTTGTTAAAATGAACCATAAACAAACTAAAAAGTGGGATAAAAATCCACTTTGTTATTCAAATTTGAAATATAGTCGATTAATATGCGAAATAAGGTTTTTATAACAAATTATGCAGTTAAAAGTTGTTCTAATCGATGTGTGATGAGTACCGATAATAACTATGCTATTTGTGACCAGAATTCTGTTTTTATCGGGTATGTGCCGGGTAGGTAGTTATAGAATCTTTTACAGATGGCAGGATGTTTTCAGGGAGTGTCTTTGATAAGTTTAGTTGAGGCTGCAAGGGCAGCACCAATTATGCCAGCATGATTTCGATTTTTGGCAGGTACTACGTCTGTGTCGAGCTGAAGATAGGATTTAAATTCGCTGAATTTTTTACTCACTCCGCCTCCGATGATGATCACATCGGGCCAAATAAGATGCTCTATCAGTTGTAGATATTCATTTACTCGTCCGCCCCATTCTTCCCAACTCAGATTCTGCTTTTTACGGACAGAGTTAGCGGCATAATCCTCAGCAGGCATGTTATGCAAGGGAATATGTCCCAATTCGGTATTTGGCATTAAAATATGATTATGAAAAACGGCAGTTCCAATACCGGTGCCAAAAGCGGCCATAAAAATAGTTCCGAATTTATTTTTACCAGCTCCAAATTTAACTTCAGCACACCCGGCGGCATCTACATCGTTTACAAGATGAGTGGGGCAACCCGTTTTTTTTTCGATCTGAGCTGAGGCATTTACTCCAATCCACGCGTTATCGATATTAGATGCTGTTTTTACGATCTCGTTTTTAACGGCTGCCGGAAAGCCACACCCAACAGTTCCCTGCCATTCAAAGTGCATTATGATTTCCTCAATGGTCTGGATCATTGCTGGTGGAGTTGCCGGTTTTGGGGTAGGAATCCGATACCGGTCGGTTAACAGTTTTCCCTTTTGGGTATCAACGATAGCTCCTTTAATTCCCGACCCGCCCACATCAATTCCTAAAATTTTCATACATGATGATAATAAAGAAGTAGGTTAAATAGAAAAAACAAAAGAAAGTTGACAAGGGCGTGAACAGAAATCAGTATTAAAGGGTGGCCTTTAATAGGAGTGACTATTATCTCTAAATTAAGTATATATAGGCCACAAATAATGAAATAGGTGAATTTACCTGACCGTTGTTAGGTATTTTGGGTAAGTTTTTTGACTACAACATGCAAAATGTAAAGAAGAAAACAATAGGTCTCAGACCGGTTTATATATTTAATGGGAAATTAGAATAATGCTCCGCTTCTTTCACCAAATACCCTTTGAAACGCTGATTAACAGGATTTACGGATTAACACGGATTCAAGTGTTGCTGAAATCAGCGAAATCCCATAATCCCATAAATCCGCGTTTCCATGCTTAGATTTTTCCGCACCATCCGAAAAAAACTCATTGAAGAGGATAACATCCGCACCTACTTGCTATATGCCATTGGGGAAATTTTGCTGGTGGTGATTGGGATTTTGATTGCACTGCAGGTGAATAACTGGAATGAAACACGAAAAAATAAGCAGCTGGAACAAACCTACTACGAGAATTTAATTCGGGATTTAAAGAGTCAGCTTAATGATATTCAAATACAGGTTAATTCTGAAGAGAACGTACAGGCGGCTGTCGAAGAAATAATCCAGTCATTGAATACAGATTTCGCAGAGAC
>JAVLBT010000115.1:0-9736 GCA_031580945.1 Gracilimonas sp.
CCACAGGCTCCCGGTCCGGGACACGCATGCTGTATCACGTTTTTAAATTCATCTTCGGTGATGTTTCCACTTACTTTTTCTCCCCAGGCTTCAAAAGCAGAAACAACATCTAATTTTTTCCCATTGTGATAACCTGGAGCAATTGTACCTCCATAAACGAGGATAGATGGCCGGTTTACCCGAATCATTGCCATCAAAGCACCTGGCATATTCTTATCACACCCTACAATTGCTGCAAAGCCATCATAAGCCATTCCCTTAACAACGGATTCCATAGAATCAGCAATAATATCCCTTGAGGGCAGGGAATATCGCATCCCTGGTGTTCCCATAGAAATACCATCACTTATTCCAATTGTGTTAAAGATCAGGCCATTCATTCCGTTCTTTTCAATTCCTTTCTTAACGTGAACGGCGAGATCATTTAAGTGCATGTTGCAGGGATTTCCTTCATATCCTGTACTTGCCACACCAATAAGTGGTTTTTGAAGGTCTTCGTCATTCAGCCCAATGGCATGCAGCATAGCCTGAGCTGCAGGTTGAGAGTCATCCTGAGTTACATGTTTACTGTATTTATTTAATTCCGCCATGTAGTGAGTAAGTAAAAATTCGATCCATAAAAAAAGCCCTCCTTGTAGGGAGAGCTTTTGAGTAATCATAATTGTGATGTTGTCACAAAGCTTTCCCTGGCCGGTATGGAATACCGATAATGGGAATATTGACCAGAGAAATATTGACAGACAGCATAATTGAATATTTAATTCGTCTCAAAGAAAAGCGGAGTCGTGTTTAATATCAACTTTTAGACTATTCGTTCTTTCGGATTGATGGGATGCCCAAACAACAATAGTTATTAAGTGCGGGGGGTAAATTTTTCCTGAATTACCTGCTGAACGGGTTTATCGTGGATTTTTGCCTCCAGCCACGATACGATATCCAAATATAAAAAAGGCCTTTTTTGGTAAGGCATTTCGTTGATTTCAAGCAATCTCTTACGCAGCTTTTGGAATTTTTCTTTTAACGTTGAACCGTTTGCTTTGCTTAGATCTTGCAAAAATTTAAGGATCTCTTGTTGAACAAGGTTCAGATCATTCATTTTACGTAAAAACCGATATACGGACCGGATTTGATACTCAACCAATACCTGATTACCCAATTCATAGTGAGCAATCAAATTTAGAATGCGGGCAAAGCAATGCAGATCTTCCCGTAGCTTTTGGTCATGGTAATTGATGATCTTATTGAGGTATTCAATAGCCATCTCGTTATCTCCGGCCCCGAAATAAAGACATGCAATTTTATAGTAAAAGACTAAAATCCGGTGAGAGTCAACCTGCTGAGAATATTTTTCAAGATTTTTATTCAACTCAGGAATCATTTTGGTGCCCTCTGTAAAAGTCCCGGCCATAAAGTGACTGTTTATCTTGGACGTATAAAGATACATAAAACCAAGTGTCTCCAGGTTTTCATTAGAGCGTGTTGGCGGATTATTTAGAAAATTCTGAAGATTATTTTTTACTTCTTCATGTTTCGAATAATGGCCCAGGATGAACAGTGCCTCCAGTAATACATGCTGCCCTTTAAGATACCATATAGGTTCTAATTCAAGCATATCCGGATTATTGTGAAAAAGATCTACCCATTTTTGGGCGTACCGGTATTGAAGTAAAAAATCCTGTACTATCAGGCTGTACCATGCATAGGACACATTCAAATACAATTGCTCAAAGAAGCCAAGGTTTTTTTGGGAAATATCTTCAATTTCTTTCTTGAAGTACCGGCTTATATTTTCATAATCACGTTCATCTCTCACATGCCCGGCTTTAATGTAAATGCCATAAAGCCGCAAAGAGAGATTTGATAATTTATTATAGTTACTAAGGGTCTCAACTTTTTCATTAGCTTGCGCTATTAGTTCATCAGCGCGGTTTTTAAGGCTTCGTGTTATGTACTGTGATTCAATGATCCGTTCGAAAGTAAGAATTTCATATTCCAGGGAATGCCTGTGATTTTGATGGGCCAGTGCCTTGGCTTTATCCAGCAATCGGAGGCTTTGCTTGTATAGTCCCTTATTATATAAAATACGGGCATGATCGATCTGTTCTCTTAAGTAAATATCAACATTGTGATTTATGTTGGTGAGCCTCAGACTTGTTAGCACTTGTTTATACAAGTGAGCCTTTAAATTTGAAAACTGTCTTTTTTTTACCCCTTTGATACTATCTGTGATTCGATCTTCATCATATTCGGATATCTTATCCATCGCATCAAAGAGTTTTATGAATTTGGCATCAGGACTACTATTTCGAGTTGCATAGATCTTAAACGCGCGTTTCTCCGCCTTCGTCAACGATTTTATCAGCTGATAAACGTGATCGTTTGGTTGGTTGGCCATTGTAAAAAATGAGTGAGTATGAGTGTGCTAAGTATTTGATTATTATCCGATAAACTGTTTCACAACAAATTTGGATGTCGTAATTACTTTATTATATGGTTTTATGGAATGAAGTCTGGCACCTACATTCGGTTTAATTACTGAATTTTGACCAGATAAAGTAATTGACACGGCAGTTAAGTTAGAAAACCTCAGACTAATGCCAAATACTCAAATACAAATTTTCGATACAACTCTTCGCGATGGCGAACAAGTGCCGGGTTGCCGGCTCAATACGAAAGAAAAAATCGAGATTGCGAAAGAATTAGAAAGGCTCGGAGTTGACGTCATGGAAGTAGGATTTCCAGTTTCGAGTCCGGGTGATTTCAATTCGGTTAAAAAGATTTCCGAAATCATTACTGATTCTACGGTTTGTGCACTTACTCGCGCCGTACAAAACGACATCGAAGTAGCAGCTGAAGCGGTTGCTCAAGCTAAAAGGCCTCGTATACATACTGGCATCGGCACATCAGACAGTCATGTTTTCAATAAACTCAAAACCAGCCGTGAAAATGTAATAGAACGAGGAGTGGCCGCTGTAAAATTGGCCAAAAAATACGTTGAAGACGTTGAATTCTATGCAGAAGATGCAGGCCGGACAGACAATGAATTTCTTGCTCAGGTAATTGAAGCAGTGGTAAAAGCCGGTGCTACAGTTGTTAATATTCCTGATACTACAGGATACTGTTTACCCTCAGAATATGGAGAAAAGATCAAATATCTTCGGGAAAACGTGAAGGGCATTCATAAAGCGGTTATTTCGACACACTGTCATAACGATCTTGGTTTGGCTACTGCGAACTCAATTTCAGGAGTTCAAAATGGAGCACAACAAATTGAATGTACTATCAACGGAATTGGAGAACGGGCAGGAAATGCTTCCCTCGAAGAAGTGGTCATGATCATGCGTAAACACCATGATCTGAATTTTGATACCAATATAGATACAAGATATTTGTGTGAAATTAGTGCCCTTGTTTCAGCTAAAATGAATATGCCGGTTCAAGCCAATAAAGCAATCGTTGGATCCAATGCTTTTGCCCATTCCTCAGGAATTCATCAGGATGGAGTTATTAAATCGCGAGAAACCTATGAGATCATAGATCCGGAAGAAGTTGGCGCACTGGAATCATCTATTGTTCTTACTGCTCGTAGTGGAAGGGCTGCCCTGAACTATAGAGCTCAAAAGTTAGGATATGATTTCGGCAAAGAAGAATTAGATCATTACTATCAACAGTTTCTGAATTTGGCTGACGAGAAAAAGATCATTCAGGATCAGGATCTAAAACAATTATTTGCGGTGGCTGCAACGGGTTGAGGAATCCTGCCATTTTTCAAACATCGTAGGGGCAATTTATGAATTACCCCTACGATGTTGCAATATAAAGAATTATCTACTCGCTCCGCACGCTCTGTGTTGGAGCGGAAAATTGGAGTTACTAATATTTATTGAATTGAAGTTTATTCATGCCAAAAACGTTATTTGAGAAAGTTTGGGATCAACATGTGGTTGATGAGGTTAAGGGGGGACAGGAAATCCTCTATATCGACCGACACTTTATTCATGAAGTAACCAGTCCACAAGCTTTTAGCGGAATTCGAGATCGCGGAATTGATATTTTCCGTAAAGAGAAGATCGTTGCTACTGCCGATCATAATGTTCCTACCAAAGATCAACATCTTCCTATTAAAGATGCCCTTTCAAAGCTACAAGTGGATGCTCTTAAGCAAAATTGTGAAGATTTTGGTATTGAATTGTATGGTTTGGGGCACCCCTATCAAGGGATCGTACACGTAATTGGTCCAGAGTTAGGTGTCACAAAACCCGGTATGACCATCGTATGTGGGGATAGCCATACTTCAACCCATGGGGCTTTTGGGGCGATTGCCTTTGGAATTGGTACCTCGCAGGTGGAGCAAGTTATGGCTACGCAATGTTTGTTACTTGAGCGTCCTAAAACCATGCGAATAACCATAAATGGTGAGCTTGGAGATGGTATTTTTGCCAAAGATATCATTCTGTACATCATTTCAAAGTTAGGAACCGGGGGTGGAACCGGACATTTTGTAGAGTATGCAGGAACTGCTATTTGGGGTTTATCAATGGAAGCGCGCATGACCATTTGTAATATGAGTATTGAGATGGGAGCAAGAGGAGGTATGATAGCACCTGATGAAACTACTTTTGAGTATGTGAAAGGCAGAGAATTTGCTCCCGAAGGAAAGAAGTTTGAAGAAGCAGTAAAATACTGGAAAACACTGTATTCAGATGATGAAGCCGTTTTCGATACCGAATACAATTTCCGGGCAGAAGATATTGACCCAATGATAACTTATGGAACCAATCCCGGTACAGGAATAAAAATAACCGGAAATGTTCCAACCTCAGATGATGTAGAAAATCCCGAAGGACTAAAAAAATCTTTGGAATACATGGGACTTCAGGAAGGCGAAAAACTGGAAGGTAAAAAGATCGATCATGTATTCATTGGGAGTTGTACGAATAGCCGGATTGAAGATCTGAGGATCGTTGCGAATTATGTAAAAGGTAAAAAGAAAGCGGATCATGTAAATGCGATGATCGTGCCTGGTTCAAAACAAGTGCAGCAGCAAGCTCAAAAAGAAGGAATTGATAAGATCCTGGCCGAAGCCGGTTTTGAACTACGACAATCGGGTTGCTCAGCCTGTTTGGGAATGAATGAAGATAAGATCCCCAAAGGCGAGTACTGTGTTTCTACGTCAAACAGAAACTTTGAGGGGCGGCAAGGCCCGGGTGCCAGAACAATGTTGGTGAGTCCTCTTACGGCGGCTGCCATTGCAATTGAAGGCAAAATTGTAGATCCAAGAGCATTTGAACTCAACAAAGTAGCGGTGTGATCATGGAGAAATTTAAGGTATTGAAATCACCAGCCGTACCATTGCCAGAAGAGGATGTAGACACAGATCAGATCATTCCTGCACGTTTTTTAAAAGCCACTACTAAAGATGGTTTTGGGGAAAATTTATTTCGTGATTGGCGATATGATTCAGATGGAAATCCCAATGAGAATTTTGTATTGAATAATGAAAAGTACTCTGGGCAGGTCTTGGTAGCAGGCCGAAATTTCGGCTGCGGTTCAAGCCGTGAACATGCGGCCTGGGCATTGACCGACTATGGGTTCAAGGCGGTTATATCAAGTTATTTTGCAGATATTTTTCGAGGAAATGCGTTGAATAATGGGTTACTACCAGTTCAGGTAAGCGATATGTTTTTAAAGAAAGTGATGGCAGAAGTCAGGAAAAAACCATCTACTCCAATTATAATTGATCTTCCTGAACAAAAAGTATCGCTTGAGGATGGGAGTTTTGAAAAGTTTGAGATCAACGATTACAAGAAAATGTGCATGCTGAACGGGTATGACGATATTGATTATCTGCTCAGTCAAAAAGATAAAATTAAAGCATTTGAACAAGAACACGTGGAGTTTTAGGAATGAAGAAGAAGATCGCTGTATTACCAGGGGATGGTATTGGGCCCGAAGTAACAAAACAAGCTGTTAAGGTCCTTGAAGCCATAGCGCATCGCTTTGGACATGATTTTGAATATGAAAAGGGATTGGTAGGAGCCGTTGCTATTGAAGCTACAGGTGATCCATTACCCAAAGAAACCCTGGAACTTTGTGAAAATTCCGATGCTATCCTATTTGGTGCTATTGGAGATCCAAAGTTTGATAATGATCCAAATGCAAAAGTAAGACCAGAACAAGGGCTTTTAAGGCTTAGAAAATCTCTGGGCCTTTTTGCTAATATCAGACCCGTTAAAACATATAATTCTCTGATCGATCGGTCACCTCTGAAAAAAGAACGAATAGAAGGAACTGACCTTATCGTATATCGTGAATTGACAGGGGGGATATACTTTGGAGAAAAAGGCCGAAGCGAGGATGGTGAAACCGCATATGATCATTGTACCTATTCGGTAGAAGAAATTGATCGTATAGCTGATTTGGCTTTCAATGCAGCACAGAATCGTCGCAAAAAACTCACATTAGTCGATAAAGCGAATGTTCTGGAGACTTCTCGGTTATGGAGGCAAACGGTGCAGGCAAAGGCACCTAACTATCCTGAGGTAGAAGTAGAGTATCTTTACGTTGATAACGCGGCTATGCAAATCATTTTGCGCCCCAATCAGTTTGATGTGATCCTTACCGAAAATATGTTTGGTGATATCATATCAGATGAAAGCAGCGTAATTACGGGTTCCATTGGTTTATTACCATCTGCTTCCATTGGTGAAAAAACATCCTTGTTCGAACCTATTCACGGTAGCTATCCACAAGCTGCTGGTAAAGATATTGCAAATCCAATAGCTGCAATTCTTTCTGCGGCAATGATGCTAGACCATTTTGATTTAAAAGAAGAAGCTGCCCTTATTAACTCAAATATAGACTTTATGATCAAGAAAGGACTGGTAACCCAGGATCTGGATGATCATCATTTTGTAACCTGCTCAAAAATTGGAGATGCACTTAGCTTGTTATTAGATCAAACTATTGCAGAGGTAAAATTCGAAAATATGTTTGAAGGCAAGCTACCAGTAATTTAAGATCAGCGATTTTCAAAAAACCGAAAACCATCAATAATATCAAGATATACACCATCAAATCCTGCGTCTAAGATCTGTTGTAAATATGAATTTGGTGAGTCATAAATAATCTCTTTCCATTCGGGGCTCCAATACTGAACTTTATAATTTCCTTCCCAGTTAGGATTCTCACGAACGATCCATTTTGGAATTCCGGGTTCCCAATCTTCTTGCCAGTAATATCGATAATCCTCGGCCTCACCAATACTTAAATAACTGATCACCAGTCGTTTACCACCATTTTCTTTTTGTTTAAGTTCCTCAATTTCTTCTGATGAAAACATGTCGTCCCAAAAAAAGGCATCAGTTATAATGATATCATAATTAGTATTCTGAATAGAAGAAATAAGATCCTCTCGGGTCTCAAACTCAGATTTGTTTAGCAGGTATAAGAAATTATTGGCTTCATAAAGAGAGGTAATATTGTTCGAATTTAAGCCGGGAAGAGGCGACGGGAAATCAGGGATGACACGTAAATCCCGGTCTGGTGCGGCAAAGGAAAGATAACCAAGGGTTTGATTTTGGGAATAGGAATTATTCACCTTAAAAGACGTTGAGACATAGTCCGTTACCAATATTTCATTTCCTCTTGCTTTCCCTATTTCTAATAACTCTATAAGACGGTTTGTTTCGGTAGCTGAAGTAGGTTGGTCATCTTCCGGTGAGCCAAAGAAAAGGCTTTCCTGCGCCAGTCCATCTACCGCATTAAGGTAGGAAGTAGCTACGTGATCTCTTTTTTTAACAAGAGCATGACCATTTTGTGGAATGATAATGAAATCAGAATCCTGGGATTTTGCATATTCTGAAATTTCCTGTACAAATTTTCGCATTTCTTCCCGGTAGTCAACATTATCAGCATTAAAAATACCTCCACAAGAAAAGAGAAGAATTATTATTAATAACAACAGCAAGAAATTTGTTCGCATTGGTTTATATTTTGGGGTGAACCGTGATGAAAATAAGCAGGTATAATTTGCAGCATTTATTTCAAAAAGCAGAATCTAATTTACAGAAATTTTGGGGATTTGATTCATTTAGGCCTGGACAGGATGATGTGGTAAAATCTGTGTTTGAAGGTAAGGATACGCTTGTACTATTTCCCACGGGTGGCGGAAAATCACTGTGCTATCAAGTACCTGCAACGGTTTTTGAAGGAATTACTTTAGTTATTTCACCTTTGGTGGCATTAATGCAGGATCAGGTTCAAGCGCTAAAGGCTAAAGGAATATCAGCTACATTCATAAATTCCACGATACCGTCTTTTGAAGTGGAACAACGCCTTGTGAATGCCCGAAATGGAATGTATAAGTTGTTGTATTGTGCCCCTGAACGACTAAAGACAACGCTCTGGGAATCAGAGCTGCCAAAACTCAATATTGATCTTGTTGCTGTGGATGAAGCCCATTGTATAAGTGAGTGGGGACACGATTTTCGCCCAAGTTACAGGGAAATTCGTTCATCATTAGAAATAATAGCAGAACAAACCCGGTGGATTGCTTTAACGGCAACGGCTACTCCTGAGGTCCAACAAGATATTACCGAATCACTGGGATTTGAGTCTCCCAATGTTATTTCCCAGGGTTTTTCACGGCCTAACTTAAAATGGTGGGTTGTAGATTCACCTAAAAAGAAACAGAAATTAGAGCAAGCCGTAAAAAAAGGAGCTAAGGAAGGTGATGGATTGATCTACGGGGGAACCCGTAAGAATTGTGAATACCTTGCCGAACGTTTTAGCAAGATGGGTATTAATACTGAAGCATATCATGCAGGCATAGAAACAGAAAAACGAAAAAAAATACAGGAACGCTGGATATCAGGAAAGACGCCGTTAGTTGCAGCAACCAATGCTTTTGGTATGGGCATTGACAAGCCAAATTGTCGGTATGTAATACATGAAGAAATGCCCTATTCACTGGAAGCTTACTATCAGGAAGCAGGAAGAGCAGGAAGAGACGGTAAAGAAAGTTTTCCTATTCTACTGTTCCGAGAATCAGATTATTATAAAGCCCATGAACGCATTGATCGGGGTTATCCAACCTTAGATGAGCTAAACCATGTTTATCAAATACTATGTGACCATTTCAACCTGGCATTAGGCTCAGAGATGGTGGAAGCGGAAAAATTTGATTTCGAGCAAATTAAAAAAAGAGGGAAATTATCATATGGAAAAGCACAAGCAGCAATGCGGGTATTGGATCAGTTTGGGATCATTGCGATGCATCAGGAAGTAAAACCCGCCATTTCCCTACAGTTTACAATAAGTTCGAAAGGGCTAAAGTCATTTCGGGATAAATGTGAAAATTCTGAAAAAGCTGAATTCACAGATAAGTTAGAGCGGATGTTCGGAAACTTTGCATTTTCTGATATGGTACAGCTTGATGAAGACTATGTACTGGATAAACTAAATATTCAAAGAAATTCATTGATAAAAGCACTAAATGTGCTCATGAAGAACGACCATATTTTAGTTTACGAGGCCCTCAAAGAACGGGTATTAGTCAAGGTACTTGAAGCAAGATCAAAAATGTTACCTTTCACAAAAAAAGAAGTAGAATCTCATCGTAATAATCTATTTCGAAAGCTGGAGCATATGCTTGGATATATTCGGACCGAAAATTGCCGTGAAATATATCTGCGCACTTATTTTGGGGACACCAATGCTAACCCATGTGGACACT
>JAVLBT010000116.1:0-9593 GCA_031580945.1 Gracilimonas sp.
ATTGAATTAGTCGATATTGTTAAGTAATTCATTTTCAATGAATGTGATGGAGTTCTTCGAAAGAGGAACTCCATTTTTTATGTTTAGTACAATCACCTAACCAGTAGTTGTCATCCTGAGCGCTTGATTAATTGATCTGACCTTGATTGTATTCCGCGAAGGATCTCAAGGTATAATTCTATATGGTTTTATACGTTGAGATCCCTCGTGTTATACAGCATAAATTGCTTTAACTACGAAACACTCGGGATGACAACTTTAGAGACACTTTTAATAAATCCTCATGGCCGATTTTTCTCAGCAAAGTACCATTTCCATTACCTGTCCCAAACGGATCACTCCATATTTGAAAACTGAACTGGAAGATCTTGGTTTTCCAATCCTGAAAGTTCGCTACGCTGGTATTGAGACCAAGGGATCACTTAATGATTGTATGCTGCTAAACCTTTCTCTCAGGACGGCTCATCGTGTTCATTATCGACTTAAGGACTGCAGGCCCAAGAATTCCGAGGAGTTGTACAATGAACTTATTAAAATTCCCTGGGAAGACTATATCGATAAGCACGGCTACGTTAGTGTGACTTCATTTATTAAGAATAAAACCGTCACCAACACGCAATTTGCGAACATGAAGGTCAAAGATGCCGTTGTGGACCGAATTCGGGATAAAACAGGAACACGCCCTGACTCTGGTTCAAACCTGAATAAAACGGTGATCTTTGTTTTCTGGAAAAATGACCGGGCTCAAATTTATCTGGATACCTCCGGTGAATCCATATCCAGGCGCGGATATAGAACTGAAAGTCACACTGCTCCCATGCAGGAGACCCTTGCAGCCTCTCTAATTTTGGCAAGCAAATGGAAACCGGGACAACATTTTGTGAATCCTATGTGCGGAAGTGGGACCATTGCAATAGAAGCTGCACTTCAGGCATTGAATAAAGCTCCGGGTTTATTGCGACCAAATTATGGTATAAAACACATTCTTGGATTTGATGAAGAGCGTTGGAGTGATCTTCGTTCGGATCTGAATAATAAAACAAACAAAGATTTTGAGGGACGAATCATTGCCACCGATCATGATTTAAGGGCCGTTAATGCAACCCGTAAAAATGCACGAACAGCTGGTGTTCAACATCTCATTGAAACGGCAAAGTGTGATTTTAGTGAAACAGAAATACCCAGTGAGAACACCGGAGTGATCATGCTAAATCCACCTTATGGGGATAGAATTGGGGATGAGTCTGACCTGGAACCCACTTACACGGGTATTGGAGATTTTTTCAAGCAAGAAGCAACCGGTTGGTGGGGCTACGTTTTTACAGGAAATTTTGACTTGGCTAAAAAAATTGGATTGAGAACCAATCAGCGTATCGAATTCTATAACTCAACAATTGATGCGCGGCTTTTGGAGTATGAACTGTATTGAACTAAGTTTTGACTCACTTAATACATCAAGTGCTCTATTTTTTGGAGAATTATATCATTTATTCTTCTCCTCTATCCACTTTCCCATATATTTCGTACTTGCAGCGGTATGATACTGCAGCATTTGACCAATAAAGTTTTGTTTCCTTTTGCAGCTCAAATTCGAGCGCAGTTCAACAATTCGCTGTATTAGTGAAGTACTCAGTTTTTCTTTGTTGTATAATCTATTTATGATCGGGATTCCTGCCAATTGAGCCGCCTTCCACTTTTCTTCATTCCCATACAGTTCAATAGCTGCATCGGCAAAATCTTTGGGATGCTCTTCTATAGCACCGGGCCATGGAAAATCGGTATGCATTCCTTCCGCACCTATTTGTGTTGTAACTGACGGTGTTCCAACTTGCATAGCTTCAATAAATTTACCCTTTAGCCCGGCCCCAAACTGCAGCGGTGATAATAGAACCTTTGAAGCGCCAACAACTTTGCCGGCATTTTTCGCCCTGCCCTTGATATGAAATCCTTCATCTTCATTGTGCAGCTGTTCAACCTTTTGTGAGGAATAGGCACCATAAATGTGAAGTTCAGTTTTGGGTAAGCGAGCCTTTATCAAAGGCCAAACTTTCTCCTTTAAATACAGGACTGCACTCCAGTTAGGCTCATGAAGAAAGTTACCAATACTTACAAAGTGATCTCTTTTATGATATGGCTGCCAATCATTTACCATTTTCTCTTGAATTTTATTTAACATAAATGGTAAATATACCAATAGCGATTCATCGACATTAAATGTCGTTTTAAGAAGTTCCATTTCATATGGCGAAATGATCAGTGACAGATCACACCGGTAGATACTTGCGATCTCCCTTTTTGCGATATCCAACTCCTGAATTTCTGTTGGCGCCCCTGTTTTCCAGGCAAGATACCGAGCCTGACGTAAGCTATGCAGGTCTTCAGTGTCAAGAATCTGAAGGGCATCCGAACAATGAGCTCTCACCCGCCAACCGAATTGCTCTTCTGAGGTGAAACGATCGTATATCACTATATCGGGTTGAAGTTCCTTTACAAGATCATCAAAAGAGGAATGGTTAAGCCTAATGCTTTTTTCTTCTATACCCAGTTCTTTGAGATCAATCTCGTACCCGCTTTTGGTAGCTGCAGAGGCAAAAGTAACCTTCCACTGTTGTTCTAAGAATACATGGATCAATTGCATCATGCGGGACCCTGCAGCGGAAGAATCAGGTTCAGGCCACACTTTACCTATGATAAGTACCTGTGAAATTGAATTGGACATGGTTTTTTGGGGAAACTACATAATTTCAAGGATAAGTTGATCTCTTTTAACGCCCAAGAGGAATGCTCACACCAAGCCATGGTGCTCCAATAAATTCACCACCCACCTCGGTGGGCCGGATCAAACCAAAATCGACCGCAAAGTTTTCTGGTGACCATCGCAATGCAGCTGATATCATTCCAAGTCCACCACCATCAGAGGTAAAGAAATAATTCTCTGATATCAGATACAGTTTTTTCTTAACTCTGGTCATGCCACTTATCGTAAAAATCGGAATCCTTCCCCATTCTCCGCCGCCATATCCAAATCCAATCCCAACGGTAGCGTTATGATCCCGGTTTCCATAGGTAAGCACGCCATACGCAAGACCGGCTCCGAATGAATCTACTCCTCCGCCTATTACGCCGCCAAATAATCCACCAACTGCAGCATGTAACTTGTTGTTAGCCAGTGGTATTGAAACTTTAGGAAGGACCCAAATTGGTGTTGCTGACACTCCAAAAAGAAAAGTTGGCACTATTCCACCCCCCAAAGAAATATTATCAGTGATACCAAAATTCAGGTTGTTGAAAAAGATCCAGGTATTTTGGTAATACCCTTCCCCCTTTTTCAACCCTAAGCCATTTGTGGCAAACAGGTAACGAGTTGAATGTGGATTTTCAAACCAATAATCTCCGTTTTTTATTCGGGTGGGGTCGATGTAATCTCTACGCTTGATCTTATTCTTTTTTAATTCAATTTCGCCAATAGCCTCTGTTTGTAGAATAAGAACTGTATCGGTTTCCGACAGAATCTTGCCAAAAAATATATTGCCATCAGCCATCTCTATTCGAACCATGCTTGAATCAGAGTCTTGAGCTAACCCTGTCTCGGTTGTCAAAACCATGAATAATAGAACTAATACAAAAAAGACCGACCGCATACTTACTCCCACTAATTTTATTTTGGAGGAATATTAGCCTTTTAATGAATCAAGAAAAGTTAAATTTATTTCAAAAAATAGCATGGTGATAAAGCTTTAGCATCAGTTACAATCCCTTATAACTGCCTCTTCCTCTGTAAATATGACCTTTTTACCTGTTCTGTCAATTGAAAATACTTTAAAGGGACGAGTTATAGCTTGAGTGGTAATGCAATTTTCCCCCGGCTGAAGTTCCCTGAATCTAACTTCTATACGATTATTAACTACACCAATTTCAACTGAATCAATATTATAACCACCTGTTGGCTTTGACTCCATGATTACCATAATGATTGTTTTATCTGAAAAATCGATATCCGGTAGCTCTGGTATTGGTTCTTTGCCTTTGTGTAATTTATCCCATTCATTAGCAAAATGTCCTTGAGATTCTATTACCAGCGTCTGTAAACCCTCTTCAGAATAATTACTATATAAACCCTCTTCTATAAGATCTGCTTCTATTAGAGAGGTCCCTGTGCGATTCAGTAAATCTGAACATGATACCGCAACCATGACTAAGGAAATCCATAAAAGTTTAGACAGATTTGATAATTCCATTACTAATTATTTGATGTGACTTTATGCTTTAAACCAAATGTCCTTGATTTTATTTTACCATTATAACAGATACCCCATCCCTAAAAGGCAATACCACTTGCTCTACCCTCTCATCTTCAGCAATTTTCTTATTAAAACGATGAAGGGAGGCTGATTTTTCATCTTGTGGATTGAGTACTAAACCATCCCAAAGAACATTATCAACGACTATTAGTCCACCTGATTTTATCTTATCAATACACATATCATAGTATTCCGAATAATTCATTTTATCTGCATCAATAAAAACCAGGTCAAAAACTTCTTCGAATTTTGAAATCTCATCTCTGGCATCGCCTTTAATAAGCCTGACTTTTCCTTCCGAATCGTATGAAGCAAAATGCTTCTCGGCAATTTTTTGATACCTGATATTCATTTCAATAGTGGTCACGGTACCATCCTTGGGAAGGGCTTCTGCCATCACCAAGGCGGAATAACCAGTGAAGGTCCCGATCTCAAGAATATCCTTGGCCTTGCTAACTTTCACCAAGATCCTCAATAGCTCTCCCACCAGATTACCGCAAATCATATCAATAAACTCAAGTTCATTTTCTGATGAACTGACCAATGACTGAACAGCTGCAGATTCTCTGCTGGTCAATTTTATTGAATAATCCTCAATTTCAGGATTTGTAACCGTAACTTCAGGTTTTCCTCTTTGCTTTTTCATAGATTTAAAGATAAAGGCTAAAGACCTAAATTCTCCACCATAAAAAAAGAACCATTGAACTTCATACCTGCCGATGAATCCCGCTTTTATACCTGGTTTTTTGAACGATATACCGAATGGGCATTGAAAAGAAGATTCAAACAGATCTGGGTAAAGCAACAATATGTACCGAGCTCCACCTCAAAAACAGTTTATTTCCTGAATCATAACCTTTGGTGGGATGGCTTGATCCCCTTATATCTAAACCGGCATTTTTTTAAACAAAATGCTCGTGCCCTTATGGAAGACAAACAGATGTGGCAATACTCATTTTTTAGCAAGATCGGGGCATTTTCTATTGATCTTGAAGATACAAGGTCCACCATTCGTTCACTTCGATATGCAGTTCAGTCGATGGACAGGGATCATTCTTGTTTATTTATTTATCCTGAGGGAAGTATTAAGCCTGCATCGGGGCAAAAGCCGGTTTTTAAAAAGGGACTTGCATGGCTTTATCAAAATGTTAATAAGGAGGTCGACTTTGTGCCTGTTGCTATTTATGCCCATTTTATAAGAAGTAGTAAGCCAGAGTTGCATCTCTCAATTGGGCCATCATGTGAGCACGATAATTCATTGAGCAAAAATGACTTAAATGATTTACTTGAAAATGATCTTCACTCTGTTTTAAAGGATCTTCGAAAAAAGGCAGGCTTTCAGGATAATGAGTTTGAACCTCAATTTTAATCACCTTTTACTTTACCAGGTCCAGGGATACATAATAGGGGATTTTTGCACCCAGTGAGGTTCTTTTTCCTGATATCTTAACCGCATATGAATCAATGGCCAAAATAATTTTTTATGTATATTTTTAGGATATATATACTCTGAAATACCATGGGCCGCATGTACTTTATCTCTATAGTTAATTATTGCATTACCTAAAAATCGCTGGTAAAAAGGTCCGTTATCAATTTTATTTCTATATTGAATATTTACATATATTTGTGGGTTTTTTATCTCGATGGTGCGAGCGGAATTCAAGCCAAATGAATTTCTTTTATGGTTGAACAGGCCAGAATGTTTGATGTACTCCAACACCGTTTTATTTTTTTGATCTATCACCCATGCCTCCATTTGCTTGGTGTTGTGTTTATGCATCAGATAATAAACCAGCGTAAATTCTTCAAAATGATAACGACCCCAGTACCAATCTTTAAAACTCATTTTCATGGGCTCTTGTCCCCTGTTATGGTCATGATATCCTTGTCCTGAAAATTTTATACTTTCTGACTGATTGATACCCGAAACGTTAAGATCAACATTCCATTGCATATTTGGCAGTAGCAAATTCCAAGTGTGTCTATCAGTACTTTCTGCTTGTATTAAATTCGGGTTTGCCCAGCTCCCTATTCCTTTAAGCGTACCATTAATACCATGCCCGGATGCAAGTTTTTGGTCAAGTTCTATATTGATATAAAGTTGTTCATCTTTAGGGCGATAGTTGAACTTATCATTTCCGATCGTTAGCTCCATTTCCTGGGCATCCCAGATAAATGCGGTATCATCATACTCCAAAAAGCTGTAATAGATCGGTTTTGAGTTTTTGTAAACTGAAATACTTATTGCCGGATATATTTCATTACTATCCTGCGTAGGTGTTCTTTTTATCTTATTGGTGGAAAATGGATTAGACTGATAAAATATAATTACAAAGTGAAGTTTCCCATCTTTACTTTGGCCATCAAAGTACCACCATTCATATCCATCAGCAGATAATTCTTTTGCGGGTGAACTATCTTTAAAATCAGTTGTTATATTCATAATTAAACTATACGGTCTGCTCTTGGGCAGCACTTAATGTCATCAGCATCATTCAATGGAGATACTACTTTTTATTGCTGCTTCTTACTTGGTATTTACAATATTCGTATTTACTCGTAATTGGTTTGAATTTCGTTCATTAAAGGATCAATTTCTCATTAATAAAAGTAAAGAAAAATCCCCATTGGTCAGTATTTGTATACCTGCCCGGAACGAAGAATCAGTGATCGACCGATGTATAACCTCAGCTCTCAAACAATCTTACCCAAATTTTGAAATTTTAGTCCTCGATGATAATTCAACCGATCAAACTCCTGAGATTCTGGAAAAATTCTCAAATATCATCCATAATGTACACACCATTTCAGGTAAAGAAAAACCCAGCGATTGGTTAGGAAAACCCTGGGCATGTCACCAGCTCAGCAAACGGGCAAAAGGGGAAATTATTATCTTTATTGATGCAGATGTATGGTTAGATGAAAACGCTATTGATAAAGCAGTCAATGCTTTACAAAGATCTGATGTCATAACAGTTTGGCCAAAGCAACAGGTAGTAACATTCTGGGAAAAGCTGATTATTCCCATGATCTATTACGGTTTATATACTTTACTTCCAGCAAAATATGTAGAACAAAATCCCAAATGGATACCTAAACGATTTCAACAAAAATTTGCACCAGCCTTTGCAGCCGCATGTGGCCAATTTATCGGATTCAACAGGCAGGCTTATGAAGCTATTGGGGGGCATACTTCGGTTAAACAAGAAATTGTAGAAGATGTTGAACTATCCCGTCAGATTAAAAAAGCAGGATTGTCAATTATAATGTACGATGGTGTAGAAACCGTAAATTGCCGAATGTATCAAAACCATCACGAGTTATTTGAAGGGCTGCGAAAGAACTTTTTTGTAGGCTTTGGCCGAAACCTATCCCTATTTCTTTTTATGGCAATAATGCAATTCTTGGTCTTTATTATGCCCTTTTATGTTCTTTCATTTGGTTCCCAACAGGAAAAAATGTACGCTTGTTTGTTAATAGGAATATTTTTGATTCAGCGTTGGTTACTTGATCTCAGGTTCAAATGGAATCCCCTTATGAGTTTATTACAACCTGTTACCATCGTTTGGTATGAAGTATTGGGAATCCGGTGTTTATGGGATCATTACACCGGGCAAAAAGCATCTTGGAAAGGACGTGAGGTGTGATTATTATATCGTACCAGATCCTTATTATTCGTTTTCATTTTTGCATATTGATAGTCATATTTACGCCATGGAAGCATTGATAAAAAAATACCTGAAATACCTTTCTGTAGAACGCAATGCTTCAAAACATACCATTACCTCCTATCGAAATGATTTGACTTCATTTCTCCAGTTTACAGCTGAGACTGAACAAATACCCACTGACAAAGTAGAAGTAAGTTCTATAAGCAGATTATCCATCAGACTATGGCTTGGAAAGCTTTCCGAGGAGGGCCTTGCTAAAAGTTCAATCGCCCGAAAAGTGGCCGCACTGAGGTCTTACTTTAAATATTGTTTTAAGCGAGGGTATATCGATAAAAATCCGGCCCATTTGTTAGTTGTGCCTAAAACTAACCAAACTCTACCCAAAACAGCCACAAAGGAGGACATTGAGCGCATGATGGAGGCTGTAGATATCAGTACAACCCGGGGGCTGCAAGACCGAGCCATTCTCGAGTTATTCTATAGCACAGGAATGCGGCTCAGCGAGTTATCTGGGTTAAACAAGACAGATATTGATCTCAGACAGAATCATGTTCGTGTTCACGGTAAAGGTAACAAGCAGCGTATTATTCCTTTGGGTAAAACCGTTGTAACTATACTAAAGGAATTTCTGGCACAAAGATCTTCACTGTATGGACAAAAATCTGATAAGGACGCTAAGAATGCATTATTTCTCGCAGCAAAAGGCCAGCGAATGTACGATAAAGCTATTCAGCGCTTGGTAAAAAAATACTTAAAGCAAACAAGCGAGGTTACACAAAAGAGCCCGCATGTACTCAGGCATAGTTTTGCAACTCATATGTTAGATAACGGAGCTGATATTCGAGTCATTAAAGAATTTCTGGGTCACGCTAACCTTGCCGCAACGCAGGTTTATACGCACACCAGTATTGATAGATTAAAAAATGTATATGAACAGGCTCATCCCAGAGCTAAAACTTAAATTACAATTCAAAAAATCATTAAGATTAAGGAGTATCATAATGAAAACTACATTCACAGCACGCCATTTTGAAGCAAGCGCCGATCTTCAACAACATTGCAGAGATAGTGTGGAAAAACTTGAACAATTCTATGACCGTATTGTAATGTGTGATATCATTCTACAACCTACCCCTGATGATGATGCTCCTCAACAAGCAGAATTAATTGTAAAGGTGCCTCGTAAAGTGTTAACTGCCAAAGAATCTGGCACCTCTTACGAACAAGCTATACACAGCGCTATTGAGGTGGTAAGCAGACAGTTAAAACGCTACAAAGAAAAAATGCATGCAACCAATTAAATTAAATTCTAATTCATAACGAATGCCATTTACGCCTCAGGAGCCAATTCCACGAAAAGAAAAAATCACCGTAGAATACTTAGTTCAAAAGCTAAGAGAACGGGTAAACATCAAAATTGAGTCGTGTGCGGCTGAAAACTGCAGTGGCGACCGTGATATTGTCGAAGCTGACTTACACCGTCCGGGATTGGCTCTGGCAGGCTATATCGATTTATTTACTTATCAACGCATTCAGGTTATTGGCAATACAGAAACTCAGTTCCTGGACCATATGGGAAAGGAAAAACAAATTGAGTCTTTTCGAAACATAACACAGT
>JAVLBT010000117.1:0-9555 GCA_031580945.1 Gracilimonas sp.
GAAATATTATCCAAAAACACGGCATCAACAGGAGTACTTTGGCTTCCGTCTTTAGTATATAGAAAATCAATGGTTACTTCTCCTTCGGGCAGACTATATTCGGGACTTATGGTCCAGTCTTGTTCTCCCGAAAATTGGGCAACTTGGTCTCCATCAACAAACACTCTAAGGAAGTCAAACCCTTCCTCTGAGCTGGTTTTATATCTGAACCGAAGGGTACCGCCTCCTTGTGCTATTTTCACAAAATACACCGAGTTTGCGGCTTCGTTGTCATTTATGTCTCCGCTTTTTAAACTAAACCCGTTCAAAAAAGTAGTTCCGTCTTCTTGTAATCTGTTAAAACTGTTGACAATAGTCGTGGTGTCACCTTCCGCTATTACAAAATTTCCGCCTCTGAAGTAAGCATTGAATGGAAATCCATCCTCAAAGTCGAATAAAAGGTCTGTGATTCCTACTTGAGCAGAAGCAGTTTTATAGTTCGCATTTTTTATATCGGCGGGTGTGAGGGTAGCTGATGCAGTAATCTCATCCGATTGGGCTTGCGCAAACGCTGACACAGAAAAAATCAGTACAGACACTGATGTTATTAGAAAGCCAAATAATTTTTTCATAGAAAACGGTAGAAAAGGGTTGATACTCGTTGCGTTATATTTTTTTGAAAAGCTGATTTTCATAAGGCCTCACCATCACTCAATTAATGTTGCCTGGTCGAAGGCTTCTATACTAATGTCAGCCCCTGTCGATGTTTTGAGTACACTACTGGTTGAAATGTCAAGGTTGGTGCCATTGAACGTACTTGTTGGTTGAAATACAATTTCACAAACTGCACCACCCCCTGATATCGGATCAATATCATTACCAGCCAGGCCCACATCAATCGTAACGGATGAAAATTCGACTTCAGTAAACCAAAGCACTTCATCCACCCCACTTCGGTTTAAAAAATCACCATCTTCAAAAACTTGAATTTCTTCCTCAATAGGGGTGATCTGAGTTCCATTAAAACTCACAACCAATGAGAATGCAGTAAGATCGTCGGAGGCTGAAATTTCATCCAGGTAAACGGTTGCGGTATATGTTCCATCACTATTTTCACTGATGCTACTCGGACTAAAGACAAAGGCCCGGTCTTGATTTGCATCTACATAAAATTCTCCGAAAAAGGAAGTATCCTGACTCGCTGAACCCTCGATAGGGCTTGCCATTATTTCAAAATCATAGGATTCGTTGCCAAAAGTTTCTTCAAGGCCCTGAAGGGTGATTGAAGGATTATCTCCAAGGTCAATGAAATCTTGACTGGATAAATTCTGAAAAGGAGCAGCTAAGCGGAACTGATATTCATAATCGAAATCTACGGAAAAACCGGCTGAATCTACGGTAGTCCAGGAAAGAGTAACCTGCTCATCAGTTACTGTAAAAGGTTGGTCCAGTGAATAGTTGCCATCTGTGAAACTAATTCCGGGAAGTACAAAGGCATCGCTGTCCGGGTCATTGGGATTATTTGCACCTTCATCGGGTGTTTCCGGGAGCTCGTTGATGTTACTTATAATGGTATCACAACTGCTTGTGAAAGTGACAGCAGCTACTAACAAAAGGAGGGATAAATATTTTTTCACGGTGTATACTTGTTTCAATGATTTCATATTCTAAAAGTTTACTCGCATGCTAAGACCATTATTCTTGGCATTAAACTCTAATTTAGCTTCCCGGAGTTTCTTTTTATTTGAACGCTGTAATAAAAGGTCAAATAGTTCGAGTCCTTTTACAGCAGCATAAACTGTGAGCCCTAATTCAAGATCATCTAAAGATAATTGAGCTTGGTCATAGGCATCTCTGTAATCTGCTTTATATTGATCAATAAGTGCTGGATTTGTAGCACCATTGTAGAGATCCAGTGATTCTTGATAATTTTCATAACTCGTTTGATAATCAAGGTAAGATTTAACAGACCAGCCAATGGCAGCCGCTCCTCCAAGGAAATAAAGAAAACCTCGGCCTCCTTTACCTAAATATCCATGGCCTAAGCCCGGGAATATGGCGCCAGGCACCAAAGACCTCCACATTGCGCGGCCTTTGCCTCTGGGGTTAAACTCATCCACAAAGGTGACTTCCTGCGTTAAAGAATTTACTTCGATTTCTTTGGTTATATCATCAAAACCATCTTTTTCAACTTCTATCACATAATTACCATAACCAATGGAAGTAAGGTTTATAGGCAATTCAGAATATTCGCGGGTATAGCCTGGAGCAATTAGCGTAACATCGGCATCGCTAAATACTCCGTCTATGGTCAATGAACCCCGACCTTCGATTTGAGATAAGTCAAAATTGATATTCTTGTTTTCGTCTCTTCCTAAATTGAAAGTCTGTGTTTTGGGTGAGAAATTATTCAGGGTTGCAGTTACCTCATAACTTCCGGCAGGGATATCCCTTAATGCTTTTGAGCCCACCCATTCATCCACAACTTGTCCTTCTCTTTTGAGCGTAACTTGCATTTCCGGCTGTTGAGCTACGAAGAAAATACTTCCGGTTACCTCTTCTAAAATCGCATTTACGGTGGTGGAATCACCCTGGGTTATGTCGACCGTGGTGTTAAAGGTATCATACCCATTTCTTACAACCTCAACAAAATAGGCTCCGGGTGTTAACTCCAGGTTTTCAGGGTTTGGCCGGATCTCATCATTGATTAATACCGTGGCATCGGTGGGAGTGGAATTAACCGTAAGAAAGCCTATATAACGCTGAAGGTTATAGTTGAACTCCGTGTTTTCGCCGGTGAACTCAAATTCATCTTCCAGGTTAGAATAGTTCGGCATCGTAAGCCTGATCTTAACGTTACCGGGATAAATATTCAGCCTTTGCGGAGTTACACCTCTGGACCCTTGTTCATCATTCAAATAAATAGAAGCTCCCTGTGGATTTGAATTAATCAGCACAGTGATAGGGCTAATTTCTTCCAATTCGTAATCATAGGAATTAATGACCCCGGATTGAACGGTAATGGAGTCATCAATGATCTCATGCTGTTTTTTACGAAGCTGTATAAAGTGACTTCCGGTGGTGAGTTCAGTATCAAATTGGGTGCCTGGGATCTGATTTTCCTCTCCATCAATGATGATCGTACTATTTTCAGGTTGCACTGTAAATCGAACGGGTTCTAAGGAAGATTCCTGATCCCCGGTAACCTGTATCTCCCAAACTTCACCAGCTGCCAAATTGATTCCCTCATCATTCAGTACAATCTGCAGTGGAGGGAAACCATCTTTGTAAATACTAACCACTCGTTCGTTGGTGGATAAATACAGGAGGTTATATCCCGGAAGCTGCTGGATCTTATGGATCCCATTATTTGACTGAAAGGTTAAACCCGTGAGATTAGAAATCACACGTAAACCTGCGGTCAAATTACCGTTGATGTCTCGGTTATCATCCCGGTCGGCAATGATTTCTCCGGAAAGTTTTTTGGCATCGCCCACTACGCGCATCGTCGCAATTTCGTCTTCACCATTATTTTGTGCGTGTAATGGAGTAAATATTGATGCCCCAAAAATTGCACAGAGTATAATTACTGAGATCTGATGTAAGGATTGATGGATATACACTTGAGTTGTATGACTTCTTTAAAGTTAGATCGTGAGTTTTCCATAGTTCAATTCAGTTGAATTGAATAGGTAGTTAGTATATGGATGTATGGTATTAACAAATTTCTTCATTAGAACCACATGCTTATGTAGTTTTTACGTAAGAATTATTTACCCAAAACAAGTTTTTGAAGAAGAGAACTGCAAAAGCCCCATGGATTTTGCGGAATACCCTAAAGTGTTTTTATGCAATGTATAAATACACCTGTATTACTTCCCCTTCCCCATAAAACGTTCGTAATCGTGTGTAAAATGAACTTAATAATTAACATTAAAATTACCTAATTCAACGAGTGCTTCATCCGACCATTCTTTCGGTTGCCAAGCTCTAACATAGATCTTGGGTTCAACATCGTTGAAATCGATCAACAGGAACAGATAGCCCTCATCAGAATAATTCGTTGAGGTGTAGGACTGCCGCATGCTAATTCCGTAAATACCTTCCTGATTATTTTTCCTGATAATATTAAATGTGGAAAATCCAAGATGAATATCTGGCTTGGTGCTAAACAGGCGTTCTTGTCGTTCTAAAAATTCTTTCTTCGTTTCCCGCAAATATTCTACATTAGGCTGCTGTTCCTGATTGGCCTCATAAGCGAAATTATTTTTGGCTGTTTCATCAACCCTTAATACGCGCCCTGTAATAATTACAGCCTGCTCGGCAAACATAGTCCCTAATTGCTCGACATTACGCGTCATATATGCCGTACGATATTTTTCAACGAATTTGATCATAACCTGTCGCTTATCCCAATCGTTGCCAAAACGTGATGCCCGCCTGAACTCATCATACATACCGTCCATGATCCCAAAGTTCAGATCGACCAAAGTTCCTGCAGAGTCAAAATCAGGAACTAAATATTCTTTTGATTGCATCTTAACAGAGGGATAGCTGGCTGTTGAGGTTAATTGACGAAATTCCCAGCCTTCCGAAGTCCTGTTGATATCAGATTTAGAAGAATTGTTGGAAACACTCAAATTGTTGTATTTCTCTAAGTTGGTGAGTTTGTTGCTTAGGAATTCATCGGATTCCCAGTCGGGATTGGTTTCTTGTTCATTAAAATAATCCTGCAAACCCGTCAGATGGTCCGGCACAATTTCCTTCAATTCTTCTGCGGTTACAGCTTCAACTTCTTCGGCACTTTCTTCGTCTCGGACCTCAGCATTGCCAAACTCTTCCAAAAATGAATTCAGGGTAAAACTTTCATTCATCGGTTCTAATTCTACCTGCTTCTTGATCTGCTCCTGTTCTATTTTCTCTTCTTCAGTGGTAGGAGGGCCTAATTTCAACTTTTTTGGATAGTTAAAAGGGGGCCGTTGTACTAAATTCCATAGATCACCTACTTCTTTTATCTCGTCTTTATTCTCAAAATAATCGTACTTGATGTTAATAGGGTCAAGGTGAGTGAACTGTGTACTGGCACCATATAATTTGATGGTGGCTGTTCCGTCTATAGATTTAGCTGATACCAGATTACTGCCGTCCCAAAAGCTAAAATCCAGGGTTTTAACTTCTTCGCCATCAGTATTGAGTACGGCGATAGTGATTTCCCTTTCTTTGTCGGTTAACATTTCATCGTTGATCACTTTGAAACGGATGGACTGCATTATTTGAGGAATTCGAAACCCGGGCTCTGTGTATAAGTTCATACCACGGTGTTCGAGCGTAGATTCGGGAATGGAATTTAAAAGTACAATGGAATAATAGTAGTACTTTAGAGCATTCGCGTAGTTTAGGTTCTTTTCAAATTCTGCGGCCTTATCGAAAATATTCTTTACCAACATTTTCCGGTTATCAAAGATCTCGTTCACAGCATCTTTTTCGATGTAGCGGAAAATATAGATACCACAGGACCTGGGTTCTTTAAATGTACGAAGGTTCTTCAGCTGGGCAGTGGAGTAAGTTTTTACGATGCCCTCAACTTCTTCTTTATACTTAGCCTGATCATCTGAAATACTTTCGGAGACCTTATTGGTATAAGATGATTCGATGTTTACGGCGATCTTTGATAATAATTGATCAATAGCGATTGCTTCGCTTTCGTTTTGATTGGTCGAACAATGTTCACCCCAAAAATGAGTATCACCGGTTTTGATCGCTTCAAAATCTGGTGTTTGAGCAATCAGGTTTAAAGAAAAGCCCAACGATAATACACAAAACAAGATTATTTTAGCCAATGAGAACACTTGAGAATAGTACATAGGTAGTATTGTAATTATTGAAGACTTACAATTTCTGGTTTTTCATTTTGATACTGAGTCATTGTCATGCCGACAGAGGCGTTGATATATGTAGGATCAGCAACGGTATATTTTTGGCCCGAATAATAGTGAAAATCTCCGTCTACATCACTATTGAATGCAACTGCGGTGGCAAGATGTTTGCTATATCTTAAGCCAACTACCTCTATACCAACAAGTTCTTGGACTAAATTTGCGAATAAAATAGAGCGATCATCACAATCGGAGTAGGGGTAGAAGAGGGTTTCTTCTGGTATCATGTATTTTTCCCGGTCAAACTGATCCTGGTCGGTCTTATAATCGAAAGCCGTTTGAACAAAACGAAGTAAAAAATTAACGGCTTCTTCTTCACTCATCTCTGATATGACGGGAGCCAGCTTTTCATAAATTGATTTTTTTGAAGAACCAGACATTGAGGCAGTAAAGAAAATAGGAAGCTCTGTAAGGGGGAAATACTCAAAATACTTTACGAGATTACGGTCAACAGAAATAGGGATGGAGTATTCTGTCCCTTCGTAGCTGAATGTGAGCGTCTTGTTTGCTACATTTTCGCCATTTCCTAATCTTGGAAACTCGTCGATCTTGAAATTCAGTTTTTTATTCTGACGTTGATGAGACCCGGAGTAAGTAAATATAGAGCTGGGTGATTGTTTTTGGCTATCAAGGTCGATCACATAAAACTGCTGACCATCTAAAGTGTAATACTTGGTATTAAAAACGTTGTATTCAACAGCATAAAGCAGATACACATTATTTTGGTCATACCCAATTCGAACCTGATATCCCGATCTGCTTAAAAGAAACCAGTTATATAGGTTGATCAGCTTACTGTCATAACCTTCATATATCGTACGGGCAAAATCATTTATAAGTAAGACATAACCCCAGTCATTGAGTTGCAAATTTTCCTTTATGTCGTTTGCATAATTGATCAGGGGTTCATGATTGATGCGGCTAACTTTATCCCAGAACTCGGCAATTTTTTTGTTATCCGTTTTTGTTGTAGCAAATTCTCTCGGAGAAAAGAGCTGTTGCAGCTGAGATGGAAACTCCAACGGGATCTCTGAAGAAAAATAATTCAGGTTTGCAGTTCGGATATCGATATCTCCATACATCGATTCTTTAGCCGGCTTTTCGATTTTAATGGGAGCCGGAGTAGTTGCATCGGGTATATCAATTGAAATACGCTCTCGGATGGGGGTATCATCTTTGGGAGTATCAGTTTCAACTTTTGGCTTTGGGGGAGCTTTGGGTATGGTAACGGGTTTTCTTTCCTTGTAGAAATCCGAGCCATCTTTGATTCCTACTTCCTCCCAGGTTTTTTCCAACATTTCGATAAATTCTTTATCAAATTTATCCTGGTATTCCTGAAATTCAGCTTCCTGCTGCTGCTTCCATTTTTCATATTCGGTGTCTTGAGCAATGATATTACCACATAAGAGCAAGCTGAATGTAATTATATAAAATAGGTAAGGCTTCTTTAGCCCCTTAATGATATAGTATAAAAACCCCATTTGTACCTCAAAACTTTAGGTTAGATAACATCTTTAGCAAAAATTCAACAATTTAAACTGAGAGTCAAATTAAAAAGATTTGTGTTGATTGATATTTCATTTTATTATTCAGGAAACTAAATATAACCATTAAATGGGGTATCTATATGAAAATTAAAACAATACTATTATCACTGTTCGCAATTACGTTCATGATTTCTTGTGGAAGTAATGAGCCAGTAAGCACAAACGAACAAATGCCAAGTTGGTATTTAGCACCTCCGGCAGATACGGAAGAGTATTTTTATGCATCTGAGGTAGCTGAATCTTCACGACAAGGTACTGCACTTCGAAGTGCTGAAGCGAATGCCCGCCAGGCTATGGCCACTAAGTTAGAAGTTAAAGTCTCCGCGCTGCAGAAGTCTTTTGAAGAAGAAGTGCAAAGCGGACAAGACGCTAATTATGCTTCAACATGGTCGAATGCCAGTGAGCAGCTCGTGAACAGTACATTGAATGGTGTAACTCGTGATCGTGCAGATTGTGTTCAGTTAGATCCTGATGCTGCAGGTGGAAATGTACTCAACCGTTGCTATGTAATGGTTCGTATGCCTGTTGGCCAAGCTCGTTCTGTATTGGATAACGCACTTTCCAGAGATGAAGAGCTTTACACTAAATTTAAAGCTTCCAAAGCTTTTGACGAACTGCAAAATAAACTTCACGAATTAGAAGAATAATTCTAACGAAACTACGTGAAGTTTTTAAAGGTCATTTCCCTTATTTGTTTGTTTAATGTAGTACTCTGTGAAAATTTATTTTCACAGAGTACTTTTTTTTTGGACGAAGATGAACAGCTGTCACTCGTTTATCAAGACGACCTTCTTCATGGATTAGGTGTTCAGCCCATTTCGAGCTATAACCCGGACGATGCATTTAAAAAAGCTTGTGAAGATGCACTGGAGGATTTGAATTCAAACATCTTTCTGTCTGTTTACATCGAAATGTTTAAATCCAATGACAGGACACTTTATGATTTTCCTGAATTAAGTGTCAGAGATACGGTTCTTAGTTATGAAAATAATGTTGTAAAGAGAGATTCCTTTGCAGTTCAAGATAAAGCGTTTTGTGTAGCGGGCATTACAAATAATAGTACTCCCATGAGTCGTTCAACTCCTCCCTTAAATGAACTCATGGTAAGTCCGGTAAAAGTTGGAAATACATGGTTTGCAATTGGAAAGGCAAAATCTACCAAATACAACCCAACCATTGCCTGGATGAAAGCAAAGAATGATGCCATACAAGAATTAACCAAGGTATTGAAAACCTCTGTACAATCACTTTCCCGAAGAGTTGAAACCAATTCAACAGATCAATCTGCAGAGATGACGTATTTCAAATCCAATATGATCTACAACAACATATACAATGTAAGCCGATATGCTTCCAGCCGTTCATTTGTTGTAGTAATAGCAGTCAGGCAGCAGGATATATTAGAATATTAGGACAATTCCTGAGGCTTATATGTGAAAGAGGGATTTTTAGCCTGCTTCAGGCGACGGGCTTCGATTTTTTCTTGATAAAGGCGTTCTACATCTTGTAAGGTATCCACATCATCCGGAGAGAGGTCCCATCTTATTGCTTTAAATCTTGGAAAGCGCAGGGTGTAATTGGCTTTTGTACGTTTATTGATTTGGATATCATCAAATTCGAGTTCAATGACAATATCAGGGTATAAACCAAGAGTAGGCCCATACTTTTCAGCTGTGATCTTTTTTATGCGTGTATTCAGTTTTTTGAGTTCAGCATCAGAATAACCTCCATAGGCCTTGCCAATTGGTATGAATTCTTCCTCATACCGTTCATCATCCCGAACCGAAACGCCAAGGGTGAAATCTGAGTATGTGCCACCTCTTTTACCGCTGCCGGCATGAGCATACATCATAATGGTATCGATTGAGCCACCGGGTTTCTTAACTTTTAACCATGATTTTCTGCGTTGACCATATTCATAGGTTGAATTCTTGTGCTTAAGCATCAGGCCTTCATTGCCGTGTTCCAAAGCAAGTTCAAATAATTCATCGATATGGCTTCGGTCCTTTATGGTTCTCTGGGTGGTGATGGGAAAATTGAACTCTTCTGAAAGCTTTGAAAGCAATGCCCTGCGTTCAGTTAGCTTTTTTTCA
>JAVLBT010000118.1:0-9374 GCA_031580945.1 Gracilimonas sp.
GTACATCGCAAAGTTAAATCAAACCAACAGCCTCATTCTGGATATCCTGGAAACCCAGATAGACGCTCATGTAACTTTTATTGAACACCGCAAAGTATTCGATGAAGAATTTGACTCATCTGATATAAAACCTGACCTCGTCTTTTTTGACCTGAACACGTCAACCGAATTAAAGAATGCTCCTGAAAAGATCCGGCTTGTTATTCAATCTTTCTCTAATCCCGTACTGATCGTTCTTCATTCTTATGCAAAGAAAAAGTTTATAGAACCTTTATTGGAAGCCGGTGCAAATGGGCTTATTCCTGTCACTCCCACAGAAGAAGAACTCCTCAATTCCATTGAAGAGACCCTTGCAGGCAAAACCTATATTAGCTTTCATTAAAAACAATGAATGGCTCTATAGGTGTTTTTACCTACGCAGAAATTCCAATTCTTAAGTCTAAATACCTATTTATAAAAATAGGCTTTTCACGTCATTCGCAGCGGTTAAGAGTTCCATACCTTTAATACAGAAAAATAAAAGCAGTAAAAATCCTGCTGATAATTATGGTAAGAGAAGATCACATATTTTCCGTTATAGAGCTCGATGAAGTGGGCTCTGCTATATTGAACGCACTGAGTTCTCAGATCGCCATTTTAAATGCGAATGGGGAGATCGTTGCGTTTAACAAGCATTGGAAAAGGGCTGGTCAAGAGAAAGAACGGCATTGGAGTCATCCGGATTTAGAAGAGAGTATACTTGAAAGTTTACAAACTCCCCTTGCGGAAGGCAATGACTTTGCCCTCCGCCTTTTAATAGGCATTAAAGAAGTATTGAATCAGAATCGAGGTACGTTTGAAACCAAGCTCGTATGTCATTACGGAGAAGAGCAAAAGTGGTACCAGGTAAAGTTAAACTCCCTGGGACACAAGCAAGGTGCTGTACTCATTTATGAAGACATCAGCTACCGAACACGAGAAAAAAATTACCTCAGAGAAACACGACAACTACTCGAAAAACATTTTAACAACAGCTTATACGGAATCCTTATTGCAGATGAGAAAAATACTGTGATAGATGCGAATAATGTTGCCTGTGAAATGCTGGAAGCTTCACACAAAACCCTCCTATACTCCGATATTGGCAACTACCTCATTGGTGATTTTGAACTCAATGCATCTGATCTACAGAAGCAGATCAACCGGGATGGCAACTATATTGGAGAACGTCAGGTCATAACCGAAAATGGTAAAAAAGTACCGGTGGAGGTCAGTGTTACTCTGTTCAGGCACAAAGACGGTTCCTTGGTCACAAGCTGGGCTTTTAAGGATATTTCTGCTAAAAAAGAAGCCGAAAAGGCTCTCAAATTTACTGAACACCAATATCGGCTTCAGTTTAATAATACTTTGGTTGGAACTATTATCGGACGGCCAAATGGAGAGATCTTAGCCGCAAACCCCGCGGCTTGCAAGATGCTTGGATATACCGCAGAGGAACTGGAAGGAAAACACCGAGACATCATTTTTGACAGCAACCACCCGGAAAATGCGAAGGCCCTCACGGAGCGCCGGAACAATAACATGTTTACCGGGGAACTCGAGTTCACTCACAAAGATGGACATACCGTACACACCGAAGTAAACAGCGTTATTTTTGAAGGAGAAGATGGAACTGAAAAAACCATCATCAGCCTGAATGACATTTCCTCCCGAAAGAATATCCAACAGCAGTTATTGCAGGAAAAAGAATTTACTGAACTTGCAATTTCTACCCTGCCTACCGCATTTTTTGTATTTAGTGTGGAAGGTAAAATGATTCGATGGAACTCAATTCTTGAAGATGAGTTTGGCTATACAAGTGATGAGATATCCGGTATGAACGTCATGCAGCTTGTCCACCCCGAAGACCGATACAAGCTTTCAAATATCCTGGATAATGAATTTAATGATGAAAAAGTAAGTATAGAGGTGCGTTGTATCACCAAAGCCGGAGAAACGCTGCACTACCTGATTCGCGGAACCAGTTTCAAGCAAAACGATACTTATTACATTGTGGGCGGTGGCTTAAATCGAAACGACTTTAAGGAAGCTGAAGTTGAGCGCCGTAGAAATTCAGAGTTACTGAACCAGCTTTTTTATAACTCCCCTATTGGAATTGTGTTGGTAGACGCAGATGGAAACGTGCAAAATGCAAATCAAAGCTTTGAAACAATTTTTGGTTTCGATAATAATGAACTCAGTGGAAAACCTCTGAATAGCCTTATTGTCCCTGACCACATGGATCAGCATGCTGAGAATCTTTCGAAAATGAGTTTTACGGGCGATAGTTTCCAGACTGAGACCGTTCGAAAACATAAAAATGGCAATACATTTCCTGTTTTAGTCGGTGGGGTTCCTGTTGAGTTTGAGGGTGAGGTTATTGCCATATATGGTATGTATGTAGATATATCAGAGCGTAAAAAGTTAGAGAATAAGATCGTTTCGCTTCTTGAGACTGAAAAGAAAGCACGAATTCACCTGGAAGAAATGTTCGATGAAGCCCCTTCAGCTATTGCTATGCTGGAAGGACCTGATCACAAGTATACCTACGCAAATGAGCGGTTCAAAACATTGGTTGATAAAAAAGCACTGGTTGGCAAATTTTTCGAAAAGGTATTGCCGGAACTCAGCGATCAGGGTTTTTCTGAAGTATTACAATCTTGTTACCAATCGGGAAAAAGCTTCCATTTCAATGAAAGGAAAGTTTATTTCAACAATCAGAAAAATGGACATCCATCTACCCATTACCTCAATTTTGTTTTCAAGCCTCTCCTAAACGAGGAGCATACCCCCTATGGAGTATTAATTGAGGCCATTGATGTTTCCGAACAAGTAGAAGCTCGCAATATCATCGAGAAGTCCTTAAGAGAAAAAAATACACTGTTGGGTGAGGTACACCACCGGGTGAAAAATAATCTTGCTATCATTTCCGGATTATTGGAGCTGGAGTTAATGAGCAGTACTAATCAGGAAGCCAACAAATTACTGTCCTCTACCCAATCCAGAATTACGTCCATCGCGAAAATTCATGAACTTTTGTATCAGAGTGAAAATCTCTCTCATGTTAACTTTAAGGATTATATACGAAAGGTCCTGAGTAACGAAATAAAATCAACCGGCTTCCTCGTCGACAGCTTTGAGTTAGACGATGTTGACCTGAACGTGAATCAGGCTATACCTGCTGGTATTCTATTGAACGAAATGATGGCCTGCCTTAATGATATAAACAATAAAGAGTACAACAGTACCCAGGGCGATTTAAGCATGACCTTGAATAATCAAAACACGCATGTGGAAATTGTGCTGGCGGAAAAAACAAAGCCGATGTTCAGGTATTATGAAGCATGTGATGCTGAATCTTCCACCCTTCGCAAAGAACTGATCGAGGTGTTGTTAAAGCAGATTCACGGAGATCTTACCGTAGATATGGAACTTGGTTTGTTAAGCATCCGCTTTGCCAAAAGAGAAGTCAAAGGCCCCCATAATGCATTAAATAGTGGGGCGGAATCCTGATGAATGATTTGTTAAAACATACCAACCAAAGCTACCCTACTCCTGAAAATGAGCCTCAAAGACAGGCTAAGCTCATAGAGTATGATATTTTGGATACGCTTCCTGAACATGAGTTTGATGCATTAGTAGAATTAGCAGCTATGGTCACTAATTCCCCGGTTTCTTTAATGAATCTTTTAGATCATGACAGACAGTGGACTAAAGCTGCTTACGGGGCTGAAGCGGGCAACGAAATTTCCAGGTCTGATTCGGTTTGCCAGTATACTATATTGAATGATGACCACCTTGAAGTTGAAGACCTGAAATTAGACGAGCGTTTTAAAGACAAAGATTATGTTGTTGATGATCCCCAATACCGTTCGTATAGTGGGTTCCCTCTCATTTCTCCTGAAGGCACTAAAATTGGAGCTCTTTGTGTGTTGGATTTTAGTCCTAAAACGCTGACTCAGGTGCAAAGAAAAGCTCTTAAAACAATTTCAGAAGAGATCATCAGCAGGCTTGAGCTTCGAAAAAAGCAGTTCGAACTTGAACAGCTGAACAAAGAGAAAGACCAGATCATGCGGGTGATCAACCATGATATAAAAAGCCCCATTAACGGCATCATTGGTTCAGCTCATTACCTACAAGAGATGTGGGATGGAGATCGTGAAGAATTAAACAAAGTATTGTCGATGATCTCTCTGAGTGGCCAAAAACTCATCAACTATACCCGGGAACTGATGGAGAATTCCATGTTTCAGCACCACTCTAAGCTGCACCTCGAAACCGTAGATATTTTGTCTGTTATTACGGATTTAATTGATATATACCAGCCACTTGCCAATGCCAAAGATGTTTCAATTGAAGTGAAATGTAGTGCAGGAGCCAAGTTTTATCTTGATAGTGAAAAATATAAACTCATACTTAGCAACTTACTTTCCAATGCATTAAAATTCACCGAATCAGGGGATGTTATTACCGTGGATGTGGAAATATTACCAGGTAACCCCTACATTTTACATCTAACTGTAGCAGATACGGGTATTGGTATTCCAGATCATTTTTTACCTGATTTATTCTCAGATAAAAAAGTACACAGACGTAAAGGAACAAGAGGAGAAATGAGCACCGGAATGGGGCTTCCCTTGGTTAAGAAATATGTTGATTTGCATGGGGGCGGTATTAAAATAAACACCGAAATCGGTAAGGGAACAACGTTTCACATCGTCTTAAAAGATACGAGGCAAGCTTAAGAATTTCATTTGTACCCCGAAAACCCAAGGGTCGCTTCTGGATAAGGAGCGGCCCTTTTTTTATGAACTTTCCAGGCTACAAATGCATATGAAATTCAACTCTTTTGTAATAGACTTTATTTAACTGGAAAAGATGATTGAGGCAGTGTCTATCCATCCACCAAAAAATGTTTTCAAAGAAACAAGGGTTTTTAGGCCGAGTTGGAGATCACAGAAAGCTTATGCTCTAAATCAGCCGGGTTAAAGGGTTTTGTAACAAAATCTGTCATTCCTGCAGCATAAACTTTTTCCCTTACTTCTTTAAGTGCTGCTGCTGTTAAAGCAATGATCGGAATATTTCTTTTGTAGGGGTCATCCAGTTTTCGGATATGCTCAGCAGCTTCATATCCATCCATATTTGGCATTTGAAGATCCATCAAAATAACATCATAGTTATGCTCTTTCAGGGCTTCCAGTACCTCTACCCCATCCTCGACGACCTTCATTTCTACGTTCCAGCGTTCTAAAAACCGTTGCATTACTTTTTGATTTACAACATTATCCTCTGCTAAAAGCACTTTCAGGCCAATCAAGCTTTTTGTGCCCTCTTCGGAGACATCTTTTTCAACTTCCTCGATTTCATCTCCTTTGCCAAAAGTTAATTCAACAAAAAATGTACTGCCCACGCCTTCTTCACTTTCTACAGCAATAGCGCCACCCTGCAGTTCTGCAAGTTGCTTACTGATGGTTAACCCAAGGCCTGTTCCACCAAACAACCGTTTAGTGTCCTGACTGGCTTGCGTAAAACTTTCAAAAATGGTTTCCGCCCGTTCTTCTTCGATACCAATGCCCGTATCTGTTATTGCAAATTGCAGCCTGATCTCATCTCCATAATCGTGAAGTATGTTTACTCCGATCTTAACTTCTCCTTCTTCTGTAAATTTGATGGCATTACTTACTAAATTATTTAGGATTTGAGTCAACCGAGCCGGGTCACCGATCAAGTTGTTTGGGATATCGGTATCGATGTCAGAATATATCTCGATGCCTTTATTTTTAGCCGTCACCTTAAAGCTTTCAAGGATAACATTCACCAGCTTATTGAGTTCAAATTCTATTTCTTCGAACTCGATCTTGCCCGCTTCAATTTTTGAGAAATCAAGCACATCATCTATCAATGAGAGCAATGTTTTACCAGAAAAATCCAAAATATTGATGGGCTCAATCTGATCTTTTCTTGGGCTATCCTGTTTTAGTAAATGCGTCATACCCAATATCGCGTTCATTGGCGTCCTGATCTCATGACTCATAGTAGCCAAAAACTCTGATTTAGCCTTGGTACTTTTAGCTAATTCTTCGGTAGCTACTTCGAGCTGCTGAATGTAATTTTCCAGTCGTTCTTGCTTAATATTCAGTTCCTGATTCAGTTCTTTTTCTTTTTCAAGGAGTTTGAGTGTTTGTGATTCAGCTTCCTCCTTGAACTGAGAAAAGGTGTTAAATATAAGCCAGGTAGTTACAAAGGAACCTGTAAGAACACTCCATCGAACCAGTGAAAAGCCACTTTCTGAAATATTTATGCGTTCAAAGATGATATAATCGAGTATGAAGTAAGATATGACAGATAAGGCAATTCCGATATTTCGAAGGTATATTTGTGCATTATCGAAAAGCAAAATCGATAAACCCATAACCGGGATGAAGAAGGCCTGTATCATCGCATCTCCCCCGAAAACGGAGCTCAGTATAATGATTCCTACATCTGCATAGGCAATAAGCAACATCTTTGCAGACTTCTGAAAACCCTGACGAGCTAAAAGCGGAATTAACGAAAAAGCAATTGCTTCCGATAGAAAGAACCAGGTTAAAGAAACCGACTCATTGATCTGAAAGGCAACCAAAAATAAAATTGATACGCCCGCAAGAAAGAAGGAAACCGAATTTAAAACGGTTAAGCCTGCTTTTTTACCAGCTACGGTTTCTCCAGATCTGAGATCTTTTCCTAATGCAATATCTGAAAGTCCTGTAAGTGAAAATTTGGTGCTCATATCCATTTTTAATCCCCATTAAGGATATGAATTAACACAAATATTTTGAAGCTTACAATTAGATTACGATAACGTTTTTTGTGACTGAAAGGCCATAGCGTAGATTTTCATCTGTTTTACCATAGAAGCCAGGCCATTTGCGCGTGTGGGAGATAAGTGATTCGCCATGCCAATTTCATCGATAAAGAAAGGATCGGTATTGATAATTACCTCCGGCTCTTCTTCAGAATAAAACCGGACCATAAGCGCAACTAACCCTTTGGTGATAGCAGCATCACTATCTGCCTCAAAGATCACTTTTCCATCTTCTGATTGAGCCTTCAGCCAAACCTGACTTTGACAACCCTTTACCAGATTCTCTTCTTTTCTGTGCTCGCTGTCGAGTGGGGGAAGTTTTTTCCCAAGTTTAATGATGTACTTATATCGCTCTTGCCAATCTTGCAATAGCTCGAATTCTCTAACAATTCTATTTCCCTTATCCTGAATATTCATATCATTTTTGCTTAAATATACTGTTTCCCATTCTCTACATAAAGAAAAAGCCTGCTCATTGGCAGGCTTTTTCCAGCTATTTAAACTGCAGGTGGATTATTTCTCTACTTCAAGTTCTATCATTGCTACCCCTTTCACGCTCTCCACCACTTCTGGATCTGCTCCATAATCTGGCTTGAAGGATTGCACTACAGATATGTAGTCGCCCTCAGAGGTTCTATATTTGCATGTTAAGGATGATGGGGTGCCGTTAAATGCCTTGTTTAAAGCCTCTTCTACAGCATGCAAGTCATCCGCATGAACTACTTCATGTAATCCGTTTTCCAAGACTTCATCCGGATCAATTCCGGTTAATGAGGTGAAGTTATCGGAAACAAACTTACAACCGGATTCGCCATGCTCATCAATAACAAACCGAAGCGTAAATTGATCTTTCTTTCCAACGATATTCTGGAACTCTTCTTTTTTCTTTTTTAAGGTTTCAATAACACGGGCTCTCAGTGAAAGATTATCAAAATGAATTCGTATTACCGTTTCATCATTACTAATAAAGTAGCTGATATGGCCTTCTAATTTTACTTCGCTACCGTCTTTTTTAATAAAGGTCCATTTATACGGTTCTTCATCAACTTCTTTGGCATCAAAATCTGAAAACAGGGTCCTCATTTCTTCTTTGTCGTCCTCTACCACAAGGTCCCAGATCTTTACGGTCTTGAACTCATCAGCATCATAGCCTAATATGTTCTTAAAAGAGTTATTTGAAGTGGTGATATTTCCCTGCACATCCAGGTCAATAAACGTTTTTTTCGATTCTTCGGTAAGATTATCGAAATCAAGATTTGCATCAAAGATCAACTTGCTTGACTCTTTTCGGTCAGTAATATCCCGTTGATAAGAAACCCAATGTGTGATCTCTCCATTTTCGTTGGTCAACGGGTGTATGTCCCATTGGTTGATAAATTCGGAACCATCTTTTTTATAGTTAACAGTATGCCCAAAAAATGCTTGTCCTTCAATTAATCGCTCTTTTAGACGGTCCAATACCTTGCGGTCTGTCTTTTCTCCCTGAAGCATTCTTGGAGTATTACCTATTGCCTCGTCTTTGGAGTACCCGGTCATTCTGGTAAATCCCTCATTCACATATACGATCTTAGGTCCCGGCTTTTCAAGGTTTAAGCCGGTTATTACGATGGAATCGTAGTCGTGCTTGATGGCTTGTTCTAACAATTTCAGCTGATTGCTGGCCTCCTTGTAGTGATCAAATAATTCTCCAAAAAGTTCTTGCAGTTTGGAATATGAGGCCTCGTCTTTGCTGCACTGTTTCAGCTGATCTAATATTTTTTGGTCTAATTTACGATCCATATGTAATAGTAATTTTGATGCTTGATATAATCTTGATGTATTTTTCTGCCACCTTTAAACTTAGATTATGGTAACATCATTCCAATTATTATAAGTTTTTTGAAAACCATAATGTGATTCCCTTTAATAACCTTTTGCGAGACATTCCGGCCATATTTCTTCAGCTACTAATAGTATACTTGATATTGATTACCGGATGTAAAACTACCCTGACTCCCTCAGAGAAAACCAAACCTGAAATGGTTTTTGTTAAGGGAGGGGAATTCCTGATGGGTGATGTTATCGAAAAAAGAAATAAAGATGCTCTTCCCAGTCATGTGGTTTCTGTAGACGATTTTTTCATCGGGAAATATGAAGTTACCTACGCGCAATATGATGCCTATGCGCGTGCAAAAAACATTGAATTGCCTAAAGACCGTGGATATGGACGAGGAGAACGGGCTGTAGTTTACATCAATTGGTATCAGGCACAAGACTTTTGTACCTATTGGGGCTGGAGATTACCCTCCGAAAAGGAATGGGAATATGCAGCACGGGCTGGAGGTAAACACATTCGATATTCCGGGACCAATGATCCTGATTCTTTGGGCCATTACGCTATTACAGATCGCTTAAATTTAAATTTCTCTTATCCCGTTGGCCGTAAAAAACCCAATCAGATCGGGTTGTACGACATGAGTGGAAATGTTTTTGAGATGATCGGAAATTTTTATCAGTATTATGCCTATCCCGA
>JAVLBT010000119.1:0-9346 GCA_031580945.1 Gracilimonas sp.
ATACTCTTGAACGGAATATCCCTATCATTGCACAGTTTGATGCCATCCACGCCCGTGTAAAACTTGGCCTGAACCTCGAGGGCAGCATTCCTGAATTGAGTTCCGATGGCCGTTTGAATTTGATCCGGGCGATGAATCCCAACCTGGTACTCAAAAATTTATCCTTAAAAGATCCGGAACCGGTCATACCGCTTAACCTGGAGATGAACCCGGATGAGCTTGCACTGGTGATAACCGGGCCCAACGCAGGTGGTAAATCTGTAGCGATGCGAACAGTTGGAATGCTGAATTTAATGCTGCAAAGCGGCTTTCCAATCCCGGTTCAGCCCGATTCAAAAATGCCCGTGCTGAATGGAATTTATATCGATATCGGGGATGATCAGTCCATAGAAAACGACCTGAGTACATTTTCATCACGCCTGCAGTGGATGAGAAATACGTTGCAAAAGATCAAAAAGAACTCTTTGGTTTTGATTGATGAAGCGGGTTCCGGAACGGATCCCGAAGAAGGTGGCGCGCTCTTCCAGGCATTTGTTGAAAAAGTGATTGAAATGGGTTCACGTGTGATCGTCACAACACACCACGGATCACTCAAAGTTTTTGCCCATGAGCATGATAAGGTGGTCAACGGTGCAATGGAATTCAACCAGGAGAACCTCACTCCCACCTATCGGTTCAAAAAAGGATATCCCGGCAGCAGCTACGCCTTTGAAATTGCCGACCGGCTGAACCTTCCGAAAGAGGTGATGAAGCGGGCTCGGGAGCTACTGGGAGAGAAGCGAGATTCCATGGGTGATCTCCTTGTCAGTTTAGAGGAGAATATGCAGGAATTTGAACAGTTGAAGCGCGAGTATGAGAAGCGCCTAAGGTCTGTTGAAAAAAGAGAAAAAGATTACGATGAGCATCAGAAAAACATCAAAAATAAGCGAAAGAAAATTATCGAAAAAGCTTATAAAGATGCCGAAGAGATCATGAAAGGGGCGAATCAGCGGATTGAGCAGGCCGTTGAAAAAGTGGTGAGCGAGGGGCGTGAAGACAAAGAGAAGATTACCGAAGCCCGACACGATATTCATGAAGCTAAAAAAGAGATTTCATCTGAAAAGAAAAAGGTTGAGAAGGAGGAAAAACCTTATCGAAGCAAAGAGAAGCCGAAGTTGGGTGATCATGTGCTTATCGAGGAGAGCAATACATCCGGCGAACTTGTTGAACTTTCGGGCAAAAAAGCAACGGTTTTGGTAAACGGGATGAAGATCAAATCAAGCTTGAAAAAGCTGGTGAAAACAAATCCGCCCAAAAAAGAGAAGAGATCGATAAAAACCAGGGCTTACAGCATTTCTGATGATACAGATCTTTCTGTCAGTCCATCCCTGGATTTGCGCGGAAAACGCGGCGAGGAAGCGATGAAAGAGCTTACCAAATATCTTGATAATGCATTGACCCGCGGCCTCAGCCAGGTAGAAATTATCCATGGAAAAGGCGAGGGAATTCTACACAAACTGGTTCATGAGCATCTTGAAAAAAGACCTGAAGTGAAATCGTTTGAAATTGCACCCTGGGACAGTGGGGGATCGGGATGTACCGTTGTTCATTTGAATTAATGATCGATAAAAATGAGATCTATACAGAATTAACCATTTGTGAGTTATGCCAATTATTAGCGGATCTTGTGGAGATTGAATAATTGAGAAGTTTGTCAACCTTACTAAACGAAGAGATAGCACTTATTCAGATATTCCTTCAGCTTAGAAAGCTGGTGATTCAGCACATCACATTTTATTGGAAAAATCTGGTCATTTTGAGATGATCCATTCCGGAACGGATGAGTGGAGTAAAATTAGTCCTCTCTTTGAATCTATCCTAGATTAATATCTCAAATGAAGCAGTTTCTCATCCCCATCAGATGAAATTGTTATGATGAGGATGTTACCGTAATCAGATTCTTCAAAATTGTTTTCAAAATGTTCTTCTCCTAATATCGCATTTGCAACACTTGGAGTCGTAGTTGAATGGCCACTTATTAGTATCGTATCCCCATTATGTTCTTGGATCCATTTTTCAACCTCTAATGAAGCATTTTGATACTCACAATACTGGATTTCCAAATTATTCATTTCAGCAAGAGGTGTTGCAGTTTCCAGTGTCCGCTTAAAATCAGTCGAGAATATCGCATCAATTGGCACATTTTGAAACATGCTCGTAAATCGTTCCACTCGTTCATATCCAACTTCACTCAAATCTGGATCAGTACTATTATCCACTTTCTCGGCATGACGAACCAGAATAATCGTGGTTAAATCGGTTTCAGTAGTTTTAGCAAAGTGATCAAAAGGTAGAAGAATTGTAATAAGGAGAATTAGTTTTATAATTTGATGACAGCTTATTAATCTTTTTTTCATAACGATTCCCAATATATTGGAGTGCAGTTTTTAGTAATCAAAACGTTTAAATATATAGAACCATGCGGTTTTTCATAGCAATATTCTTTTCGCTTTTACTTATGACTTGTACAAAGACCACCCCCCCCCAAACATTCGACCTGCAGGGGCACCGAGGAGCCCGTGGACTGATGCCCGAAAATACAATTCCCGCTTTTTTGAAAGCTGTTGACCTTGGAGTGGATACGATTGAACTGGATGTTGTAATTACGGAGGATGAGAGAATTCTTATATCACATGAGCCATGGTTCAACCACGAAATCAGCACCAAACCGGATGGGTCGCCGGTCACTGAAGAGGAAGAGATGGATTTGAACATTTATGAGATGACCTACCAGGAAACCCAACAGTTTGATGTGGGAAAAAAAGGCCACCCCTCCTTCCCAAACCAGGAGAGAATGGAGGCTAAAAAACCGTTGTTGAGCGAAGTAATTCGAACCGTTGAAAATTATACCGACGAACAAGGATTGCCTGATGTGAAATACAACATCGAAACCAAAAGTGAACCGATGCGATACGGTGTTTATTACCCACAGCCGGAAAAATTCGCACGGCTTCTGAATAATCTTTTAATGGATCTGGATGAGGAATTCAACATGCTGGACCGGGTGATTATCCAGTCTTTTGATCCCGCCACCTTGGTTGAATTTCGAAAGCTTAACCCAGAGGTATCGTTTGCCATGCTTGCAGCCAATAAGCAGACCATCCAGTATTATGTGAATCAGTTGGGATTTGTACCCGATATCTGGAGCCCGAATTATGAGTTGGTTACTTCACGGATGATTGCTGAAGCTCACTCCATGGATATGAAAGTGATTCCATGGACGGTAAACACAACAGAAGAAATGAATGACCTGGTTGAGATGGGAATGGATGGCATTATTACAGATTACCCTGATAGTGCAAAGTCCCTTAAAGTGTTTGAGTAGCAATCCTGTAATTCATTTTATATACGCTAGTAAAAAAAGAAAGTTAGATTCGAGATATTAGTTGGTTTACCTTTTTTGTGTATAATAGAAATAATATTCAATAAGTGAGTAATTACGCCCTTTATTGGAATGAACTTTATCTAATTTTTTCACTTTATTTAAAAGTGCATCCAAAACGTGAATAGGTAACACATAATGGATGCACTTACTCAAATAGGTCAACATTTGAAAGTTATTTATTTTCAAAATTTTAAAACACACCTTATTCATTGAAATTTTATAAAAATGAATGAATATATTTTACTTTTTTATGAATAACCTTTCATCTTCTTTCTTAAAAATGATAATACTTTAAAATAATATATAATCTTAAAGCTTCAATCAGTTCAATACACTAATTAAACCATATTCCTTTCTTAAACGTTAACAGTAACAAATTAGACTAAAAATACAATATTCATAGCAGTAGAATCGATTTTCATGATTAAATTTTCGAATTTCATAATTCATTCATCAATTAGAAGCTGAAAATAGGAAGTGAGTTTAAATGGGTACAAAATCAGAATTTTTAAAATGTCTTCAGTTTGTTGAGAATTTCAAGTTTCCAGCATTATTACTTGATTCACATCTGAGAATCGTAAAAGTAAATCGAGAGTTTTTAAAATTATCGGGTTGGGATATTGACAAGATTACTGGAAAATCATACAAGAAAGTTTTTGACTCTGAGCTTGATTTTAATTCAGACCTTGAAGACAAAATACTATTTGATAGTAAAAATCAAGTTTCAAAAGTTTGTCTCAAACTGAAAAATGGAACAACAAAAACACTGTCCATTTTCATTAGCCCTTTATCGGAAAAACAAGATAAAGACCTCTATCTTTTACAATTTACTTCACATATTAACGAAGAAGACAAAAAGAAATCAGTACCTGATTATTCAAATCTTTACAATAAGATGTCCAGCGGTGTGGTTTATCACGATAGCGATGGACATATTATAGACGCAAATCCAGCTGCAGAAAAACTGTTGGGATTAACAATTGATCAGATGAAGGGACGGCATTCAGTCGATCCACATTGGAAAGCCATTCACCTTGACCAATCAGAATACCCTGGAGAAACACATCCAGCAATATTGGCTCTCAAAACAGGTAAACCGATTTTAAACAAAACTATGGGAGTTTATCATCCTGAAAAGGATGATTACGTTTGGCTACTTGTAAGCGCACAACCAATTTTTAACCAATCTAAAGAGGAACCTAGCTATGTATTTGCAACATTTATAGATATTACAAAACAAGTTAAGACTGATAAGCAATTACAAATACAAAATAAGTTACAGGATCTCCTGATGGAGATTTCCGCTACTTATATAAATTTACCTCTTGAAAAAGTGGATCAAACAATTAATGAATCCATAGCGGAGTTAGGTAAATACTTTAATGCAGATAGATTCTACATTTTTGATTATGATTTTGAACAGAATACGGCTTCAAATACTTTCGAGTGGTGTGCGAAGGGTGTAAAACCTGAAATCGACAATTTACAAGATGTACCGGTTGACGTAATACCAGAGTGGATAAATACCCACAAAAATGGTAAAGCTATGATTATCCACGATGTACTTAAATTAGATAAAGATGATAATGTTCGACAAATTTTAGAACCACAAGAGATAAAAAGCCTGATAACTGTTCCTATCATGGATGGCAAAGAATGCCTGGGTTTTTTAGGAATTGACTCAGTTAGAAAACATCGTAAATACAGTAAAAAGGAGGAACAATTACTACACATTTTTGCGGATTTTTTAACTAATCTTAAAAAAAGGGTAAAAAATTATGAGAGTCTTCAAGAAAACAAAAGAATTTTATCAGATATAATTGAAAACTCAGGGTCTGTAATTGTGATCAAAGATGTTGACGGAAAATATATTTTAGTAAATAAAAAATTTGAAGAAATTACTGGCATTAAAATAAAAGAAGTCATTGGAAAAACGGACCACGAGCTTTTTCCTAAAGAAACAGCAGAACTATTTAGAAAGAATGATGAGTTTGTAATTGATACAGGTAAAACAGACGAATGTGAGGAAATACTAACTATTGAAGGAAATAAACGGTATTTCCTATCAATAAAATTTCCTGTACTTGATAATCAAGGAAAAATTTCCGGTGTATGTGCAATGGCTACAGAAATAACCGCACGCAAAGAAACAACGAACTCTTTAGAAGAAAAAGAACAATATTTACAGAATTTGTTGAATACGCAAAGCAGTTACGTTATACGAACTGATTTAAATGGGTATAAAACGTATTCAAATAATAAATTTGAAAAGGATCATGGATGGTTATTTAGTAATTCTAAACCTGGAAACGATCTTGCTACGAACTCAATATGTTCTTATCACCATGAACGTACTGAAAAAACGGTTAAGGAATGTATAGAGAAACCCGGAAAAATTGTCAGTGTTGAGCTTGATCAACCATCCAAAAAAGGTGGTACCCTAACAACACTTTGGGAGTTCGTCTGTTTAACAGATGAGAAAGGACAACCTAATGAAATTCAGTGTATAGGTTTTGACATTACTGAACGCAAGGAGGCACAGGAAAAATTATTACAGAGCGAACAAAAGTATAAGATTCTATTTAATGAAGCACCCGAAGCATATTTAATTTTAAAAAATAAACGAATCATTGAGTGCAACAAGGTAACTGAGAGGTACTTAAATGGTACTAGAGAAAAGATTATTGGCAAGAAACTAACAACGTTTTTACCCGATACTCTAAAAAATACCAATACAAATTATTTCATCAATGAGATGGTTGAAATAGCAAAAAACAAAGGTCAACATTCATTTGAATACACTTTTGAATCATTAGATGGAGTACAAAAAGAAACAGAATTTAGATTGTCGAAAATTCCTTATCAAGAAGAAGAGGCTATTTTAGCTATTTGCAAGGATCTGACACAAGTTATTAAAGCAGAAAAAGATAGAATTGCCAGAAAAGAAGCAGAAGCAGCTAATAAGGCTAAAAGTGCTTTTTTGTCTAGCATGAGTCATGAAATAAGAACACCACTGCATGCCATCATTGGTTTCTCACAAATACTTACCAAAGACAACTCTTTAAATCCTAATCAAATAAAAAAAATTGAAACAATATTTCGGAATGGTAACCATCTGCTAAACCTAATCGATGACATATTAGACTATTCAAAAATAGAAACAGGCCAAATAACAATCAATAAATCAAGCTTTTCGCTAAAACAACTTCTGGCAGATTTACAAGAAATGTTCTCATTGCAAACAAATTCAAAAAATATTGAGTTAAACATACAAAGGGAACTTCCATTCAATGAACATATCGTTAGTGACGAAAGTAAAGTCCGTCAGGTCTTAGTAAACATATTGAGTAACGCAGTCAAGTTTACCAAAAAAGGTTTTGTTAAACTAACAGTGCAATTTAATTCTGATATTGAATCTTCTGGGAATCAATTATTGTCATTTACAGTACAAGATACTGGACCGGGAATTCATGAAAAAGAAATAGATTCTATTTTCGATGAATTCAAACAATTTGATGCTGGGAAAAAAGCAGGCGGAACTGGCCTAGGTTTAACTATAAGTTACGCATTAGCTAATCATTTGGGTGGAGATATAGTAATAGAAAGTGAAATTGGTACGGGTACAAACGTCACATTTAACCTGCCTATTAGTAGCTCGGAAGAAAGAAACCAATTGGTTCCTCAAAGCTCTGAAGAGGTAATTAAGAGTATAAATAAAAAACAATACTCTATACTTGTTGTTGACGATAATGAAGATATTCTCGATACAATCTCTGAAATGTTGGAATTAGAAGGGTTTACATCTGCAGGAAAAAAAACAGTAGATGAAGCAATAGATTATTATTTGAGTCATAAACCGGATGTTATTTTACTTGACTTATCACTGAATCAAATGGATGGATATAAATTAGTAACTCAAATTCGAGAAAAATATAATGACAATCTCATAACTATTATTGCCGTTACCGCTACTAAACTCGAAAAAAGAAATTTTCTTGATAAAGGACTTAACGACTACATTCGAAAACCCTTTAGAACTGAAAAACTTTTAAAGATTATTGAACGATCATTAACTAATACAACTCATATTGATGATATTAGTCATAGAGTTCTACCTAGAAATATTCAATCAAAAATTCAATCAAATAAGCAATACCTGGAATTATTTCACAAAATGCACTCCTCAATAAAATTGGGTGACATTCAATCCTATAATCGAATACTAAATTCGCTTGATCAAGCAATGCCGGAAATTTCTGCCTATCTAAGAAAGTTGGGCAACAGTTATGATTATGAAAAACTCAATGAAGTCTTTGAAAAATTAGATTTGGACTAATAAAAATGAATACTAGATTAAATTCAGGAAAAATAATCGTTGTTGATGATTCTCCAGAAAATTTAGACATTCTTGGCTCAATATTGAGAGAAACCGGGTATGATGTTTTTCAGTTTCCAAGTGGAAAATTGGCAATCAATGCAGCTAAAGAAATATCTCCCGATTTAATATTGTTGGATATTATGATGCCAGAAATGGATGGTTTTAAAACACATCTACTTCTCAGTAAAATACCTGTAGTTAAAGATGTACCCATAATCTACATTAGTGCGGCCAGAAATGTACACCAAAAAATTAAAGCATTTAAACAGGGAGCTGTCGATTACATAACAAAACCATTCCAAGAAGCTGAAATTTTAGCACGTGTTAAAACTCATATTAAACTTAGAAAAACTCAGTTAAAAGTGAGCAAACATAAAGAATATTTGGAGGCAAAAGTTAGAGATAGAACTCGTGAGCTAATTGAAGCACAACAAGTAGCCAAGATTGGGTCTTGGAAATACAATATAAATAATGGCGAAATTAATTGGTCTCCGGCTACTTATGATATATTTGATATCCCGGCTGAACAAAAAATAAGTTTTGATAAGGTTTTATCAATGATCCATCCAGCTGATAAAGATTTTTTCCTAAAAAATTGGAGACAATTTTTAACGAATAAGCAATTGCTTGACATGCAATATAGAATTACGACGTCTAAAGATAAGAAGTGGTTGGAAGTAAAAGGCAAGTTTTCAGAACAAAAAAAACAAGAAGAACCACTTTTAGTAGGCACTGTTCAGGACATAACTAAAAGAAAAGAAGCTCAAATTGAATTGGAAAAGAGTGAGGTAAGATTTAGAACAATCTTTGAACAAAGTTCAGTTATTATGTCTCTAGTTGAGCAGAGTTCTTTACGATTTATTGATGTTAATCCAGCATTTATAAATTTTTACGGATGGAAAAAAAAAGACATTATAGGACAAAAACTTGACGCTTCAATTTTGAGCAACAACACAAAAACCAAATTAAAAACCAAACTAAAAAAAAATAATTCCTTCCGTAAAACTACTACAAACCAACTAACAAAAGATAATAAACATAAAATAGTTGATATGTACTTTAGTTTTATTCAGTATAAAAAGAATAATTTAATTCATATTATACACAATGATCGTACAGAAAAATTTAATTATTCAAAGCAATTAAAGAAAAAAAACAAAGCACTAAAAGAAGCTACTTGGAACCTATCTCATAGTTTACGAAGTCCACTTACAAGAATGATGGTCCTCTTAGAATTAATGCAAGAGGGTGAATTTAATGAAATAAGTAAAGAGCAAAATCTTAATGAACTCATTAAATCTGCAAACGAGATGGATCATTTGATTAGAGAAACAATAAAGGAAAAAATTGACTCAAGTAACGCGTTTACCGGTTAGATTTTAGATTGCCAGAGTGGATTTGGCGTTAAAACATTTAACATATTTATAATAAAAAAGGCCATGCAAACAGTTGATAATACTTATCTTAAAGGTGTTAATTCTCACAAAAACACCAACCCCATGCATGACCTAAAGACCAATTTCGACAAAATACTACCCATCGTC
>JAVLBT010000011.1:0-39039 GCA_031580945.1 Gracilimonas sp.
GGGTGGAAGCCTCTCCGTAAGGAGCCCATAGGTTTTGAAACTTTCCGATGTAAATATTAAAAAAATCATTTTTGTAACCTACGTAATAATCTTCGGAACGGAGTCCAAACCTGCTATTCACAATTTCTCCAAGGCGATCATAATCATAGAATGAATCGTGTCTTAGGCCAAGTTGGGCGCTAAAACCGCCCTTACCTGCGTAGAGGTTAGAAGCAATATTAGGGAGAAGATAAATTTTATCGGATTGAGGCCGCAGTCCGTTTCCACTTAATGTATTGTTAAAATCCAGCCCTGCTTCCAGCATTCCGTATAAGTAGGGTTCTTCTGAATTACTCGGGTCAAAACCGATTTCCTCTTGAACTTGCTGGTACCAGAAAGCTTCAGTGGCACTTAATTCTTCCTCTTTAATATTTCGGAGAGAGCTATTGATCTCCCCTTTTGTATATGGCAGTTTTGTGGGATTTAACTCAGAGAAATAGCCACGTTGCTGAAGATTTTTAATATGGTGGTAAACCCGATTATTTAAATGAATCACCTGACTTTGTTGGGCAAAAGCCGAACCAGATACGATCAAAAAAACGAAGAAAACAATAACAAATGCAGACTTATGCAATTGTATTTTCAACCATAGAAAATTTTTAAGAATAGGACTGGTAGGCCAGATCATTGTGTATCCTCATTCCTGTATTGCTCAGTCATATTTTAAGAGTTTTAAATTATTAAGCCCTTTCAGCACGTTTTCTCAAACTTTCCATAAGTGAATCAAAACCCTTTTGGCTGATAATACGTTGAAATTGACGGTTATAGGACCCGGCTGTTGATACATCATCAATTTCCATATCCGTGATTACCCACTCGTTATTCTTAAAAGCCAACTCATAATTTACCGGCGTTCGCACATTTTTGAGTGTTGCCATCGTTTCTACTCGTGCGGTATTCTCTTCTACAGATATATCTTCATAGCGAACGTCCGCCCGGTAAATATCGAGATTATTTAAAGACTGATCGCGAACAATTGTTGAAAAAAGATCTACAAATTCCTCTTGTTGTTGCACAGATATAGTATCAAAAGTAACTGAAAGAGCTTCTTTTGACATAGCTTCAAAATCAATAATACCGTTGATGATCTCCTTCATTTTTGCTCTTTGTTCCTCTGAGTAGCTTGTACCCTCTGGTCCAACCAATTCTTTTATTTGTTGATCACGTTCTTCCAGTAAACTGCGAATATCTTCAGTAGTTTGTTGACCAAAAGCTGTACCTGTAAGTATTGAGATCAATATAAAGAATAGGCCAATAGTTCGCTTTTTCATAATAGGATCAGTTTGTTATTAGTGTATTTATTGGGATTCCGGATGCTTTATTTAGTTTTGCCAATGAGGAGTTATATTCAAATATATATTGCTTTAGCTGAAGTTTTAATTCAAGCTCTTTTCGCATGGCATCAATCAGGTCTTTTACTTCCCCCATACCAAAATCATAGTCTAATTGTTCCTGACGTAGCCATTTTTTAGAAGTCACCAAGGCTTCATCAGTTTGTTCAACTTTTACATCAGCAAGGGCCGTTTGCCTATACTGATTATTCACCTCAAGAAGAATTCCATCCTTTGCAGCATCCTGTGCAAAATCGGCTTTTTTAAGCTCAATTTTACTGCGTTCAAGATCAGCCTTCATGCTAAAAAAGTTAAGCCTTTGTCGGATTGTTAATCCAAAACCACCGGTAAATAAATTGGTCGTATTCTGAATAAATGGATTTGACTGTCGCGGACGATTGGGCGTATTCGCAAAATTAATATACCCGGCAAGGTATAATCCAGGTAGATTCTGTTTTTTTAGGGAAGAAATGTAGGTTTCAGTTGCTTCTTCTCCCTTTTCAAGCGCTTTAAGTTCCGGGCGGTTATTAAAGGCAGCTTCCTGATAAAAATTTACGTTTTCAATATCAGAGGCTACAGGGTCGAGAAATTGAATGGATGGTTTATAAACTTTTTGCTCATCATTTCTGAGCACATAGTTCCAGGTTTCGCTGATGAACCTCATATTCTCCAATACTTCCGCTTTCTGAATCTCGAATTCAGATTTAAAGATCTCAAATTTGAAAACTTCTGATTCATCCAGGCTTTGGTCTCCTTCTTCCCGCATGGAATTTATTTGTCGTTCAATTTGATTGACTTTATCCTGCGCTTCCTGCAATAAACGTTCGATCTCGATGGCCAACACATAACTATAATAAAGGTCAAATAATCGCAGCTCCAATTCAGAGCGTTTGGCGTCAAATCCATAATCTGCAGCTTCGGCTCCTAATTTTGCTGCTTCTATGGCTTTATTGATAGCACCCCAGGTAAAGACCGGTTGGGCAGCGGTCACCTGAAACCTGGTAAATATTGCCCAATTAGACCAGTTATTTCTCAAATTTGGGTCCAAATAATATTCATCCTCAGGCAACCCGGGTACATCACTTTCGACCCCCGGAACCAGGCCGTGTTGACTATCAAAACTAAGGTTTGGAAGAAATCGCTGAGCTTTAGCCTGTTCAATTCTGTTTTCTGCTAACGCTACATTCTGTCTTTCATACTTGACTTGCCCTGAATTTTGTACAGCTTGCTGAATGAAAGTCGACAAATCAATATTCAAAGTATCTTGTGCAACACCAGAGAATGGTAAGAAGGAGATACAAACAGCTACAATAAATGTACGTACTTTCATATGAATAAATTAATTTGAGCAGTAAACGAAGGTATTCCCATTATATTGATTCTAATTGCTTCATAAAACAAAAATAGCCCCAATTGGGGCTATTAGTTGCGGAGAGCGAGGGATTCGAACCCCCGGAGACCGTAAGGCCTCAATGGTTTTCAAGACCACCGCATTCGACCACTCTGCCAGCTCTCCATGAAATTCTTCAGTAAGTAAAATTAGTCATCACTAAGTGCCTGAGCTCCAGAAACAATTTCGGAGATCTCAGTAGTAATAGCGCTTTGTCGGGCCTGATTGTATTCTAATCTTAGTTCTTTTTCAAGTTCTTTGGCATTTTCAGTAGCACTATCCATGGCCGTCATTCGGGCACCCTGTTCCGACGCATTAGATTCTAAAACAGCTCGCCATAACTGCATGTTCAAATGCAGAGGCAATAACCTATCTAATATTGCTTCAGAATTTGGCTCATAAAGGTAATCAATAGCTTGTTCAGATGCATCTCCGGTTTTTGACTTTGCGATCTTCTCAGGATCCAATGGAAGTACTTTCTGAACTCTCCTGTTTTGTGCAATAACCGTTTTAAATTCGTTAAATGCGATGTAAACTTCATCGAAGTTACCATCGATAAATTGATTTCTTGCTGATTCCATTATGGATGAGGTTGCATCATAATCGATATTATCAAAAAACCCGGGGAAGCTGCTTTGCACCTTATATTTTCTCTTTTTGAAATAAGCAGAGGCCTTCTTTCCTATGGTTATGAAAGAGATCGCTTTATTCTCAAGAAATGATTCGAATTTATTATGAAGCTGAGCTTCCACTTCTTTGAAGAGATTATTATTGAAACCACCACACAATCCTCTGTCTGATCCAACTACGATAAAAAGAATCTTCTGAATTTCTTCCGGCTTGCGTAATAGTGGGTTAGAACCTGAACTATTACCAGATAAGCGCCCAGCTACTTCTTCGATTTTTGAAGCATAAGGCCGCGTTTGGGTCATTCTGTCCTGTGCTTTCCGAAGTTTTGCAGCTGCAACCATTTTCATGGCTTTGGTAATCTGCTGGGTGTTATTGACAGATGATATCCGGTTTCGTATGTCTCGTAAGTTAGCCATCAGAGAAAATTACTTTAGCGTCAGCGTTAATTTTATGCATTCATCTGATCAATGATAGAAGAGGCTAATTCTATTAGCTTGTCCCCAAAATCATCGTCAAGAACTCCAGATTTTGCCAAAGCGGCCATCTCCTTACCGTATTTGATGTCAATACGTTCCAGGAACTGACTTTCAAATTCAGATATCTGTGATGTCTTCAAATCACTAAATAAACCTTCGTCGTTGACTTTCAAGAGTGCAATTTGTTGCTCAACGGGAAGCGGCTGATATACATCTTGTTTTAGTAGTTCAACCGTACGTTCTCCTTTTTTAAGCTGAGCTTGTGTAGAAGCATCCAGGTCAGAACCAAACTTAGCGAACGCTTCCAACTCCCGATACTGTGCAAGATCCAGTTTCAAAGTACCAGATAACTTCCTCATGGATTTTACCTGTGCTGATCCACCTACACGAGATACAGAAGTACCAACATCAATAGCAGGACGAACTCCCTGATTGAACAAGTCGGTATCCAGGAATATCTGTCCATCGGTAATGGAAATTACATTTGTAGGGATATATGCCGAAACATCACCCGCTTGTGTTTCAATCACGGGAAGAGCTGTTAAAGAACCACCACCTTTAACTTTAGGCTTTAGTTCTTCCGGGATGTTGTTCATTGCCTGAGCTACCTTATCGTCGTCAATAATTTTTGCAGCACGCTCGAGCAAACGGCTATGGAGATAGAATACATCCCCGGGATACGCTTCACGTCCCGGTGGTCTTTTCAATAAAAGTGACAATTCTCGATAAGCGACAGCTTGTTTAGATAAATCATCGTAAATAACCAGAGCATGGCGACCTGTATCCCGGAAATATTCTCCGATTGCAGCTCCGGCAAATGGAGCGATATAGCGCATTGGTGCGGAAACACTGGCAGGTGCAGCAACAATGGTAGTATATTCCATCGCACCATTTTCTTCCAATACCTTACGAATGTTAGCCACGGTAGAACCTTTTTGGCCCACAGCTACATAAATACAGTATACCGGTTTGTCGGAATCCTGCGTTGCTCCCTGATTGATAATAGTATCTACTGCAACTGAAGTCTTACCTGTTTGCCGGTCACCAATAATAAGCTCACGTTGGCCCCGGCCAATTGGAATCAAAGAGTCAATAGATTTCAGACCCGTTTGAATGGGCTCAGATACCGGCTCACGATAAATTACCCCAGGAGCTTTACGTTCGAGTGGTAAGCGTACTGTTTCTCCACTCACTGCACCTTTACCATCAATTGGATTTCCCAGAGGATCAATTACACGCCCGAGCAAACCATCACCTACATTTATAGAAGCGATGTCTTTGGTACGTTTTACGGTATGGCCTTCTTCTACCGCTTGTGATGATCCAAATAATACAATACCTACATTATCTTCTTCCAGATTCAATACCATTCCGGTTACTGATTTCCCGTTATGATCTTTAGAATCCGGTAGTTCAACCAGTTCCCCTGCCTGAACTTTAGAAAGCCCGTATACACGAGCAATACCATCTCCTACTTCAAGAACGGTACCTACATCATAGGTATCAGCTTCTTTATCGAAGCCGGATAATTGTTTACGTAATATGGCTGAAACTTCGTCTGGTCTGACTTGACTCATTGTGTGTATATGATTAAAAAAATGTTGTGATTTTATTCCGAGGCGGAACTCAGGAATTCATCTTCAAGTTGTTCCAATTTATGCTTAACGGTGGCATCTATAACCGTATCTTCAATTTTTACGGCCATTCCGCCTTTCAGGTCTTCTTGCACTTTGGTAGTGATGTTCACTTTCTTATTTGTGAACTTTTCCAGGGTGGATTTAACCTTTTTGAGTTCTTTATTGCTCAATTCACGGGCAACATACACCTCAGCTGAAATAATACCAGCATGATCATTGTATTTATCAATGAATGCAGTCACAATTTCATCCAGCATATTCTGCCGGTTTTTTCTTGCAATAAGTGATACATACTGATGTACAAGATCACTAAGATGATCCCCAAAAATAGCATTAAGAGCAGCTACTTTCTTGTCAGGTTTTATCACTGGGCTTTTTAAGAACAAAACAAGATCCCGCGACCCTTCAAGGGTATTCTTAATAAAAGAAACATCTTTCAAAGTCTGCTCTACGGACTTTTGCTCTATTGCAAGTTCCAAAAGTGCCGTGGCATATCTTCTTGCCGCTTTAGATACCAGCATGAATTATTGGTTAGTTTTTAGAGAGGTCAGATAAAAAATTATCTACCAACTTTTGATTTTTTGCGTTATCAAGCTCCGCATCAATGATCTTGGAAGCAGAATCGATTGCCAATTTCGCTACTTCTTTTCTTAAATCAACCAAAGCTTGTTTCTTTTCTTGCTCTATGGAGGCACGTGCTTGTTCAATAATAGTATCGGCCTCTTCTTTTGCTTTACTAATACGTTCTGTACGTATCAATTCAGCTTCTTCAACGGCTTCTTTTCGGATCTGTTGAGCTTTTACTTCAGCTTCCCGAAGTGCTTTTTCGTTTTCTTTAGAAATTTTTTCTGCTTTGGCTATAGCCTGCTCAGCAGCCTCTAAAGACTCTTTTATATTTTGCTCACGATCCTTAAGCGCCGTCATAATTGGAGGTACCGCGTACTTCGTCATCACCCATAGAAAAAGGATCAGGGATAGTAATATCCAGATCGCAAACCCTGTGTTAAATGACAGTAAGCCGCCTCCACCTGCTAATAGGAAAGTCATGATAGAACCCTACCTTTAATTATTGACCAATTCCAAGAGCAAGCAAAATACAAATAACGGCACCGAGAAGAGCAACACCCTCAATAAAGGCTGCAGTCAAAATCATTGCACCACGAATATCGCCAGATGCTTCCGGTTGACGTGCAATACTTTCTGTGGCACTTTTACCGATCATGCCGATTCCAATTCCGGCACCAAGTGCTACGATTCCAGCTCCAATACCAGCTGCTAATAATCCCATAATTCTGTTCGTTTAGTTTTAATTATTGATGTTTGGTTTTATTTAGTTCGCTGAAACTTCTTCAGCAATATGTTCTGTGTGATATCCTTCCTCATCATGATGATGATCTTCTGCAGCCATTCCTATGAATACAGCTGAAAGTAAAGTGAAGATATATGCCTGTAATAATGCAACAAAAACTTTTAATGCGTATAAGACCACCGTTAACGCTACCGAAAAGATCCCTACACCATAGCCTGCTACCGATCCAAATAGGTCGGCAAAGATAAACACCAGCCCCAGAATGGCTATGATCATAATTTTTCCGGATAACATATTCGCAAATAGTCGAATAGCTAACGCAAATGGTTTTGTAAAAAGGCCTAAGATCTCAACGGGAGTCAAAATTGCCCGTACCCAGGTAGGAACTCCCGGAAACCAAAAAACATGCGCCCAATGATCCTTTGTCCCACTAAATTGCGTAATTAAAAAGGTAACGAATGCCAGTGTTGCCGTTACCGTAAGATCCGCAGTAGCCGTAGCAGCCCATGGGAGAAGCCCAAATAAATTCATAAACGAAATTCCCATGAACATGGTAAACAAGAAAGGGACATATTTTTCGTATTTATTGAGATCAATATTATCTCGGGCCACATCGTCCCGTATAAATACAAAAAGCACCTCAAATATATTTTGGAAAGTCCCTTTTGGTTCAACATCACGACCCACACCTTTTTTATATCTATTTGCTGCAAGAATGGTTAATAAAACGGCCAGTCCCATTCCAAACCAATAGTATAATAAATGAGAGGTAATGGAAAAGTCAATCTTGATCTTTCCGCCTCCGGCAGGCACAATGGATCCTTCTTCGTTTTCGATAAATGCATTAGAGTTCAGGGCTTTTTTAGTAGAACTGAAAGCACTTAATTGGGTATTCCCTTCAGCGGTTTCCCAATAAAATATACGGGGAAGATATATTTTGCCCAGTGGTGTTTTAAAATAATCGTGATCAGCGACGGTTCCCATAACGTCAAGTACCGGCTCCTCTTCAGCGTCTGATGTATCAGCTGAGATCGCGAACATATTTGATGTGCTTATCGATAGAAATAAAAGAGTTAGAAAAACTCGACGCAGGGTTTGAACCATTTTTAGCTGCTACTCTTTTGAAGAATTTTATTGATTAATATCATTTCCATTACAGATTGACAAAGATAGGAAATTATAAAACTAACTGTAAAGTAGATTTCATCAATTTTTGTGGTTCCAATCAAAAGACCAAATAACAGTAAAACCAAAAGAAAACGGATGGCTATTGAAAAGATAAAAATCTTTATAAACATGGCATTTTCAACATTTTGAAATGTTTCAAAAATCCATGCACTGCTACATACAAATATAGCACTTAACAAAACTCCGGAAAGAACGGCGATCCCTTCTAACTCGCCAATCCCAAAAAAAACCAGAGAGAGAAGTAATAGAAGTGCGGAAAATTTTAATGCATTTCGAAATACACCTGCGTTCAGATCAAAAATCATCGGAGTCAAGTTTCTTCGAGATCCTGAAAATCATAAATCCAAATCCTATCATAGCTCCTGCAACCCCAATTAAAATAAAGATGGGTGAAGTTTTAAAGAGATCATCCAAAAAATAGCCCAGTAGTATGGGTATAAGAAGTGAAGCTGCTATTTCAGCTCCCAATCCCAGATATTGCATATATTTTTTGGGGAGAAAGTTATTGGGCAATGATTCAGGATGCAGATTTTACTTTGGTGTCATTGGCATAATCTGCATCACGGTCTTCAGAAAGTGATTTGGCATCCGAGCCCATTCGGCAGGCACCATTAATTTGAGCCCCTTCTTCTACAATCAGTGTTTTTGTATAAATATTACCATCGATTACAGCACTCTCCCTAAGCGTTAATTTATTTGAAACCTTGACTTCGCCTTCAACTTTACCAGCGATATCAGCGTCCGCAGAGGTCATGTTTCCTATAATTTTCCCATTCCCAGTTACAATGAGTTTACCTTTTGAGACCGCCTCGCCCTCCACTGTTCCTGCAATCCGAATATCTGTTTGTGAATTCAAGTCTCCTGTAAGCTTTGTGCCTTCACTTAATATATTGACAGTTGGAGACTGATTTGAATTTTTTGGGATATTGTTATTAGATGATTTTCTAGAATTTAGCATATCTTTTATTTATTTGATTAAATAGACTTCAGGATTTTGAGGTACTCCATTTTTCCATATTTCAAAATGGAGATGCGGCCCTGTACTTAATATTCCGGTGTTGTCAACAACTCCAAGTATATCACCTTTTAAAACCAGGTCGCCTTCCTTCTTATTTAATTTTGACAGATGTTTATAAGTGGTAACCACTCCAGCACTGTGCTGTACGGATATTACATATCCATTATTAATTGTCCAACTACTATTAAAAACTGCGCCATCCGCAATATTGATGACTGGCTCATTGCTTTTTGTTGCAATATCAATACCATAATGTTCATCCCCGGGCATATAACCACGGGTTAGTGAACCCTGAACCGGAAAGCGGGCCGGGAAATCAGGAGCTGATTTTGCAATATTTGAAAAAAGTACTTCATTCTGGCTTAGCCGATCAAATGAACCTACCTGATCAAAAGACATAAAATCAGAATTCTGAAACGCATTAGGCTGACTCAAAAAATCATTAAACCGCTGATCTAAAGTCAGGGTAGTATCAATACTTAATCTTAGGATATTTTTCATTTCACGTAACTGCAGATCCCGTTGCCGTAGGGAATCTTCCAATGCAATTGCCTTTTCAGTGACATTTAAAATCTGAGATCGAATCTCGGCATCATCCGTACTATATAATAGTCCTCCAAGTGGGGTTAACATAAAAATTAAAGCGACAATAATCGCAAAAAGACCTGAAATACCCAGAATCATTCCAAATAGGCCCTGAGGATATACATTATAAGAATTATCCTCATCCGGCTTGGAATCGTCCAGAAGAATGACCGTAATCTTTTTCTCCCGCTGCTCAAATAATTTTTTTAGGAGTTCAAACATTGCGCGTCAAGTTAACCAAACCAATGATATTATTGGGATGAAATTTTGTCAAATAATTTTGCCAGTTTTTGGGTAAGCTTTTTTCGGTTAAACTGATCGATAAACTCCTGATTTGGTTCGGGTAAACTGGAGTTTTTCCACTGCGAATAAATTCCTACAATTTCCTGACTTAGTTGTTCTTCCGAATTCAATGATCCAACATAGCCTGCTCCATATTCTTGAAGTAAACGGGCTTCCTCCCCATTATGCATCAATCCTAAAATGGGTTTTGCAGCTCCAAAATATTCAAACAATTTGCCGCTTTTCACTTGTTTATGCGATCTATCAAAATTCGAGATCATCCAAAGCACATCGGCTTTTTTAATGTTAGCTACGGCAGTTTGGTGTGGCTGATATCCATGATCTGTAACTATATCTCCCAGTTCAAGTTCCTGAACGAGCTTACGGATTCTCTTGTCTAAGCCCCCCTGAAAATGCAGATGAATTTCATCTTTGGACACCTGCTCCTGATTTATAGCTTGTTTTATCGCCTTCAGAAAAATATCAGGCTGATTGCTTTCATAAAATAAACCGCTATACAAAAAATTCAGTTTTTCAGGTTCATACCTAATTGTTGGTTTTACCAGATTTGAGAAATCCTGGGGATCAAATCCGTGTGAAATAACTGCATATTGAACAGTAAGTTGCTTGTATTCTTCAGCAATCTTTTGAACCATAAAATCATCCAGCCCGATTACAGCTTCTGCTTCACGTAAACATTGCAGCTCTTGATTTCTCATAATGCGTTTTTGCCATCTAAACATGTCATCCATAAAATGATTCTGGAGCCATGCATCCCGATAGTCCAAAACAAGCGGGACACCTGATAAGCTGCTTAATTTTTTCCCAATAAGATGATTGCTAAATGGAGGTGCCGTACTAAATATTGCCTGAATTTTACGAGCAGCAAGAAGTTCTTTGCCTTTCTCTATTGCAGGTGCTATCCAGCCTTTTTTATTGTCGGGATACATAAAAAGGCGCAGAACCCTTCGGGCTACTTTTGCGATAGCATCCGGAAGCTGGAGCTTTGTTTTAAAAGCTGCCTTTTGTCCTCCAAGATGAAATAACGTCTTGGGCTGAACTCTGATTATTTCAATATTCAAAGCTTTTAACTCGGCTTCCATCTCCTCATCAAAATATGGATAGATTCCTGACTCAGGACAAAGAACAATGGGGTTCCATCCAAATTTTCTCAAATATTTCACGAACTTGAGTGGCCGTTGTACCCCACTCCCTCCCATTGGTGGAAAATAATAAACAATGAATAGGACGTTCTTCATGTTCGGTCAGGCCGATCAGGAAACCGAGTAATTCGGAGCTTCCTTGGTGATTTGAACCGAATGAGGATGACTTTCTTTGTAAGCAGCTGCAGAGATCTGTACGAATTCTGCCTGCTTCATTTCATCAATATTTTTTGCTCCCGCATACCCCATTGCAGCTCTAAGCCCTCCTGACATTTGATGAACTACTTCACTCAAATATCCTTTAAATGGAACACGGCCTTCAATTCCTTCAGGCACTAATTTTTTGATATCGTCTTCAACGTCTTGGAAATAACGGTCTTTGGACCCTTTGTCCATGGCACTAATACTTCCCATACCTCGGTAGGATTTATATTTACGGGATTCGTAAATAATGGTCTCTCCCGGGCTTTCGTCTACTCCTGCAAACATAGAACCCATCATCACGGCGTCTGCGCCGCCTGCAATCGCTTTAGGGATATCACCGGTCTGTTTAATTCCTCCGTCTGCGATAAGTCCGATCCCCTTTTCCCTTGTGAATTCAGCGACTTCCATGACTGCACTCAGCTGAGGTACTCCAACTCCGGTTACAACACGAGTTGTACATATAGATCCAGGGCCAACACCCACTTTCACCACATCAGCACCTGCTTTTACCAATGCTTCAGCTGCACTTTTAGTGGCAATATTTCCACCTATCACATTCAGATCGGGATACGATTCTTTTATTTTTTTGATCGTATTCAAAACTCCTTGTGAATGTCCATGCGCAGTATCTACCGTAATTGCATCTACACTTGCTGCAACCAGGGCGTCCACACGATCCATGGTGTCGGGAGTAACGCCTACAGCAGCTCCTACCCGAAGTCGTCCCATACCGTCTTTACAGGCATTCGGGAAATTCATTTTCTTTTCAATGTCCTTGAAAGTAATAAGCCCTACCAACTTATTATTGGCATCTACAATTGGAAGCTTTTCCACTTTGTAATGTTGAAGAATTTTTTCTGCTTGTTTAAGATTGGTGCCCTGTTTAGCAGTGATCAGGTTCTCGTGCGTCATGATGTCTCCGAGCTTTTTATTCAGCTCAGATTCAAACCTCAGATCACGATTCGTAACAATTCCAACCAGTATTCCGGCATCATCTACAATAGGAATTCCCCCTATCTTCTGCTTTCTCATCAATGACCTTGCCTCTCGTACGGTTGCGCCTTCTTTTAAGGTCACCGGGTCTACAATCATCCCGCTTTCACTTCGTTTCACGAGCCGAACATGCTCAGCCTGATCTTCGATACTCATATTCTTATGCAACATGGCAATCCCTCCTTCTCTGGCTAATGCAATGGCCATTCGATACTCAGAAACAGTATCCATCGCTGCACTGATGATTGGCACATTCAGTTTTAGGGTAGGTGTCAGATTTACTGTTGTATCTACATCGCGAGGTAATATTTGTGAGTAGTCTGGAACGAGTAACACATCATCATAGGTAAGTCCTTGCCGTGTAATGCGTTCGAAGGGAGAAGAGTGATTCATTGTATGCACGGAATAAAAAAATTTAGCTTGCAGTTTTTCAAAGATAAGGATATCTCCTTGGAAGTTCTGCATTGAATGACAATTTTTGTTGGGATTACGTAGAGCGTAGAGACTTTTTATTTATGGCAAATGAACGCACATACAACAGGGATCAAATAAACAGGATTCTTTCAGAAACGCTGATGCGGCAAAAAAAGCAGCCGAATGATGACAACGAAGGACTCACCGAAGAAGAACTTATGCATATTGCAGATGAGGTTGGCCTCGATCGTAAAGCGCTTAAAGAAACCCTGCTTAATTTTAATGACCATGCTCCTGTATCAACCGGCAATTTTCTTACCGGTAATTCAAGACTTAATCATATTGAAGTGTTATCCGGAGAAATTAATGATGAAATTTGGGATGACGTCCAGATTAAGCTTCGGGGCGCTATTGGTGGACTCGGTGTACCTAAGAAAACCGAGAATGCTTATGAGTTAGAACAGGTAGTAGAAGAAATTGGCTATAAACATCTCTCACTTATTCCTAAAGATGGAAATACACGAATTGAATATTCGGAAGAATGGCCTGCCCTGAAAATACTCGTACTTATCATTTCATTTATGATGGTCGCAGGTCTCACTCTTATTACCCTTAAAGAATTGGGTTTTGCTAAGCTGATTACAATTCTTTTTGCTCCCTTTGGAGGATTAGTGGGAATCGGAGCCGGTTTGGGTTTCCTGAAATATTACTACAGCTCAAAAAAATCAAAGCTTAAAAAGATCTTGAAGATCGTAAGTGATAAGCTAAATAGTGCCAATTCACTGGAAATCACTATCGAAAAGGATGCATACAATGCCGATCAAAAAAAAGATACAGATCGGTCTGAAAAATTAAGAAACCCATCATGAGTTCAGATAAAACATATTCCAAAAAAGAAATAAGCAAAATCTTAACCAAAGCATCTGAAATTCAGACAGCTAAAGATCTCTATGATGATGAACAAGGCCTAACCGAGCAAGAACTTTTGCATGTAGCTGATGAAGTAGGAATCAGCAAAGAATCATTGCAGGAAGCTCTTTTCAATTTTGATACGATTAAATCGGAAGATGATTTTGATTGGTTAGGCGGAACTGGAAAAATTCAGAAAGAGGTTTATATAGAAGGTAAGTTAACTGAGGAAAAGTGGAATAAAGTAATACAGGAAATACGAAAGATAACCGGTGGCATAGGTAAGGTTAGCAAAGTTGGCTCATCTCACGAATGGGAGCAAAGAAGACGGGAAATTGGGTACCGTCACTTAACCCTCACTCCCGAAGGTGATAAAACCCGGGTGAAGTACCTTTATAACTGGCGGGGAGTAAAAATTTATTCTATGTTTCTGCCATTTGTAGCTCTTTTTACCATAACGGCTATCACGCTGGATGGAAGCAACTTCACCGATATTCCCTCCCTTCTTATTGCCTTCGGAGGTGGCTTGCTTGGACTTCCTTTAGGCCGGATGTATCTGAAATCTTATTTTGGGAAACAAAAACAGCAGGTTAAATCCCTTTTTTCCGGTGTTACCAAAATCGTCAATGAATCGGCGGATAAACAGAAAATCAACATAGAAGGGAATGAAGTATACAACACTGAGCAAAAACCGGCTTCATCCTCCCCTGCTGAAAGAACCCGATCTTAAAGTGGCTTAACTTTCAGGGCTTTGATGGCAGCCTCCAAAGTACAAATACCATCCTGGAAGCAGCTCACCCAGTAATCGACAGATTCTCGGCGGCTTTTTACTTACTGATCGCAAGAAGAAAGGAGATCGCTATACTTGAAAATAAAACCGAAAAAGCCAAAAATAGCGTTCAATACATCTATAATAAGTGGGACCTCAAATTTTAGTCAGTGATGATTCATTTAATCCTGTTTGCTGTGTTCACGGGTATAGCTTTGGATGGAAGTAATTATTCAGGTAACTCTTCCTTGCTACTCACTTTTTACAGGTGTGTTGGTGGGTTTACCTTTTGCGCATCAATGTTAAATCATATGTCACTAAAAAAACAAATGGCTTCTCCATTGTAGTCCTCAATATCAATAATTATTAAAGAAACTGCTGCTGCTGCGATCAGAATTGAAGAGGAGAATGCATGGGCGACAGTAAAAAATTTTGAGACTACCTTCCAGGTAAAATAGAACAATCCCATAGCTTTTACTTCAACATTGGGTATTGGCGCTAACCATTTTTGCATTGTACATTTAAAGCTACATCTTCGAAATATTTTTCTACGCATCTAATATCAGTTACAATGTCGGACCAAAAAAGATTCAGCAAGCAAGAGATCAGCCAAATTCTGTCTAAAGCCTCTGAAATTCAACGCTCAAAAAATATATCTGATTCGGCTCAGGAGGGTGTAACAACCAGTGAGTTAAGGGAAATTGCGCATGAGGTAGGTATATCAAATGAGGTTCTCGACAAAGCTATCCAAAGCTTTGAAAATCGCGCAGACATAGGATTCAATTGGGTTATTGGTACTGGTGAATTGCAGTCATCAACGGTTATTGAAGGTGAGATTTCAGAATTACAGCTCGATCAGCTTTTTCCTGAATTGAATGTAATTACGGGAAAAAAGGGGACCTTTGAACAGGTGGGTAAAAGCTACGAGTGGGAGCAAGTTGAAAACGGCCTCGAGAGTGTTCGAAGGGTTACAATTCTTCCCAAGGATGGAAAAACAAAGGTCATCCACTATGTGAATTGGAATGACCTGCGGTCGCTTGGTTTAGGATTATCGGCCTTTTTGGGAGCCCTTGGATTGGCACTTATTCTGAAAGCATTTGGGATCGAAAAATCCACCTATCTGCTCTTATCTTCTATTGGTGCTATAGTTGGTTATTTCGGCTTTATGGGTGGACTGAAATTCTATTTTGACCATCAAAAAAAGAAGCTTGAGTCCATCATGCAGCTCATCACCGACACCCTTGAAAAACCCCCTCAACACCGAGTGCAAATGGATGAAGCACCGATTGAGAATAGCATGAAGCCCATTCAGCGAAATAAAACCAAATCCTGATTATCCTTCCCTAATTTTTATAGCGCTTTGATCTTTAGTGCATCGATAGCAGTTTCCAAGCTACAAATTCCATCCTGATAGCAGCTAACCCAGTAATGGACAGATTCTCGGCGACTCTTTACGAACGGATCGCAGGATGAAAAACGGCCTTTAAGCTCTTCCACCATATATTTGACATCCTTGTGGATCTCGATTTTTAGGTCATCCGGCAGGTTTCCCCAACCCATTAAATTAAAGGCTTCCTGCATCTCGTTGTACTCTTCGATGCTTTCCTTTTGAATTCGCTTAAGTACCGGAACAGCAAATAAAGCAGATTTCTTGTTTTGTTTTGGGGTGATTGAAAGTGCGTTGCTTGTCATGGTCATTGAGTTTTGTTTTTTGATTTACTCAATGATAATAACAGAGGGTGACAGCATAGTGTCACCTACCTTTAAAATAAAATTCCATCCAATTAAATGGTGTTATAAAATCCCCAAAACACGAAAAAGTTAATATTTCAAATTCTACCCGGTTGATATCATCACCCATTTTTAGTAGCAATAAGAAAACAAATTATGTACATTTAATTATGTACATAATTAAATTTCAAAAGCATGAAGAAAGTACCCGTAAATAAAGTCAGAGAGCAGTTAGCTAAATACCTTACCGAGGCTGAGCGAGGCGAAGAAGTCATCATCACTAAACATAATAAACCAATAGCCAAACTGGTGAATTATGAAGAGCCTAAGCGACCCAAATTTCCAGACATGGAAAAGTTTCGGAAAAGTTTGGATGTGAAAGGTTCCGTGTTGGATACTTTATTAGAAACAAGAAATGAAGAAAGGTTTTACTCAGAATAGTATTTACATCGATACAAGCTGTCTCGTTCCCTATTACTTCGATGAAGTTTTAAGCTCCAAGGTTCAAAATTTTTTTGATACAAATACGAGTAATCATTTTTTAATAAGTGATCTCACAAAAGTAGAGTTCTATTCAGCCGCCAGAAAGAAAGTTAGAATTGGTCATACTACCGAGTTAGAGGTTAAAAAAGTGTTTCGAATATTTGACTCTCATGTCAATCAAGAATTGTTTTCGATCGTAAACTTAGCAAAAACCCATTTTGAAGCAGCCTCTAATATTGTAAGATCAACTGAGAATTCCCTTAGAAGCCTTGACGCATTACACCTGGGAATCAGCTACTCGGAAAACTTTTCAGTATTCAGTTACGACAATATTTTCAATCAAACCGCCAAAGAATTTGGTATAAGTGTAATTGAACAGTAGATACTATTCCGGATAAATACTTTTCTTCGCTGCCAGAAGGGTATTCTTCATCAGCATGGCAACGGTCATAGGACCGACTCCACCGGGAACCGGAGTGATCCAGCTGGCTTTCTTTTTCACGGACTCAAAATCCACATCTCCAACCAGCTTATATCCTTTTTTGGCGTTTTCATCTGCGATTCGGTTTATGCCTACATCAATGATTACCGCCCCTTCTTTGATCATTTCGGCTTTGATAAGATGAGGCTGCCCGGCTGCAGCAATTAAAATATCAGCCGAAATCGTATGCTGGGTGAGATCCTTCGTGTATTTATGGCAGATGGTTGTAGTCGCTTTTCCTGATGAGTTTTCCCTTGATAACATGATGGCCATAGGGGAACCAACAATATTACTCGCGCCCACAACAACCGCATGTTTGGCTTTAACCGGGATGCTGTAATGCTTGAATAATTCCATTATTCCTGCTGGTGTACAGCTTCGAAAACAGGGCTGATCTACCGTGAGCCTTCCAACATTCATGGGGTGAAATCCGTCCACATCTTTGCGATGATCAATGCTTTCGATCACATCGTGTGAAGATAAATGCGGAGGTAATGGTAACTGAACTAAAATACCGTCTACCGAAATATCATCATTATACTTATGAATGATTGATTTAAGTTCTTTGGCTGAAATAGTATCCTGCAAGATCTCCGTATGCGTTTCAATGCCCACATCCTCACAAGCGCGGGTTTTTGCACCGGTATAAACCTTTGAAGCAGGGTCATCACCCACCAGTATAACTTTCAAAAAGGGAGCTCTGTTGCCTTTGGATTTCCAGTCATCTACGTCATCCCTGATACGACCTCGTACCAATTCAGCTACATTCTTTCCATCAATAATTTCTGCACTCATACTATCGCTCTATGTTATATTTTTTGATCTTGTTATAGATATGGCTTCTTTGGATTCCAATGGCTTCAGCCGTCTGCGAAATATTCCAGTCATGTTGTTCCAGCTGTTTTACTAAAAAGAGTCGCTCTGCTGTTTCTTTGAAATCCTGGAAATTTTTTGTTTCGTCAGTAAGTTTTCCAAGGTCTTCCATTTTTAATTCTTTTGTTTGAAGTACTTCGTTTACTGTAGCCTTGGTTATTTCATCGCCCGATGCCAGTATCCCCAATCGTTCTACTGCATTTTGCAGCTCTCGTACATTCCCGCTCCACTCTCTACTCTTGAGGGCTTTGAGCGCATCCTCGCTAAATGATATAGAAGCAAAACTTATGTCCCGCTCTTTGAGATTATTCAAACATGCTTTAGCAATGGCCGGAATATCTTCTTTCCGCTCCCTCAAGGGTGGTACATTAATAGGAATAACGCTAATGCGGTGAAACAGGTCTTCTCTAAAGTTGCCGGATTCAATTTCTTTCTTCAGGTCTTTATTGGTGGCCGATAGAATACGAACATCCACGGATATCGATTCATTTCCACCTACACGAGTAATCTTGTTTTCCTGAAGGGCCCGCAATACTTTAGCCTGAGCATCTATGCTCATGTCACCGATCTCATCAAGGAAAAGAGTACCTCCGTCTGCCTGTTCAAACTTACCGATACGCTGCTCAGAAGCCCCAGTAAAAGCTCCTTTTTCATGGCCAAAGAGTTCACTTTCTAACAATTCTGATGGAATGGCTGCGCAATTTACCTCTGTAAAAGGCCCAGCACTTCGGGGACTTTTTTCATGAATCCATTTAGCTACCAGTTCTTTGCCGGTTCCATTTTCTCCTGTTATAAGAACCCGGGATTGCGTGGGTGCTACTTTATCGATCATGGTTTTGATCTTTTGTATAGCTTTACTATTCCCAATGATCTCTTGCACTCTGGGTAGCTTTTTCTTGATCTGCTGATACTCATTCTCCAGATTCTTTTGAGACAAAGCATTACGAACTGAAATCAATAGTCGGTTCAGATCAGGCGGTTTCTCCAAGAAATCGTAGGCTCCCATTTTTGTTGCTTCAACAGCAATTTCAATATTTCCGTGACCGGAGATCATGATCACAGGAAATTTAAATCCGCGTTCTCTAATTGCCTGAAGAGTTTCAAGTCCATCCATTCCCTGCATTTTAATATCCAAAAACATCAGGTCGATGGAATGTTTAGCAATTAGGTCCAGTGCCTCCTGACCACCCGCTACCGTTGAAACATGGTAATCCTCATACTCCAGGATTTCCTGAAGTGTGTTACGAATGGCTTTTTCATCATCCGTGACTAATATATGAGCTTTACTTTGGGGCATTCATTAATGATTAATGGAAAACGGTTATCTATCTTTCAACTATTCACAAACAAACAAGAACTAATTAATAATTTTCGTAAAGGTACATCAAAATCTTTTCATGGACTGCATCTATAGGCCGGACTTTATCAGAGATGAAATTATTGGTAGCGATACTCACGATCAGTTTTCTGCCTGAATTTGCTTTCAGGTATCCGCTTAGCGTCCGAACGCCAGTGACAAAACCAGATTTACCCTTAAAATTACGATATAACGGAGTCCCCTTCATGCGGTGAGCAAGTGTCCCATCAATTCCAGCAACCGACATACTTGCATAAAATGTATCAAATTCAGGGTGTTCCTGCATTTGGACCAAAAAATCTGTTAAATATGCTGTTTTGGTATAATTCCCCTGTGCCATGCCTGAGCCATCATTCATTTGAATATAAGTGGTATCCAGGCTCATATCTGACAAAAATGTTCTCACCTTTTGAATCCCATGTTCATATGAACCCGGCTCTTTTGCTGTTTCAGCAGATAGCTTTTTAAGCAACATCTCCGTGTAAAAATTATCGCTTTCTTTATTTAACCATTTGATCAGGTCGGCCATTGGTTTCGACTGATGGGTTGCAAGCACTGATGTGGTATCGTAATCAAAACCACCTCCAGGAACAACCAGGGCACCATTAAACTCAATGCCATTTTCGATGATGAATTTTTTAAATGAATCCAGAAAGAACATGGCAGGACCATCAATCGCCAGTGATTCATCTTCGTAATAATTCTGAGGAAGACTGCTTCCCAAAACAATGGTATTTCCCCCCATTTCGCGCCGGTAATATTCATCATATTCGGTAGCAGAAGACCTTATCACTTGCTGATTTTTGAATGTTACGTAGTCCGTACTATCGGGAAACCAGGTAATCCGAGGTGTATCTCCGATATTACCATCAGCAAATACTTCCAGATCCACAGCATTGTTATTGAAGGAAAGTGGTGCGATCTGTACCCCATAATAAAACGACATATCGTACCAATCCCAGCCCTTGGGATAATATTGTGTATCAAAAAGGGAAATATCTGCAATCAGATTACCGTCAATGTGGTAAATTCCTTCATCTTTCAACTGCTTCAGAAAAACACGAAAAGCATGATATCTGTCTCCATTATAAAGATCTCCACTCATTGAGGGATCTCCACTCCCTTTTATAATCAGATTACCAACCCAGGTTGTGTCTTCAAGTTTTCCTTGTCCAAAAATCTTTGTAGCAAATCTAAAGTCAGACCCAAAATAATCAAGAAAAGCAGCAGAGCTCATCAATTTTTGATTTGATGCTGGAATAATGGATTTACCCGCATTGTAATTTTCAAGGATGTTCCCATCTGAGTCTTGAACACTTACCGACCAGAACGCTTCCTGATTTGGAGCATTTTGTATCAGGGAAGAAATATTTTGTGCCGCAAGCAATTCCGCTATAAGTAATAAAACCAGTAAAGAAGAAAAGCGGAGGAATAGCTTCATTTAGCTAACAAAATATTTTTCTTCTTCTTCTTGAAAAGCCCCTAAGATTTGTTCTGAAGATCCACAATCAAGAATTTTTTCCCTGAATGAACCGCTGTTCATTAACCTGGAAATACGGCTCAATAGTTTAATATGCTGGCTGTTATTAGTTTCAGGTCCAATGAGTAAAAAAACCAACCGTACCGGCTCGTTATCTATTGAATCAAAGTCGAGTGGTTCTTTAAGGAGAGCAAATGCCGCAAAATTTTCTTCCACAGCATGGGTTTTGGCATGAGGTATGGCGAGTCCTTTACCAACGCCAGTACTCATGATTGATTCTCGCTCAAATACGGCTTCCCTGATCTCTTCTAACTGTTCTTTGGTCTCTATTTTTTCCTGTAAAGCATCAACAAGCGCGTTAATGAGCTCTTTTTTTGAGCCAACTGCAAAATTAGGCAGCACTGTTGCGTTATCTAAAAGCGAAAATAAATTCATTAAAAATCCTGAGAACTATGAGTTGTGTATAGCGTCAGAATATAGGCACCGTAACTGCAATCAATCAAAGATTAATTAGACTGATTTTATGAAGTACCCATCCCATGATGGCCTTTCCTAAATAAAAAAATATCAGGCACTCATTTTTGGAAATTTGATACAGAAGGTTGATCCTTTTCCAACTTTTGATGCTATTTCTAATTTACCGCCGTGCATTTCCATCATTTCTTTACAAAGTATGAGACCCAATCCTGATCCGCGTTCATTTTCTGTTCCAAGACGGCTTGAGGATTCATCCAATCTTAATAGTTCTTCCATCATCTCATCGCTCATTCCAATTCCGGTATCAGTAACTTTCAATACATTCCAATTGGGCAGACTTTCCCCGTGTACAGTAACCTGACCACCACGAGGCGTAAATTTAATGGCATTAGAAAATAAATTCCGTAGTATGGTTTCTACCATATCCTTATCAGCATAAAGCTTCATCCCGGAGTCTATATTAAAGATCAGGCTGATATTTTTTTGTTTGGCCATCTGAAGGAATACCTCTTCTTCTTTTTCAATTACATCCTCAAATAAGAACTCTTTTTTGCTCGGTTCTACCTCTCCTCTTTGAATTTTTGCCCAATTGAGTAAGTTTTCAGTCAGTTTATATAATGATTTCGAGGAATCCTTGATCATTTGAATACCCTGCTTTAGTTCTTCCGGGTCGGTATTTTGCAAATCTTCCTGAAGCATTTCCGAGTAGCTTATTAATATCTGGAACGGGTTTTTTAGGTCATGAGCTATGATAGAGAAAAATTTATCTTTAGTTCTTACTACCTCTTCGAGGTCATTAGCCTGTTCCTGAATGATCTTTTTCTGATTTTCTACTTCCTCTTTTTCCTTACGAATTCGCTTTGTCTGTTCTGCAATCACCCGCTCCAGATTTTGTTGTTTGCGAATCAGCCTCTGATGACGGAAGGTTGAGAACAAATAAAATAATCCTCCCAATAAACCTGCTAATATCATATAGAACCAAACTTGTTGGTAGTAAGCAGGCTCAACCGTAATAAATACCGATGCAGTTTGTGGAACCCAGTTTCCTCTTCCGTTGGTTGCCTGAACTTTGAATTCGTATTCTCCGGGTGGTACATCAGCCAGGTAAGCCTGTCTTCCAAATCCTGTTTCCGTCCAACTTTTATCCCGGCCCACCAACCTGTATCTAAATCTCGTTTTCTCGGGAAATTTATAAGTGATAGCATGGAAATCTATCCTAAAAAGCTCCGGATTTGGCCCTAATTTGACTGAATCGGTTGAATAAGACTGTTCTCCAGCTACTACTTCTTGTATAATGACCTTTGGTTCTACATTTACATCAATTTCTTTGTTTGCATTAAAGATTGACACACCTTCTTGCGTTGCAAACCAAAATATATCCCTATTTAAACGTAACCCAGCTTCCTGGAATGATCCATTACCTTCAGGATTTCGCATCCCTTCTCGCTGCCCATAATGAATAAAACGAAGACTCTTCCTTTTACCGTCCAAATATTGATTCAGATCTCTTTTCTCCAGTTTTACCACCCCTTTATTCGTTGAGATCCAAATCCATTGATCTGAGTCTTCAGAGATCCAGTGAATATTGTAATCCGGGAGTCCATCTTGTACGCTCACGTGATCAATTTTTCCGTTTTTGAGACGATTTAACCCATTATTTTCTGTTCCAATCCAGAGCACACCAGGATCTGTTTCATCCACATGTAATGATCTAATATTATTCGAGGAAAGCCCGTCCTCTTCTGTATAATTGGTAAAAGTCTCATTTTCAAAATGGCTGACGCCACCATCGAGTGTGCCAATCCAAAGTGAACCGTCGGCATCCTCCGTGATATATCTCACTTTATTTCCACTGAGGCCATCTTCTTTTTTATAATGAATGTGCTGAATATTCCTGGGATCAAGTTTTACAATGCCTTCATACGTGCCCACCCAAATCGTCCCGTTGCTTGCGGTATAGATCGCTCTTACATCATTCTGCTCCAGATTTTCACCAATATCAATATGTGTGATCCCCTCACGACTGATCTTATCGAGTCCTTTTTGGAAATGCCCAACCCAAATATTACCGGAACTATCTTCCGCAATTGACTGAACTATATCCGATTGAATATCCTCATTTTCTTTATAATAGGTGACTGAACGGCCAGTGATCTTGTTTAGTCCATCATCTCGGGTGCCAACCCAGAAATTACCCTTGCTATCGTGAAGTAGCCCAAGAATATTATCACCGCTTAGGCCCTCTCTTTTACCAATCGTTCTTATAATGGATCTATTTATTCTAATGAGACCATCTCTTTTGGAAAGCAACCATAAGTTGTGTTCAGTATCTTCAAAAATATTATTGAATTTGATTTCATTGATTACTTCTATTTCATTGAACAAAGCAATACTGTCAGCATCAAAACGCACTAATGTTCCCCACATTCCCACTAACCATCGTTCCCCATAGGAATCTTTGACCATTTTAGTAAAGATCTCAAAATCATTGTCCAGTTTTGAACTAATTTTCTTTAATCCATTCCCCTCATTCTTAAAAAGTCCTTTTGAAGTGCTGTATAGCAAAACCTTGTCGTCCTGAAAAATTCGGTGGGTAGCAATTTCATCAAGTTCTGCATATTTATTGCTCGTTGTAAGTTTACCATTATCGATGATATGTAAACCATTAATTGCGCCGGTCAATAAAGTCCCATCTTTTAGTCGCTTGGTAACGAAAAATATATTGTCCTTCTGATTTTCATTAATCGTAAAAATTTCAATCACTTCCCCCTCTTTTATATGGACAAGTCCTTCATTGGTGGATACATAAATACTCCCATCCGCGTCCTCATAAATGTGATTAACCTGGTTCTGATATTCGTTTTCGGAAATGAAGTATGGGCTGAAGCTGGAATCCTGATACCTGTACAGGCCGGATTTCGTGCCTAAAATCAAACCTTCAGTAGAGTGATCTATCAACGTGGTTACCTCAGAGGTAGTAAATCCTTCGTTTGTACCAAAATGATGAAACCCATTCTTATTTTTTAGGACGGCACCGCCATATTCCATCATCACCCAAAGGCCCACTCCCTCTTGTAAATAGACCATAGATGTTCTGTTATGGGGCATTTGAGGAACATTCGAGTGATTATAAATCTTGAAATCAATGCCGTCAAATCTAACCAAACCATCGTAGGTCGAGATCCACAAGTAGCCCATCGAATCCTGAACCATGTTATTGAGGGTATTAACGGGAAGGCCATCCTCAATGGTCCAAATTTTTGACGTTAAGGAGTCTGAACGTCCAAGGACAGCATCTTGAAAAGAAAAAACACTGCCTGAATATCCTGTCATCAAAATCGCAAATGCGACAATTTTCCACATTACCTAAAGCTTACAGTGACCTATTCTAAGTGGTATGTATAATTTTGCTTCAATCTACTACAATAGGAAGAGGTTCGCAATGAATCCCACCCCAATATTTGATTTTTTGTACTTGATGATACAAGGTATCAATGCCATAAAGTACCCTATTCCCGAATTAAGACTTGAATACGTAAAAAGGACATACACAGAATGATTTTTAATTTTAATGCATTACACTTTGAACCAAGCTTAATAACATTCGTTGTAATCAATTTTATTCTGTCCCTACATTTAAATTTGGCATCCTATTTATTTGTGACCGCATATTATATGGAATTTGTTCAACTACAGTATAACGAGGTTTATTATCAGCCCACAAACTAAAAAACGTTACATACTGATCTTAGGTATTGTCTTCATTGCGCTTTCCATGCGATCTCCAATATCCAGTGTTGGGCCGCTGACCGAGTTTATTCAGAATGCCCTTGGGTTATCTTACAGTATGATCGGACTGATCACCACCCTTCCCCTAATATGTTTTGCTGCTTTGTCAGGATTTACACTCTACTTTACTCAACGGTTTGGACTTGAATCTACGTTGGGAGCAGCCCTGATTATTCTTACTGTTGGGATTCTGGGTCGTTCGTTTGCAAATATACCAGCCTTGTATATCGGAACCCTTTTCCTGGGGATAGGTATTGCCGTTATGAATGTACTTATGCCTTCCATCGTTAAACGAGATTTTTCAGAACGATCAGGATTTATGACCAGTCTTTATTCCGGCGTAATGGGTATTGGAGCGACCCTGGGTGCAGGTGTGAGTGTACCAATTGCTCACGCTACGAATTGGAAATTTGCGCTTGGGTGCTGGGCCATTTTTGCAGTTTTTGGACTGATTTTTTGGATTCCACAACTTAGAAACCAAACAAAGCCCAAAAATCCCATTCATATATTCACCGCGGTAAAAAAGCTGGGCAGCTCCCCTATTGCCTGGCAAATTGCTCTATTTATGGGATTGCAGTCACTCATTTTTTATGCTGTACTGGCATGGCTACCTGAAATATTGATCGACCGAGGGATGACACCTACCAAAGCAGGCTTTATACTTTCTATTTCACAAGGCACAGGTATTCTTGGATCGCTTATTGTCCCTGTCATTGCCGGAAGATTTAACGATCAGCGTAAAGTTGTCTTAGTGGCCAGCGCTATGGAGATCATGGGTATTGCAGGCATTCTGATCACAGACACTTTTTTAGTTTCAACCTGGGCCGGTATATTAGGTATTGGATTGGGAGGAAATTTTAGCCTGGCGTTACTATTTATGGTTTTAAGATCAGATTCAGCAGAATTGACGACCGGGCTATCCGGAATGGCGCAGTCGGTGGGATATTTTATCGCCGCTTTCGGGCCGGTACTCTTTGGGTTTATTCACGACCTGACGAGTAGCTGGAGTATTCCCCTTTATAGTATGCTATCTATTGCATTCATACAGCTCATAGCGGGGCTGGGTGCAGCAAGAGACAAAATTATATCAACTTGAATAATTCTTTCTGACCATAATAAAAGCAATAAAAAAACCTGACCCGGTTTTCCGGATCAGGCTAAGTTCCATTCACATTTAGTTAAAAGATTTATGCGGGTTGAAACTCAATATTCTCTGGCTGAAAAGCTTCATCCAGAGGAGTATCCGCAATGTGATTGGTATAATTACTGATGGTTTTAAGGGCGGTAATAAGGTTAATCTCCAATACATTTTGTTTGGTATAACCTGCATTTGTAAATGCCAGGATGTCTTCTTCAGCTACATGTCCGCGTTTCTCCACAACCGTTCTTGCATAAGTAACAAGCGCATTTAGTTTTTCATCGGGAAGTGGGTCTCCTTTTCGAACGGCATCCACAATAGCATCATCCGTTTTGAGCTGATTTTTTAAAATAGTGGAATGGATGGCAGAGCAATAATGGCATTCATTTTGAACACTTACCGCCAGTATCGCCAATTGTTGTTCTTGTGGGGTAAAGCTGGTTTTTCCTACAATTTCATCCAGTTTTAAATAGCCTTCTAAAACGGCAGGTGCTTCAGCAAATTCACCCAGCAGATTGGGAACAAAACCAAATTTATCCTTGGCTCCTTTTAGAAAAGGTTTGGCATTATCCGGAGCGTCTTCAGTTGTATAAATAGTAAAATCCATGGTTATTGTTATTTTATTATCAATTATGATTAATCGAAATAATTCAAACCATAGACAAGCTGATACCTCAAGGTCTTACCTAATGAATTTAAGTAGCTAGAAGAACATGTTACAGCCCGGTTTCAGCTACTTTCATTAAGGGCTTTCATTCCCTCGAGTAGTGCCTGATATTCTTGCCGACATTCTCCGCAATTATCCAGATGTTCTTTTATCAGTGGCATGGCTTGCTCAGGAGACTTTCCCTCTAATTCCATTTCGGCAAAGGAATGCAACTCATCAAAACAGTCATCACAACCGATCTCATCTTCGTGAGTCTGTGGCAGTTTACTTAATATTTTCTTTAAAACGTCTTTATTCAATTTCATCTGTTTGTGTATTTACTTTATTAAGATGTACTATCGCACAAACTTCTTACATCTGATTTAAAATTTCTTCAGGATCGATACCTTCTACCTCTAACCGATTCTTCAATTTTAACCGTGCATCGTGCACCAATTTATAGATCGCATTACGATTGCTATCCATCATTTCGGAAACGACGGTCATTGGAATTTGGTCGATCATTAATAGCTGCAGTACCTTTTGCTGCTTATCCGTGAGTTCCTCTTCCATGATCTTCATCACTTTTTGAATGAGCATAGATTCGTGTGCAACTTGATCGGGTCCGGCCTGCTCGTGTTCTATCTCAACGGCTTCTTTTTCATCCGGGTCGTAACTACTGTATTTTTCGAGTGAAATATCATTATATCGTTTTTTCCTAAGTTCAGAGTATCCCTCTCGAACAGCCACCTTCATTGCCCATGTGGTGAATTTACTATCTCCCCGAAAGGTGTCATATTTATCCAGGATCTTGAGGACTGAATCCTGTGCGATATCCTCCACAAAATCATCCAGATCCCGGTCTACATATTTATAGAGAGATGCTTTTAATCCTTTTACCAGGTGCTTTCGAAGCTGTTTTATAGCCTCATCATCAGGAGGAGGTTTTAGTCCTGATATCCACTCCTCATTAGTTTGGTAAGAATTGGATGATTGGTTACGTCTTTTAAACCAGTTGATCATTCTTTGATAATTATAAAATTAACCTTTTAAAAGCCATTCAAATGAAAATAAAATTCTGCTTTCTGACGGTTCTTTTTTCAATGGCTGTTTTTCTTAGTAATTCGGTACAGGCACAAAAGTTTAGTAATTGGCAAACCAATATCTCAAAAAAAAGTATTGATCTAAACACCCTTAAATCAGGTGGACCACCAAAGGATGGTATACCCTCCATTAACGAGCCCAAGTTTGTAACGATTGACCAAGCAAAAACATGGATAAACCAAAACGAGCCCGTTATTGCTTTTCAGCTGAATAATATCGCACGAGCCTATCCACTGCAAGTTTTAATTTGGCATGAAATTGTCAATGACCAAATTGACGAAATACCGATCCTTGTAACATTTTGTCCACTTTGTTATTCAGCCATTGTATTTGATCGGCGTATTGAAGGAGAAACGCTTGAGTTTGGAGTTTCCGGCTTTTTACGCCATTCAGACATGATCATGTTTGATCGCAAAACGGAATCTTTTTGGCAGCAATTTACCGGAGAAGCCGTTGTTGGTGATTACACCGGGACCAGACTCAAGATCCTTCCCAGCCAAATAATGTCATTCAATCAATTTCGAGCAATTCATCCGGATGGCAAGGTATTATCAAAGGAAACCGGGCACCAAAGACCTTATGGAAAAAATCCTTATGTAGGCTATGACGATGTCAATAATACCCCACTTTTTATAGATGAACCTCAAGATGGGCGGCTAAAACCCATGCAAAAGGTCGTTGGTATTCAAGTTAAAGATGCTCAAAAAGCATATCCTTATTCTATCACAAGAGAAGAAAATATTATTCATGATGAATTCAATGGAACTCAGATCGTGGTTTTTCATACCGATGGAGCTCGTTCTGCTATGGATGCCTCCCGGATCTCAGAATCTCGGGAAGATGGCACCAGCGGTGCATTCAATCGGAATGTGAACGATCAAACCCTCACTTTCTCATTCGAAGACGGCATTATAACCGATAACCAAACCGGGTCGAGGTGGACTATCTCAGGAAAAGCTATAGAAGGTCCCCTGGAAGGACATCAGTTAGAACAACTGATATTCGGAGACTATTTTGCCTTTGCCTGGTTGGTTTTTTGGCCAGAAACTGAAATTTACACGCAAGATTAAAACACTATGGAAACCTTTGATGCAATTGTAATTGGAACAGTACAAGCAGGTCCATCATTGGCTGCGCGATGCGCCTCTAAAGGATTAAAAACAGCTGTAATTGAAAAAGATAAATTTGGTGGAACTTGTGTAAATACGGGTTGTACTCCTACTAAAGCGATGGTAGCCAGTGCACGGGCCGCTTATATGGCTCGCCGGGGAAATGAATTTGGAGTGGAGATCTCTGGTGATATCAAAGTGAACCTAAAAAAAGTAAAAGAAAGAAAAGACAAACTGGTAGAAAACTCGACCAATGGTGTTGAGGGCTGGTTAAGAGAGACTGAAAACCTGACCGTAATTAAAGGTCACGCCAGATTTTTAGATAACCACACTATACAGGTTGGGGATCGAGATTTGATGGCTGAAAAGATTTTCATCAATACCGGAGCCCGGCCTTTTGTGCCTCCTGCGCTTCGGGAAGTTGATTCCATGACTAATGCTGAAATTTTAGAGCTGGAAGAAGTCCCAAAGCACCTAATTATAGTTGGTGGAAGCTATATCGGACTGGAATTTGGGCAGATGTTCCGGCGTTTTGGCAGTGAAGTAACCATTATTGAGCAGAACGAAGAAATCATCGGGCGGGAAGATCCAAAGACATCCCAAGCCATTAGAAATATACTGGAAGATGAAGGGATAAATTTCCGACTGAATTCAAAATGCATCAGCGCTACTCAATCTGATAATGAAATTACCGTAAATGTAGACTGTGTAAGTGGACCACCACAAGTGAATGGTTCTCATTTATTGGTAGCTACGGGACGGCGCCCAAATTCTAATGATCTTGGTCTTGATCATACCGATATACAAACTAATGAACGCGGGTATATTCAAACAACAGATTTCTTACAAACTACTGTCAAAGGCGTATGGGCTTTGGGAGACGTAAACGGAAAAGGGGCCTTCACCCATACCGCTTATAATGATTTCGAGATCGTAGCAGCTAATTTATTTGATGACGATCCCCGTAAAGTAACTGACCGAATCCTAAACTATGCACTGTATACCGATCCATCATTGAGTCACATTGGTATGTATGAGCATGAAGCCAGAGAATCAGATAGAAACGTTCTTATTGGATATCGCGAAATGTCGCGCATTGCCCGAGCTAAAGAACGTGGAGAAATTAAAGGTTTTATCAAAATACTGGTAGATGCTGATACGGAAAGAATCCTTGGTGCCACTATTCTTGGGATTGACGGTGATGAGATCATCCACTCTCTTTTAGATATCATGTATGCAGATCAACCCTATACAGTGATCAGCAGGGCAGTCCATATTCATCCCACTATTTCTGAACTGATTCCTACTATTTTACAAAACCTTGAACCACTGGAATAATTAAACTGAGTATGCCTTTTATTAACGTTATTGAACCGGAAAATGCTACTGGAAACCTAAAAGAAATTTACCAAGAGCTTACCAAAAGCCGGGGGAAACTGGCAAAGGTTCATAAAATCCAAAGCTTGAATCCTGAATCCATAACTGCTCATATGGATTTATATATGACGGTGATGTTTGGAAAATCTCCAATAAAAAGAGCTCAAAGAGAAATGATGGCTGTAGTGGTTTCGGCAGCTAATAATTGTGAATATTGTCAACTTCACCATGCCGAAGCTCTTAACCACTATTGGAAGGATGATCATATGGTTCATCAACTTAAGCAAGATTATTCGAAGCTTGACCTTTCCGAAGTAGATCTAAAGCTCTGTGAGTTTGCTGATAAACTTACCAAGACGCCCAATAAAATAGATGAAGAAAAGGACATTCAGCCACTTAGAAAACTGGGAATGTCTGACCGTGCGGTCTTAGATGCCACACTTGTAGTTAGTTATTTTAACTTTGTGAATCGAATGGTGCTCGGGTTGGGAGTTGAAACTGATGAGGAAGAAATGAAAGGCTATAAATATTAGCGAAGAGCAACTTGCATATCTAATCCATTTAATTTCAAAATCCTGCTTCTTTATAGTCTCCATTAGCTACAAACTGTAATAATTCCAGAAACTCTTTTTTGTCCATATAACCTGGCTTATTTCCAATAACTGATTTGTCGCTGCTTAAAAAAATGAATGTAGGAGTAGCATACAATCCAAAATCTTTACTTAACTCTTTTTTAGATTGCTCTACACCACGAAAAACAATCGTATCCTCAGATTCAATATTAATGCGAACTGAATGAAATTTTTCTTTTAATGTTGCCTGTATTTCAGGATTAGGGAACACTTCCTTTTTCATTTTCTTGCACAAGGTGCACCAGTCTGCTTCCATAAATAACATCACTTTCATTGAATCATCTTCTGCCATTGAAAGAGCTTTTTCAAACTCTAACCAGTCTATTTTCTGACTCTCTTTATCAGCGTTTCTCTGCTGAGACCATACATCACCTGAAAGACTGATATTCGCAATTAAAAACAGTATGATCATCAAAACTGATTTAAGTATTCTCATAATACATGATTTTTATATTACTCTTGGTTAGGTAACCCTAAGCGAAATCCACTATCTGATTTATTGAAACTGAAAAATAAAGAAGCCGTTAATTTATAGGTGGTGGTTGGCTGTGTACCATTCACATTTTGATAAACCGGCACTTCTCCAGCTAACTGTATTGAGAACCTATCGGTGATCGTATATCCTAATCCTGGAGCTAAATTCATCCACTCTCCACCCGTGCTTGGCATTTTAGAATCATTCCTCAAATCTGCCTCCGCTGCACGGTATTTTAACTGCAAGGATAGCGAAAAGCGATCAAAAGCAGGTCTTGAAACCCCAAGTATTGAATTTAACTCATCCCCGAAACGATACTGGTCATCCTGGCTAAAGCGACTTGCCGATGAATTTTTCTTAAATGAATTAATAGTATAGAAACTCATATTTTGGGAACGCAGAGTATACGAAAAAAGCATCCATCCAATTCCGTCCCAGGAACCTGTTCCCGGCTGCATATCTGCATTCAAAGCTATTCCATCTGTCCTAATTGAATTGGAGCCGATTGGTGCTTTAACACCTCCCCCTACCATTAATTGGTAAGGTCTCCAAAGAGTTTGTTCAATTACATCATATTTAAGCATTACTACAGCATCACCTATACCCGAAGTTTCTAATTCTCTGGAATTTATCGAACCCTGAAGACCGGTGGTCCTTGATTTTTGCACGAATGAAAAAGTACCGCTAAAAGTAAATCTTGAACTCAATCCATAGTTAACTTCAAAAAGACTTGTAAATGTTTCTCTTTCTGAACTTCTATTATTTAGTTCATCAGCTCCGCTATATAGTTTATCTATTTTGTTAAAGTCGGCAGTTACCCCTAACACCACATTTCCCTTTTCAACAGCTCCCATTGATTGTGAATTTAGTAGTGGAGCCCCGGCACAGCTGCATGTTTGGGCAATAATCCCTGAAGGCATCGATAACACAAAAGTTATTAATAGCAAGTAGTACGTCCTTTTCATATTCCTTCAACTTTAGTGTAATTGTAACTTTTTGACGCACCAGCCCTAATTTATCTTACCTATCCAAACTCGTCGTTAAAGCTCAATAAGTAAGATTTCCTTTTAGCAGTTCGTCTATAAATAAATTAATCAAGCCAATTGCTATGAAGTGTATAAATTCTTTCCAAAGATTTTTAATGGTCACCACTGGTATAATCATCTTTTCAATTGCTGGGTGTGATTTACTCCAACCAGGTAGCGACAATGGCTCAAATATAAATTCTACCGAATGGTTAATTCCAGAAAATGAGGTAGTTGACGGAGGTCCGGGACAGGATGGCATACCATCAATTGATAATCCCCGATATATTGCTGTTGAAGATGCGGATTTTGTTGACGAAAACCGTTTAGTTTTGGGAATTAAAGTCGGAAATGTAGTTCGAGCATATCCTCATCAGGTTTTAGACTGGCACGAAATTGTTAATACTGAAGCTGAAGATCTACATTATTCATTAACTTACTGTCCACTAACAGGAACGGGTATTGCCTTTGACAGAGAGATCAATAATACGGTCAATGAATTTGGAGTATCAGGACTACTATTTCGGAATAATCTGATAATGTATGACCGTGAAACGGGTTCAAGATGGTCACAAATGCAAATGAGATCAGTTAATGGCGAATTATCAGGCAAACGAGGTCAAGTTGTTCATACCATTCAAACTAACTGGAGTACGTGGAAAGAGCTATACCCTGAATCAGAAGTTTTAAGTACCGAGACGGGATTCAACCGAAATTACTCCGGCTTTGCCTACGGGGCATCTTACTTAACGAATAACAATTTCTTTATTTTTGAACCGAAACGAGATGATGACAGACTTCCTCAAAAAGCCAATGTTCACGCTATTTTGCCAAGAGAATTAGATGGACTGGAAACTGTGGCAAGAATTTATTCCATCGAACAAATGAGCGATTCTATTGAAGTTATTCAAGAAAGCTTTGATGAACGAGACTTAGTTATTGCTGGAAGTTCTGCACTTAATTTTATGGTATCATATTCAAGTCAGTTAGATGATGGAACTAAACTAACCTTTGAAGCTGTATCAGGCAATCTACCTGTAATTATGGAAGATAATGAAGGCAATCAATGGTCTATTTTTGGTGAAGCTATATCTGGCCCCAGGCAAGGAGAGCAACTCACCGAAACACCTTCCTTCAATGGATATTGGTTTGCATTTGCGGACTTTTATCCGAATTCCTGCATCTATCCGAATTCAGACTGTTGAATTTTAATGAGGTGAAATTTATTGCAACCCCGTCCTGACTTTCTTTTCAAGTCTCCAAGATAAAATCAGTGCTACTGTACAAAACTATTATTTAAAAATAACCAATTCTTAGATTATGAAAGCACAATGGAATGATACTGTTTTAGCCGAAAGCGAAGATACTATTGTAATTGAAGGCAACCACTATTTCCCTCCTGACTCAATCAATAAAGAACATTTTAAACCTTCTGATTACACTACGGTATGCCCCTGGAAAGGAACGGCCTCATATTATACAATTGAAACAGGTAGCGATAAAAACAAAAATGCCGCCTGGTACTACCCCGAACCTAAAGATGCAGCAAAAGAGATTAAAAACTACGTGGCCTTTTGGAAAGGAGTGGATGTAAGAAAGTAAGATACTGGTTTAAGCAGGCGTCTACATATTAGTTAATCAATTTTGATTATTAATTAATAACTAACATTCTATTATTATGAAAAAATTAGCCCTCTATGCAGTCTTTGCGACTCTATTTACGTTCGGATCTGCTTTTACCATTACACATAACGACACGCTCAATGATTCTTTATCCACAAGCTGGGTACTTGATAAATCTCACAGCACGGTTCAATTTCAAATAAAGCACTTTTTTACACCGGTAACTGGTCGTTTTGATGACTACCAAACGGACATCAAATTCGACCCCGAAGATTTAGCAAATAGCAGCATTGATGTCACCATTCCTATAAGCAGTATAAATACACAAAACGAAAAACGAGATAATCACTTAAAATCCGAAGATTTCTTTAACACCAATAAATGGCCGAATTTGAAATTCAAAAGTGATGAAATTCGCAAAACAGGGGAAAGTACATTTGTAGCTATTGGAGCATTAACTATCCGTGATGTCACTAAGAAAATTGAACTGCCTTTTACCCTTTTAGGCGTGATGGATCATCCCATGATGGAAGGAACAAAAGTAGCTGGAATTACGGCAAACACCACTATTAATCGTACCGACTTTGGAGTTGGCGTTGGTGACTGGGCAGCAACAATGGTTGTAGGAGACGAAGTTAATATAGACTTAAATCTTGAGCTGAACAGTAAGTAAGTTTTTAATTTCAGAGATAGTATATAAGCCAGTTCACTAAAAGTGAGCTGGTTTTTTATTTTAAGTGATGTTTTAAATTTATACACTTTTAAACAAGCTTAACATCGGTACAAATTTCCAAAAGAGCGGGACCTTCATGCTCAAATAATTGAATCATGGCACCTATCAGATTGTCTCTATCAGTAACTTTAATACCTTTTGCACCACAGCTTTCGGCATATTCCGCAAAATCGGGGTTGACCAAATATGTAGCCCATTTATCCCAACCTCCACCCCCATTATTACCATTTCCAGCGCCAATTATAATTTCATTTTTTACAGATGCATGAGCCACAATTCTTCGGGCCAGTTGAAGTCCCGCGTTTTCCATCATTAATTCGATGGGCAAGCCGAAATGTTCAACTGCAAGGGTATCCATTTCCTTAAACTCATGTAAGGATAGTGGCTGATTTTTATTATTACTTACATTCATTTAAGAAACATTCTATTATTTTCAATTCCGGGATCGTATTAAAGAACTGAATAAAAATTCAGACTAAGGTATACAACATAAAGGCCCCAATTAGCATAAATACGACAGAAATAGCCGCTTTCATTTTATCTTCAGGTACTTTGGTTTGCAATTTTGGGCCTAACTGTCCGCCAATCACCACACCAGGTATCGTAAAAATGATTAGATTTAAAACCTGGTTCATCATCTCACCTCCTTCAGTAGCAAACTCATAAAAATGGCCAGCCGATGCTACCAATACCGTGATCACAACTACAAAAACAGAAGTGGCTACCGCAACAGGTGTTGGTACTTTACAGCGTGCTACTAAATGGTACTCCTGTAGTTCAGCCAGTCCTACGGAAATCATCCCCACAAAAGCGCCACCAACCGCTGCAAAACTCCTTCCCATATTGGGATTACAAACCGTGTAATAATATACTTTTCCCGATTCATCAATGAGCTCACTCTCAAAATCTTCTTCAAATTCCTGCCGATGTTCTTGGTCCATTTTTTGGCGCTCTTCTTTTCTCCATGAAGAAAATAACTGCTGCCCTATAAACAGGAGCCCAACAGCAAAAATCGCTTTTAAAACTATAGCAGGGATATATTCTGCATAATATGTCCCAAGTATTGCGGCTGGAACTGAAAAAAGAAGCAGATTTTTAGCCAGATCAAAATCAATTAATTTGGCTTTCAAATAGGCGAGAAGTCCACTGGTGAACCCAAATAATTCGGTAGCTAAAGCAGCACCTATAGCTACTCTGGGATTTAATTGCAGTCCTAACATGAATAGAGGTGAGAAAAACACCGCACCACCAATTCCGCTACTCATGGCTACGGTTGCAATAAGTATAGATGCGGGAAACAGAAACCAGAATTCAAACGTCAACTCCATAAAATTATTTTTTCAAAAGGGTTATGCTGACTTCTTCTATAAAAGTCCGGACCTTTGATTCTGCCTCAGATTCCAGTTCTGTGATCGGTAGTACTGCTCCCCTCCAGTTTTCAGATACTTCCCATCTTCCATCTGTTAGCTCCGGAAGGTTGTCATATTCTAAAGTTGAACCATTCAATCCATATCCTGAATAATAGAAATAAGCCTCATTCACCATTGGGTCTTTCATAGCCAGCCCAAAACCCAAGCCAATTTCACTATTAGCTTCCACATATACCCCGGTATCGAAATGATGGGGCCATATTCTGATCTCACCCTCAGCCATCACATATCCCTTCATATAAAAACAAGCGGTATTGGCTAAGCTTCGAATGGTTTCCCAATCCCTGATATCCTTTTCTTTCCAGGGCTTTAAAGGTGATGTAAAATAATCATAGTCTGGAATTTCATAGTGCATAGGATCTAAAAATCCATCTGTGTCAAAGCCAACTTCAGATAACAATTCAGCGATCTTTTCTTCCACTTCCTGAATTGTCCTATCATTGATATAAATTTCAAAAACACTCCTTCTCTTTTCATTGATAAGTTGAAATTCAAAGGTTCCTACGTTTAAAACCAAGCAATACTGCTGTTCTCCGTCCTGAACCCATCGCCCATATAAAAGCCTGCTGAGAGCATCGAAATATAAATTTGTGTGACTGTCATCTGGCTTCTCCGGAACAAAAGTCCGGTTAAATTTGGCGATGACCTGAGAAAGTCCGTGTACTTTTTTATCGGTTTTGTTGTACTCCTGCATATGCAATTCCCGTTAATTGGTGAATATTATAATCTATGGTAGAGAGATCATTCGAGTTGAATTTTTTGAATTGGTCATGACCACAAGCTCGTGCCACTACTTTCATAAGCTCATTACTGGCTTTAAAGAAATTATGGAGCTGCCTTGCTGAGGAATCTATGATGAGCCGGCTCCTCAGGCTTTCTTTTTGTGTTGCTATTCCCACTGGGCAGTTATTACTGTCACAGGCTCGCATACCGAGACATCCAATGGCTTGAATGGCGGAATTTGCAACAGCTATGGCATCCGCTCCCAACATCATGGCTTTAGCAAAATCCTCAGCCACCCGGAGCCCTCCGGTGATTATCAGGCTTACCTCTTCCGCTCCGGCACTATCTAAATATTTTCGGGCTCTGGCTAATGCCGGTATGGTCGGTACATTTATATTATCCCGCAAAATAGTTGGGGCTGAACCGGTTCCACCACCACGCCCATCTAAAATGATATAATCCACTCCAACTTCAAGAGCAAATTCTATATCGGCCTCAATGTGACTGGCGGCAATTTTGAAACCCACTGGAATGCCCCCGGTCTTTTCCCGTACCTGATTCGCAACTTCTTTAAAGTCCTCAACGGTCTTAAGATCTGGAAAAGCTGCTGGTGAGATCGCTGTTTGTCCTTCCTCCAAACCACGAACTTCTGCAATTTCTTTGTTGACCTTATGCCCCGGAAGGTGTCCACCTGTTCCTGTTTTTGCACCTTGCCCGCCTTTAAAATGAAATGCCTGTGCCTTTTTTACTTTATCCCATGAAAAACCAAATTTCCCGGAAGCAAGCTCATAAAAATAGCGTGAATTATTGCCTTGCTCTTCAGGTAACATGCCGCCCTCGCCACTACAAATACCGGTACCAGCCAGTTCTGCCCCTTTTGAAAGGGCAATTTTAGCTTCCTTTGACAAGGCTCCAAAACTCATATCAGATACGAATACCGGAATCTCTAACTCCAGTGGTTTTTTTGCATTCGCCCCGATAATAGTTTTAGTTTCCACTTCCTCATCATCCATCAATGGACGCTTAGCAAGCTGAGCCGGCAGAAACTGAATGTCCTCCCATTTAGGCAAAGTATTTCGATCAACGCCCATGGCCGCCGAGGGACCATGATGCCCTACATTTTTCAAACCGTTCCGGGCTAATTCTTTGATATATCCGGTGAAGGGTTCTGTGTCCTCGGGATGCGTATCCGCATACTCCCCGAGGTATTCATCCCGCTTAAAAGGTTGAGGGTTCTTATTTACAAAATCTTCGATCTCATCCTCATCAACCCAAACCCAACCATCTTTGATCTCTGAATAAAATTTATGAAGCCGTTCTTCATTATTGTATTCACTGACCCCGGTATCGTACCTGTAATCCCAGCCATGAACCCCGCAGATCAGGTTTTCCCCTTCCACATGTCCATCTCCCATAAGGGCACCGCGGTGCAAGCACCTTCCATATAAAATCGACACATTGTCGTCATATCGAGTAGCTACCAGATCTAAATCGTTTACCAGAAAATGTTGGGGATCCCGGTCTTTTAGTTCCTTTAGTTCTACCAGTTTAATTTTTTTCATATATCAGTTTTTAAAATGAATTGAAATTGTTGTTCAGAAACTTATGAGGTAGATGATCGCCTTTCTACTTAGATTTTCCAGATAATAATGAGGCATTCTTTAAACAGAAAAGCCATTTTATATAATTAATAGACTACGTGGAACCATTCAATCTTTCTAAATAAAAAGACCATTCTGAATGAACACAAATCAGGTCATTCATAAATCGGTGACCCAATCAAATAATGTTTGTTTACCAAGAATGAGTGCTATTGCTGTTTCAATAGCCTTTGATATCAAGAGCTCTTGATTCCAGGATCTGTCATAAACATAACCGGATTTAAATGCCCCGTTAGCCCGAATCAATATTTCAGCCCCAACATGAGTATGGAAATCCTGTTCTTCTTCAACATCAAATAAATATGTCCACCGATCACCCACCGCTTTTTGATAACTATCCCAAAAATTCATCCAT
>JAVLBT010000120.1:0-9309 GCA_031580945.1 Gracilimonas sp.
CCCACTAAGACAAGTTCTGCTTTCAAGCCTCCATCAATCACTTTTTTGAGCGCTTTTAAGGCATAAATATGGCCCTTTTTCTTTGCAAACCTTCCAACCATGATAAACGTGGTTTTATCCTTTTGAGGTTTGGGTTTTGAATAGCTGAATTTCTTAAGATCAATTCCTAACCGGTACACTTTTACTTTTTTTTCATCTGCCCCGAGTTCTATAAGAAGCGCCTTTAGTTCTTCACTTGCAGCAAGTAAAAGGTCAGCATATGCTAAGATCTTTTTAGACTTTAAATAGTATCTCCAGCGGCTATAATGATATTTTTGTGTTCCTATCAGTGCGGCTACATCGTTACCATGAAAAGTTACTATGAATGGAATATCATGTTTTTTGACATAGGGAAGGGCATAGACAGCCCCCGTGCCAAAATGGGCGTGTATGAGATCAAAATCGCCATTTTTTAAGGTTTTATTGAATGAAGGCCAATAGGCAATATTTTCGTAAATAAATTCCAGATATTCTGGAGGTTTATGAACGTATTGGTAGGGAAAACGATCTTCATTCTGCCGATCTTTGCAAAATACCTCTATTTGATATTTTTCCGAGTGCCTTCGGATCTCGTCATAGATAAATGTTTGAGAATAGGGCAAAAACGATGTGGAGAATAGAGCTATTTTTCGCCTTTGAGGCATTTCTACATAATTATGAGTGAATAAATGCTGTAAATATAGCAAAAATATGGAGAGCCATATCTACAATAGAAAATTATACTTTGTATGCGAAATGGTGTATTTTCGGCACCGGAATAAAGCACACCAATCACTACATTCGGTTCACTAATTAATGAAGGTATTATTTTACGCATCAACATTTGGGGCAGATCTTCTTGCCTTCGCCTTGTATCTCGACAAAAAGCCGAATGTCACAGCTAAAGTACTATTATCAGAACCCGATCAGTTTACTCAGGAGGGTATTGCAAAGATTTATCCGTTAAAAGCAGAACTGATAAAGAAATCAGTAAAGAACTATTTCTTTAAGCCCGGTGGGTTTGAGCCTGATGTCACTATTATGGACAATAAAGTGCCGCTCAGAGCGCCATCACCCAATGGATTGATGCTATGGCATGGCTTTGGCTGGAAGGGGCCCAATGACGAAAAAGAGTTTGGCTGGCTGCATAAATCCATTACGGCGGCCTGGGGTTCTGCAAAAGAACCAAATGATCATTTCCGGTGGCAATGTTTTGGCCCATGGGATCAAAAGCATAGAACAGAAGTAAGCGGGTTCCATCCTGACAATTGTAGACAGCTTGGAGCTGCCTCCCATGACTTGTTACGAGATCCGCTTCCGAAAGAGAAAATACAACCGTTTTATCCATTTGATGTCGTATCTAAAAAAACCATCCTGATTGCACCAACCTGGCATTACGGGGAAGTTTTATCCCACTGGGGTCGTGATGCCGATCTATTTGAAAAATTGTTTAACCGAATTGAGGCACACGATGCCAACGTGATCCTTCGTTTACATGATTCCTTCCGCTTTGAAAAGAACTATATTCAGTTTTTAGAGGAATTGGTAAGGCGGCATCCTAATACCATTCTGAAATTTAAAGATCAACACCCGGATAATTTACTTGATATGATGGTTTCAGATGCCCTGATCACAAACTACAGCAGTATCGCAAATCTTTATTATGCCACGGGCAGGCCTACCATTCATATTTACCCGGTCAAAGATGAAGATGAAGACTTTCTATGGCGAAAGCATACCGCTCTTGGTACGTTTAAAAAAACTGTTGATTCTGTAAAGTATATCTGGAAGCTGCCGCCTGAAGAACACGGAGGACTTATGGCAAGAGATTTTGACACCCTTTTGGAACAGGTAGATCAGGCTATTGAATCCCCGGATTGCTGCAAACAAAAAACGCAGGATTTTTTAGATAAATATATGCTGGGTGCCGATGGTAAGAACTGTGATAGAATCTGGGATGCCGTTAACGAACTTGTAAATAATAAAGAATAGTAATTCAGTTTTTCTAAAGAGGAGGCATTTCTTGACTAAAATAACCCTACAAGACTTAGAGGATACCAAAGAACGAATATTCTTTATCGTCGGAACAAGTCGTTCCGGGTCTACGCTGCTTCAAAGCATGCTAAGCAGCCATAGGGAAATGATTATACCAACCGAAACTCATTATTTTCATGGTAAAAAAGTAGTTGATGAGCGGTTTAAGAAAGCCACGGATGAAGAGTTATTTTGCAGGAAATTGATCGATTTTTGGTATACAGGAAAAACTCGAATCAATGATCTTGGCTTAAATAAGGAGGAAATACTATTACATGCAGATCACCTGAATTTATGGAGTCCGATAGACCTTTATTTGCTACATTTAACCATCTATCGTAAGCAAAGGAATAAGGAGATTCTTGGAGAAAAAACCCCATTACATATTTTACACATTGACGAGATTCTCGAAACTTTCCCTAACACAAAAATAATATCTCTTTTTCGAGATCCCAGAGCAGCAGCAAATTCTGAGATTAAAGCATACTTTGGATCTCCTTCGGTTATAGTAACTACAGATCGATGGAAACGATATGTTGAAGTTCACTTTGAGATGCTGGATAAACTATCAGCTGATCAGTATATGATGCTTCAGTATAAAGACCTTATTAGTTCACCTGAGGAAAGACTTCGTGAAATTTCAACATTTTTGGAGTTAGATTACCAACCTGCCATGATGGAGTATTATAAGCGTGAAGAAAAGGGTTTTGCCCAGGGAGAAAGTGAATGGAAGAAGGAAACGCTAAAGCCCCTTCAGGAAGGAAAGAATAAAGAGTGGAGGCATTCACTTACCGACTGGCAGGTAGCTCTGGTAGAAAAATATGCAGGTGAATATTTATCCCGAATGGGATATAAACCTGCGGCTAAAAAACTCTCTTTTGTCAAAAAAGTATTTTACACAATTATAGACGGTGGACGCTCTTATTGGTCTACATTCACAAATTCCAGAGATGAAGGATACAACAAAACGATTAACATAAAATTTTAAATAACTATCACATTATGTCGGTATTCAAAAAAATTGGTGATAGCATAACCGCAGCTTCAGACGCACTTGGCTTTGAACGCAGAGACCTGAAGGCAGATCTTGGAGTGCCCTTGTATTATGTGAAAAGCAAGATTCTGAATTCACATTTTAAGTGGGACTATGGTGAAATTGAACGCTACTGTATGTTTATCGGGTATCCGCGGAGCGGGCACACGCTGGTTGGCTCTCTGCTGGATGCACATCCCGATGTTGTGATTTCGCACGAGCTGGATGCCCTTCGTTATCTCAGGGCCGGTTTTAGCCGCGAACAAATTTTCAGCCTGATCCTTCACAAAGATAAAGTGTTTACCGGGAAAGGCCGGGAGTGGACAGGCTACGATTATGCTGTTGACGGACTTTGGCAGGGGCGATACCGAAATCTGAAAGTGATTGGAGATAAAAAGGGTGGCGGTTCTTCGCGACATCTGCAGGCCAAACCGGACATCATCAAAAAGCTCCGAAAAGAAATGCAGCTCCCGATCAAACTCATTCATATCGTGCGTCATCCCCTTGACAACATTGCTACGCATAAAAGTAAATGGTCGGTTCAGCCCTCGCTGCAGGAAGCCATAGACAGCTATTTTAGACGAGTGGAAGCCAATGCAAAGTTGCAGTCAGAGGTAGATGAAGATGAGTGGTGTGAGCTGTCGCATGAGCAATTTATAGAAGATTCGGAGCAGTCTTTGAAGACACTGATTGAATTTTTGGAGGTTGAACCGCATGAAGATTACATAAAAGCGGCAGCTGCCAAAGTGTTTGATTCGCCATCAAAAAGCCGCTCAAAAATTGAGTGGCCCCGGGAAATGATTGACCAGGTTGCTGAACGCAGCCAAAAATACGATTTCCTGAAAGATTATGACTTTACGGTGTAACAAGTGAGCTATCCCCGGATAGCACTTATAGCTTCTTTTTCCCTGAACCAGATAACTGCTGCCGTTACGCTGAATACAAAAGTGGAAGCCAGGGCTACGGCCGTAATGGTTGCTTCTCCATAGAAGTAGGAAATCCCATATCGAACACCGTATGCAAAGAAAGCAAGTGGGATGAGCGTGGCGAAAGCAGCTATACTCTTCAAGCCAAATTTCCATAGATTGGTTTCTGTAAGTTTAGCTCCGAAATACAGAATTACCAGCGATACGAGGGGGTAAACCGTCAGCCATACCAAAGCGACAGCCATCAGGCTGATTTGGGATGCAATGATAAAGCCGGCGGGAAGCAGTAATGCATTTGCCGATGTGAAATAGAATACAAACTTAGCTTCTCCTTTCGCATTGATCAGTTTTGGCATCAAGGTTACCAAGCACTGAATGATACCCACAGCCACAAAAATTCTCATGTAGGGAACCGCATCCATCCATTTCTCATATCCTACGAGTGGAAGAAACCAGTCTATGTAGGTTCCGATGATTACCATAACCGTCCCAACCAAAAGCATACTCGCCCGTGACATCGTAAAGAAGTAATTTCTGAGTCGGGGGGTTTCGTATTGTAATTTGGCAAAAGCAGGGTAGGCTACACGGTTAATTACGTTTGATAATTCCTTCACTGTATCAAATACCAGGCGGTAAGCGAAAGAATAAATACCCACCAGTTCCATCGAAAAAAACTTACCGATGATTAGGTAATCAGCGTTCATGTAAAATTTCTGAAAGAAGTTGGAGCCGGTAGTAAAAAGCCCAAATTCAATAAGATGTTTAACCTTTTGGTAGCTGAACTTAAATCGGGGAAAATATGGCTTAAAGAACATACAAAAGGCCATTTGACCGACTTTATTTGCCAACTCTGCCAAAATAATAGCCCAGGCTCCCCAACCTGTGTAGGCAAGATAAATCATTAAACCGGCAGAGGAGGCAAGTGCAACATTATCACTGATTGCAAGCTTTTTGAACTCCAGGTCTCGCATCATCAGCTTGCTGGAAATCATATAAAAACTAAAAGCAATGATTCCCAGCATATATACTCTAATCATTGAGGATAAAACAGGTATTTCATAAAATTCCCCAACAAAAGGAGCTGCTAAATAAATCAAACCATATACAACCACAGAGAGAAGAAAACTGGTCCAGAAAAGGGAATCAATTTGAGAACGTCCAATTCGTTTTTCCTGAACGATGGCCGTTCCCAAACCTAACTCTGTAATAGCTTTGGTAGTGCTAAAAAAAGCAAGAGCTAGGGCGGCAATTCCGAATTGTTCTTCGGAAATAACTTTAAGAGTATAGAATAGAGCTACGGCGTTGAGGAGTCGTGCGGTCACTGAACCCACTCCACTGTAAAGAACCGAAGAAGCCACTCTACGGGCGAACGAATTATTACTCATGAAAATGTGATTTCATCGGTTAGGGGCTTTACAGATCGTATCATTTAAACTTTGCAAATATAGGGTGAAGCCACCCAGAATTGAAACTGCAAAAGCTACAGATTATCATAACATTAAATAATTGCAAATTAAATGCTAACATAACAAACGCAAGTTCTTTATCTTTGGCAACGCTAATTACTTCATAAAAAAGTTCAGAATGTCACAAACTACAAAAAATGATGCTTCCGACGGTAAACTATTAGTTTTAACACCGGGGATGGGAGCTGTTGCTACTACATTTATAGCTGGGGTCGAATCTATTCGAAAAGGACTTTCCAAGCCAATTGGTTCTCTTACTCAAATGCAAACTATACGATTGGGCGCAAGGTCGGAAAACAGAAATCCATTGATCAAAGACTTTCTGCCGCTGGCTGATCTTGAAGATATTACTTTTGGTGGCTGGGATGTAAAACCCGATAATGTTTATGACGCTTGTGTACACGCTCAGGTACTAAAACCTCAGGATATTGATCCCATTGCCGATTTTTTGAAGCAAATTGAACCCATGTCTGCCGCTTTTGAACAAAAATATGTGAAAAAACTGGATGGCCCGAACGTTAAGGAATTCAAGACGAAAAAGGACCTGGCGGAACAACTCCGCGAGGATATTCGAAATAAAATGAAGGAAACCGGAGCCTCGCGGGCTGTGATGGTTTGGTGTGGTTCTACAGAAGTTTATCAGTCTCCTGCCGACTGCCATATGAATATCGAGGCTTTTGAAAAAGGAATGGAAGAAAACGATGAAGCCATTTCTCCTTCTCAGCTTTATGCCTATGCCGCTATTATGGAAGGCGTACCTTATGCTAACGGTGCTCCTAACTTATCTGCGGATAATCCCGCTTTAACAAAACTTGCCGAAGAAAAAGGGGTTCCAATTGCAGGAAAAGATTTCAAAACGGGCCAAACGTTGATGAAAACGATCCTTGCCCCAGGGTTTAAAACCAGAATGCTTGGCATTAGAGGTTGGTTCTCAACAAATATTTTAGGAAACAGAGACGGAGAAGTACTCGATGATCCTGAAAGTTTTAAATCCAAAGAAGTCACAAAATCCGGAGTATTAGACACCATTCTTCAACCTGATACTTACCAAGATCTTTACAAAGACCTGTATCATAAAGTACGAATCAATTACTATCCGCCTCGTGGTGACGAAAAAGAGGGATGGGATAACATAGATATCTTTGGATGGATGAGTTACCCTATGCAGATCAAAGTTGATTTTTTGTGTCGCGATTCTATTCTTGCTGCACCCATTGTGCTTGATCTGGCATTATTTCTCGATCTCGCCAAACGAAAAGGCAAATCCGGAATTCAGGAATGGTTAAGTTTCTACTTCAAAAGCCCTCAGGTAGAAGTTGGACACGTACAGGAACATGACATTTTTATACAGCATTTTCGACTCAAAAACACATTGCGTGTAATGGGGGGCGAAGAGCCTGTAACACATCTTTCTGAAAACTACGATTCCTATAAGTAAGCGCCTCCAGCATATGTCAGATTCGAAGGTAAACAGAACGGGAATCATATTAGCAGCAGGCTTTGGCTCCCGGTTGGTCGGTGCAGACGAAGAAACACGCCTAAAACCCCTAACAAATGTAAACGGAACACCACTGATCTACCGTACTATTCATAGCCTTAATATTGCGGGATGTTCAAAAGTGGTGATTGTACTTGGATATGGTTTTGAGGAGATCAAAAGTGATATTCGGGACTCTTACGAGGGAAATACTCCGATAGTATTCGTGCAAAACAAACAATATGATCTGAGTAATGGAGTTTCAGTTTTAGCAGCAGAATCTCATATTGAAGGTGACTTTATCTTGACAATGGCGGATCATATTCTTTCCGATGAAATGATGAAACTGGCTAAAGTTCACCAACCGCCTAAATGTGGTGCAACCCTGTTAGTAGATCATAAAGTAGATTCCATTTTTGATATGGACGATGCCACCAAAGTACTAACAAAGAACGGTGCAATTGAGTCAATTGGAAAGCAAATCTCTGAATTTAACTGCATTGATACCGGGGTTTTTATTTGTACGTCAGCACTGATGGATGAGATCAAAAAAGTATATCAGAATAAAGGTGATGCTTCACTTTCAGATGGTATTCAGGCTTTGGCTAACCGGGGAACCATGAATACCCTCGATATTGGAAAAGCTTTTTGGCAAGATGTTGACACACCTGAAATGCTGGCTCATGCAGAGAAAATGCTGGCTGCCGAAGTTTAGGTATACGAACTTTCAACAAGATCAAAAAGACGTAGTAAACTTGCTATTTGGGTGCAAGATAGTAGAAATATCCCGGTTTCTTCCCGTTAATAGTAACCCGTCCATTCATTTCGATTAACTCTCCGCCTACTACCTGTTTTGCCAAAAATCGTTTTACACCACCCAGTTCATTTAGGAGGGAAAACGTATTTAAATGTTCACTTACCCTAATATCCAAGGCCTCCATTTGATAGGGTTTAACCCTGATCTGTGTATCTAAATGACTTGGTTTATCGGCATTGGATATCTGTTCTATCAGGGCCGGTGTGAGCATTGTTGCCTGTCCTTTTTGAAAACGTACGCCATATCCGATCGGGGTTTGTAAATTGGATTTTTTTAGTTTTAGAAAATGAAAATAGAACCCGTCATTCATGTCGCCTGATTTTACGCGAAAACTACGTTCAATAATTTCATTACTCAGGTTATTCTGATAAATGTGATCCATATAGCCGGTTCCTTCCACAAAAGTGGTGTCCCCTTTAACCGCCACAAAACCTTTTACTTTTGCATGGGGGATTAGCAGGTATAATCCCACTTCATTGGAGTCAAATTTATATACTCCATCACCTAATACTTTTCCTCTTGCAATATCATAATAAGTGAGATCGACATCGTACAAAACACCATCTTTGTTGGTTCGGTAGCGAACGCGGTGTTCATTTTCAAATCGGCCTTTTGCCCAAAATGTACGTTCAGGATGCAAATCTATATAATTACTGTCGGGTTCATTTACAAATGTATCGGGGCTGTACTCTTTATTTACGATATAATCCTTTCCATCGGGCATATTCACCATTAGCCTCGTACCGGTTACGCGTCCCTTGAATGAGGAACCAAAATCATTAATAGAAAAGTTTATGATCACTTGCATACCATCACTTAGGTCAGCATGGTACGTCCATATCTCATTGAAATATTTAGAAGAAAGATTTACATCGCGGAAGTCTTTTTGTTCAGCATCCCGAAATGATCCGGATGGAAAGGTTATAGCCTGAGCCATCAGGGTGGTTGGTAAAATGAGCGTAAGGATCAGTAGCCGCAAAAAGGAAATAGGCATTAAAATGGAGTACCTGAGGTTTATTTGAGAAAATAATAGCTGTAAGAAGCTCATGGCTTACGATAAAGAAATATTTGGTTATGTAGATGATCGCTCATCTCATAACCTTACAGATCTGAATTTGTTGTTCCAGATCTTACATAAGTGAAATAACCCTGTGGAGCTGTATTTGTTATTCTTTTTGATAGTAAAATAGCGTATTTTTGGACGCTTTAATTCCCAAGACTTAAAGTTGGTGTTTAACACAATTTTTTATTCACTAAGTAGTAAACAAAGTAATACATAGGTATTTTACCGGTATGATGCAATTGGTAAGGAACGTCTGTTCTATAACATTACTTTCATAGATATAATCAAAAGTCATAAGTTTTCCTTTATTAATGAAGAACGTTCTTAAGCTTTTTAAGTCCATCTTACATTTCAATTATTCGCATCCTTTCTGGGTTTTGGTTATAAGCCTTCTTATAGCTGTTGTAGGAGGATATTATGCACTTCAGCTTAAAGTGGATACCGATATCGCCAATTTACTGCCTGAGGATAACCC
>JAVLBT010000121.1:0-9155 GCA_031580945.1 Gracilimonas sp.
AGATTTGAACATTGAAAGCCGACTCTTTGGGGTCGGCTTTTTTGTTTTGGCAGAATTCTGAGTTTAAAATCTGGCCTTAGGAAAAAAAGCGTTAAGAAGATGGTGGAATGAAGCGTTAACCCCGATTTCTCGGGGCGCTGAATAGGTAAGAAGTATTTTTTGAAAGTGAAGGAGCATTGATTTCTTTTAGCGTAATGGAGCCAGCTTTAGCTCTTTTTTCAACAGCCTTGATTTTTTGGTTCGTTTTGTATCAAGACAAAATGAACAAAGAGTAAGTTAAGGCAAGAAACTGATAAACGGACAAAATATTCTTTTACCATATTGTTGTCATTGAACTATCTAACATCGACAAGGATGACAACAAAGAGAGAATTTTAAATCGAGTTTACTCTATTTTTTCGCACCAAAATCAACTTCTTCCCCGGCTCTAAATATTCGGATTCCATCCGGTTTGCCTTTCTTTCCATCCGGACCGAATTCATATACAGCCGAAGCTAACTCTTCTTCTGTTCGCTCTTCACCGACTTTTCGTGGCTCTTCTTGGTGAAAGCTATCCATGTGGAGTGTCTGTGTTGGGAAGGCGAATTCTACACCCACTTCTTTTGCGAGACGCAGGATCTCCAAAAGAAAATTATGGCGCTGCTGCAGTTCGGTGCTCCAGTCGGGAACGTCAAAAAATACATATACTAACACATCCAGCGAGTGGGCACCAAAAGAATTAAAATGCACTTCATAATAATCCTGCCGCATATGTTTATTTGCCTTCACGATTGCCTTTATACCTTCCACAAAGGCTTCCATTTGTTCAGGTGTTGTTGAATAGGTAAGGTTCAACACTGTTTTTAGCCTACGGTATTTTCTAAGGCCAAGATTGTCAATATCGGTATTTGCGAGGTTGGAATTTGGAACACTGACCAGAGAGTTATAGAACGTGCGTATCCTGGTTGAACGAAAACCGACTTCCTCCACGGTTCCCTCTACACTTTCTGATTTAACCCAGTCACCAATTTTAAAAGGACGATCCAGAAAAATGGTAAGAGACCCAAAGAAATTCGAAAGTGTTTCCCGGGCGGCCAAAGCAACAGCTAACCCCCCGATACCGAGGCCTGCGATAAGGGATGCTACGTTGTATCCATTATTTTGAAGAATGGCAATGACTCCCATCACTATAACAAAAAAGCGCAGGGTTTTCCGGATGAGCGGGATGAGTTGGTCATCAAGTTCAGTTTCGGTTTTTGAAGTAAGCACTCCTAAATACTTTGAGAACACCTCTGAAAGGTTATAAAAAAGCCAAACTATTGTGAAGGATAAAGCGATCTCAAGAGTAACAGCCAAAAAGTGACTGATTGTAACCGAGAATTGTAAATTGGAGTAACTCAAAAAATAAAAAGTGAATAGAAAAATAAATTCTCCAGGCCTTTCTATACCATCAATAAGATCATCATCCCAGGAAATTTTTGTTTTTTCAGCTATTCTTCGGACATAATTATCAAGAAAAAAGGCAAAGATCTTCATTAGGATAAGTCCTGTCAGCAACCACACGAATACCGCTAAATATTGCCATATTTTTATTCCCAGCCATTCATTGTAAGCCCATTCGGGTAAATTATCTACAAAAAAGGTAAACCAGCTTGAGAAGGTGTTTGCATAAAGGTCCGGAATGCTTTGAACAGTTGCCTCGGAAAAGACCCATTCCCCTTGCGCTGTTTTTGTTAAATATACTTCCGGTAAGCTCTGGAATAGAATATATTGCTGCTGACCTGATAAAGTGTCGGAGTAATTGGGATCATTTGGGATCTTGTCATACTCAACTAACAAACCACGGGCATCTAATATTTTGAGCAACCGGGATGCAAGTTCTTTTTTCTGATCGGCATCACCGTTTGACAACTTCATGGTGGCAATCACGCGGTCCATATTTTTGTGACCAGATTGTTGCCAATGAAGAAACGTATGAACGGTACGCTGTGGATTCGCAAGAAGATTCTGATTGTTAGGTTTTGGGGTACCAGAATTTTGAAACCCAAATGCTATTCCAGAACCAAGAATGAATAAAAATAAGGTGAATGTTATTGATCGTATGAGCCCCATGTTATTAGTCTATCTTCTGTTCAGGTTTGAAGTTTCCCGAAATTAAGAAAACTGAGAGTGGGATGGGAGAAAACTGAAGAGTTCATTGGCAAAATCTTGAACCCTTCCAGGAATTCTGTATTACTTTTGATCTCGATGTAACGCTGGAAGGGTTGTTTTAGGGTAATAATAAAAAAATGGCTCCGAGGCAGAGGATCGGAGCCATGAAAGATTTTTAAGAACCTATTTTAAGCTAGCTTCCCAAAGGATTATTCGTCTTCTTTGTCTTTGGTGTCATCACTATTATCCTTCTTTCGTATCAGATCAGAAGGATCCTTTTTTGAAAAAGCTTCGAGGAAATCCATGGGCAGTGGTAAGAAAGCAAACGTGGCGTTTTCCTCACTGATCTCATTCATGGTTTGAAGGAATCGAAGCTGTAGTGCGGCTGGAGCTGTTTCGATCATCTTGGCAGCATCCACAAGTCTTTCGGCAGCCTGGAATTCACCTTCGGCATTAATGACTTTCGCACGACGGTCACGCTCAGTCTCAGCCTGACGTGCCATTGCTCGTTTCATATTTTCAGGAAGCACAACATCCCGAACTTCCACTGAAACTACTTTTATTCCCCAGGGATCAGTTTGGGTGTCAATGTTCTGTTGAATTTGTTTATTGATCTTCTCACGATTGGCTAACAATTCATCAAGCTCAACCTGACCAATGATACTACGAAGTGTGGTTTGAGCCAGCATGGAAGTAGCATGAATATAGCGTTCAACCTGAATAACCGCAGCTTCAGCATCTACCACCCGGAAGAATGTGATAGCGTCTACATTTACTGTAACGTTATCTTTGGTGATCACTTCCTGCCGGTCCACGTTTATAGTGAGTACGCGCAGATCAACTCGTTCTATTTTATCAATGAAAGGGATCAAAATGATCAACCCGGGTCCCTTCACGCTTTGGAATTTACCAAGCCGGAAAACAACAGCTCGTTCATATTCCCTTAAAATTTTAAAGATTTGTGGAGCTAACAACACAATAAATACCACCAGTGTTATCAGCCAGGTTATATATCCTGAAAAGATCTCAGTTGACTCCATGGTCAATCTCCTTTTTTTGAGTGTACGGTTTTACGGTTACGGTCAATCCTTCAAATCGGACGATCTCGCACCATTCGTTTGATTTAATTTCTTCACCTTCGGTGACTGCATTCCAGTATTCGCCGGAGATAAGTACCCGGCCTGAATTTTGGTCAACATCATCAATGACTTTTACTCTCTTTCCAATCAGAGATTCCAGACCAGTTCTATGACCGGTGAACTGGGCCTTAATACCGGAAGTGGCGATCCATCCGAAAAAGATTACCATTAATATTGTGGCTGGAACCAGCCAATACCATTCTAATTGCATTTCTTTTGGGAATTCCTGAAATAACATGAGTGCACCAAGAAAGAATGAAACGGCTCCTCCTGTCAATAATATTCCAAATGTTGGGGTAAATGCTTCTATCACAAAAAGTACAATAGCCAGGCCTATAAGTACAAATCCTGCCACATTAATTGGCATTGCCGCTGATCCATAAAGCAATAGAATAAGTGCGATTACGCCGGCAACACCGGGTACAATTGCGCCCGGATTGGTAACTTCACCCACAATACCGTAAATAGCAACCATTGTCAGGATCAACATGATCTCAGGCCTCATAATAAAACTGAAAAACTTCTCCGCAAAACTTTCTTCAAGCTGTTCGATGGTTGCTTGTGCGGTTTGTAATGTATCACCTTCCACTTCCATACCATCAATTTTGAAAAGTAATTCATTAAGGTCAGTAGCAATAAGGTCGATCACATTGAGTTCAAGGGCTTCAGTTTCAGTAGCAGCAATACCATCCCGAACAGCTGAAACGGCCCATTCTGCATTTCGTCCCCGTTCCTTAGCAATGTTCTCAATAAAGTTTTCAGAGTAATTAAAGATTTTCTTCTTCATTACAGAATCTTGCTGACCACCCCCCATGGAAACCGGAGAAGCTGCACCAATGGTAGTGGTAGGAGCCATTGCAGCTATATGAGCTGCCAGCGTAATAAATGTTCCTGCACTGCCAGCATTCCCGCCCGATGGAGATACGTAAACAACAATGGGCAGGTCGGAAGCAAGCATTTCTTTCACGATATTTTCTGTAGAATTCAAAAGCCCACCGGGAGTATCTAATTTTATGATGAGTGCTTCTGCATTTTGCTCACGTGCGGTTTCAAGTCCCCGGGTAATGTAGTTTGTTGTGGTAGGACCAATAGCACCCTGAATGGTAATTACCGTGACGGAAGTTTCACCGGTAGTATCTGCTTGGAATGACTCAGCATGAGCTAAATGAAAAGAAATCATCATTCCAAAAAGAATCAGCGATATATACCTAATCTTGTTCATACTATACCAATGAATGCTGAGGTTAAATGGTTCCGGTATGGTACACAATCATGGTGAATTTTTAAAGAAGAGTTAACGCAATTTCCAACTTATAATTACTCATTACGAATAGCTTCAACCGGATTCAATAAGGCTGCTTTAACGGAGTGATAGCTTACTGTTAAAAGAGCAATGGTAATAATAAAAGCTGCGGTTCCCAGGAATATAAATGGGAGGTAAGCCATGAGTTCAAACCGATATGGAAAATTTTGAAGCCAGCTCGTGCCAAAGTAGTAGATAACAGGCCACGCAACTAAGTTTCCTAATGCTACAAGCTTTAAAAAATCCTTGGAAAGTAAAGCAATTATATTAGCTACTGAAGCCCCCAGGCTTTTTCGAATACCGATCTCTTTCTGTCGAAGTTGAGCGGAATAGGAAGCCAAGCCTAATAAACCCAAACATGCAATTCCAATACAAAGTATAGAAAAGGCAGTTGCAATTGAACTCATGGTTGTTTCATTCTGGTAGATCTTAGCAAGACGTTCTTCAAGAAAACGATATTGAAAGGGGTCGACGTGATTAATTTCATTCCAAGTCGTCTCCAGGTGTGAAAGGGCTGAAGTGGGATCTCCGGGAGCAATTTCAACAGCAGTATGTTCTATGGTACGAAGAATGGGATTGGTACCTGCTGATAAACGAATAACTACGGGGTCAATTTTCTTTTTGAGGGAGGAATAATTGAAATCCTCTGTCACCCCTATGATGGAAAACGACTGCCGGTCCTGCTCAAGAGGATAAAAATATATCGTTTCTCCGATAGCTTCCGATGGGCTTTCAGCGTCTAACTGACTAAGCATGGTTTCGTTTATAATTACTGCATTTTCGGGATCAGAGGGGAAGTCCCGGGAAAAAGCCCGCCCTGCAAGCATGTTTATATCAAATGTATTCTCAAAATCATAGGTTACGTGCAGGGCAAGATTAGTTATATCCTGATCCTGATTAACTGATGCCGGCACGTATCGATAATACTCTTGAGTTTCAGTGCCGGGAATTTTTCCTAATCCGGTTACGGATTCTATTTGAGCATGAGTCAGGGCGCGTTCTTTAAAAGATTCAAATTCCCATGCAATCAAATTTTGCTTGGTGGGAAGTAAAACAACATTCTTTTCATCAAAACCAAGATCCTTATCCTGAATATATTGCAACTGAAAATAAATGATCAGGGTGCCGATGATAAGTACCACGGATAGTGCAAACTGAAAAGTCACTAAGATCTTGCGAAAAAGAATTCTGCTGCTGCTTTTTTGTGAAGTACCTTTCAGAACGTCAGAAGGCTTGAATGAAGCCAGAAAAAGTGCTGGATAAGAACCTGAAATAAAACCAACAAAAATGGTAAGTAGTAAAAGGCCCGGTAGTATATATACATTTTTAAAAAACCCGAAACTCAACTCTTTCCCGATCAGATCATTGAAAAATGGAAGTGCGGCCTTCACAAAGACCAAACCAACAATAATTGCAATGGTGCTGATGAGTATAGATTCACCGATGAATTGAAAAAATAGCTGTTTTTTATGCCCTCCCATCACTTTTCGCATTCCAACTTCACGACTGCGCTCCATAGACCGGGCTGTTGACAAGTTCATGAAATTAATGCAGGCAATGAGCAGTATAAATGCAGCAACCATCAAAAGTATATGAATGTAGGTCGCTGAACTGTTGGGATTCATCTCCTGATCTCGATTAGAATGAAGGTAAATCTCGGTGACGGGTTGTACTTCTAAGGTCAGTTTTTCATCCGCAGGCCAGCCAGAGTAGGCGTAATAATAGGTATCAATAAGAGGCGATAATTGTTCTTCGAAAATATGAGTATCTGTATCTTTTTTAAGCAGCACATACGTCCAAACCGGATTCCATAACCAGCTTTGGTCGTAATCAGGGCTACTGGCATAAATACTGTTAAGGCTGCTAAAAGAGGCAATGAGATCGATCTTCATATGAGATTGCCTGGGCCAATTCTTCATCACACCCGTTACAACCATGTCGTTGATACCGCGGTAACTTAGGTTTTGCCCGATGGGATTTTCATTTCCAAAATATTTTTCAGCTAAATTCTCAGTGATTACTAATGACAGAGGGTTTTTTAGTACCTGTTCCGGGTTTCCTTGTATAAGTTCAGCAGAAAAAACATTGAAAAACGTTGAGTCAACGAAGTAAAAGTTATACTCTCTGAAAGAGATATTGTCTTCTCGGTTTAGAAAGGTGTGGTTTTCCTCCTGAAGGTCATAGAACCGTACTGCGTGCTCAACCCTATTTGGGAATTCCTGCTGCACAACAGGACCGAGCATAAATGGGGTGGTAGCTTGTTCTTCTTCCCGGTCAGTTGAAGAGGTGGTTTGAGCAATTCTGTAAATATGCTTTGATTGGGAATGGAAGGTATCGTAGGCTGTTTCATGGAATACGTAAATGATTATGAATAAACTTATGGCCAAACCGATAGCTAACCCAATAATATTTATAAAAGAATACACTTTATTTTTAAAGAGATTCCTGAATGCTATCCGTAAATAATTTTTAAGCATTTCGTTTATCAAATTTCATTTACCAACTACACTTTATCTTGTACCCAAAGCTGAAATTTAAGTGAGCCCATTTTGGGGAATAAATCCAATAAACAAGAGAGGCTTGATAACATTTTGTTACAAAATAAAAAGAGACTGTTATTTTAGGGATTGTTCAGAAAGCAATGGAATAATACGGTCAGACAATAAGCTAAAAATCGGTTCTTTATAAGACCTTCGCTGTGTAGCATTTTCAAGCGAATTTGTGACAACAACCACGCTGCTTAATTCAGGAAGTATGAAGATATACTGACCTCCAAATCCCCAGGCAAAAAAAGTCTTATATCCAGCAACATTCCTGTTCCACCACATATATCCATAGTTGTATGGATTGAAGTTACTGCGGGTATAGCTTTTAAATGAGTCTTTGACCCATTCTTTTGAGACGATCTGCATCCCATCATATACACCGCCATTTAACATCATTTGCCCAATTTTAAGGAGATCTGCAGGTTTCATCGCAAGGTTATTACCTCCCATATAATATCCCTTCGGATCTCGGTCCCAGCCACCAATACGTATATTCAGCGGTCTAAATAGATGCTTTTCGGCGAAATCTTTAGTACTCATACCAGTCGCTTTGGTGATAATAACGGATAATAAGTGAGATGTCCCGGTGCTGTATACCATTCTCCCACCCGGTTCCTCCTTCAAAGGCTGATCGAGCTGAAATTCTACCCAGTCATCACTGATCACCCAGGCCCCATAGTTATAAAAGCTTGTTGTTTCCAATCCAGACTGCATGGAAAGTAAATTTTGAATGGTAATGCTTTCCTTTATGGTATTTGGATTAGCTTTAAAATAATCCGGGAAATAATCGCCGAGAGTTTCATCGACTGAAACCTGTCCCTTATCAACTGCAATTCCAGTCAAAAGGGAAATGATACTTTTGGAAGCTGATTTGATATTGTAGGGATAATCGGGGGATGCGTTCCGGAAATATTCTTCTCCCAGTAGATTTCCATCTTTTTGAATGAGAACGCTTCTTAGCGTCCCAATTGCTTCGCCCTCATCCCAAATACGTTCCAAAGAAACTTCTGAAGAAGGTTGAGCCGAAAGAACAAATGGAAGCAAAGCAAACAGATAAAAAAGGACTAAAAAACTACTGCGTAATATGTTCATGTACTTTTGTTATTTATATATAATGAAATTAGACGTAAAACGGAGTTGTGACCGCTTAAAGTTCCAAATAAATTTACAAGCTATTCTCTGGGGTCACCAAAATAAAATTCCTTTATTATTTTTGTATTAGGTAGCTGTTTCAGGGAACGGCTGTTCTTTAAGAAATCAAGAATTTGGTGAAGTGCATTTTCAAGCGCCTGATCTTCAGTAGTGGTAAAACTATAGACCCGTTCTTTGCTCAGAAAAATGGTTATCCGATAGTATATGGTAATATTACGTTCCAGCCGGAGGGTAAGAAACCGTTATCAAATTCGTGGATCCTTCGTCCGGATTCGATATGTGAAGCCTTCTCGATCCGACGTATTTTCTGGATAATTTTTTCGATATTGGGCTTTAAAAAGAGGTCCTTATTGGAAGTTGAACCAAAGAATAAATTCTTGAAGAACTTGAGCATATGTTGGTTATTACTAATTCACGGATTTTAATGGTTATGTGTTCTTACTATGTTAATACATAATCGAAATTGTAGTAAAAGGAGAGAAGTTATGGGATTTTTAGCATCTGAGGACATACTGAAACATATTTCAGGAATTATTCATCGGGATACACAGGAACATGAAACGCATGTGGATCTTACTGTAGCAAACGTGCACCGAATAACTGGTGCAGGGTCATTGGATTTTGGGGGCAGTGAATTTAAACCAGCAACCCTGGAAAAGTTGAACCCAGAAAAACAAAGATCAGGAGATAATTATGGATGGTGGAAGTTAGGTCGTGGTCCATATAAAATTCTGTTTAACGAATCGGTGGATCTGCCAAAAGGAGCAACCGGAGTTATAGTCCCTCACCACCATGCCCGAGAAGCCGGATTGGTAGCCAATTCTTTGCTAATATCTTCAGGGGAGGATGCTGATGATCTGTTTATGAACGTGACGGTTTCTGAAG
>JAVLBT010000122.1:0-9050 GCA_031580945.1 Gracilimonas sp.
GGCAAAATTTCGGAACCCTTCCTGAGTGTTAGGCACCTGCGACATATTTTTATCGCCGGTTTGGCGATCAAATAAAGAGATATCCAAGGTTTGTTTAGAAATGTCAATACCTACGATAAACCGCCATTTAATTGTAATTTCCATAGCTATTTACCTATTTTAGTTGCGATTGAATAGCTGCCGAGTAGTTATCTTCCCGCCTCTTTTAAAAAGGTATACTTTCCATACTATATGGGCTTAGATAACTACCTGCCATGACGGGCTTTGATTCGAGATATGGGTTTGTCCCAAAGTGCCTCAGAGATTGCCTGTCATGGTCCGGTAGCTTTTTTTGTTAGTAGCTAACCAACAAAATATTTCACAGGAAGTCTAAAAGAGTGCCCCATAAGAATCAAAGGAATAAACAATTGAACACGAGGGATCTCAACGTCTTATTGGGAAAGTCATTCAACCTTTGAGATCCATCGCGTTCACCATACCATACCGAATATACCCCGCCGGGCGCTCTGGATGACAACTTTGGGGCTATACAAGAAACCAATCCTTAGCGGGCTTTTCCCATTTTGAGTTTATATTTATTAGTGCAATAAGTATACAATTACCTTCATTTGTCATCGAATTATCTAACATCTACAAGGATGACTCCTTCTTAAAGATTATAATCGAACTCAGATTTAAAAAATAAATCATTCCGCTGACTAACTTTGAAAATGCTCATTACCGTCAAGGAGTATGGATTTATTTTAGCTAATTGTAATCAACTTTAGCTCTTTTTTCGTAGTCGCCCCGACTGCTCGTGGTTGATTCTTTTGTTGGTACAAAAGAATGGGGATACGGATAAAAGACTATAAATTTACCCCAACACTCCCCAGTCCTTCCTTAAACCGCTTCATCGCTTCTTCAAGATCATTCATTGAAGCTGCATAGCTAAGGCGAACACCATTCGGTTCACCAAAAGCATCTCCAGGAACAAGTGCTAAGCCAAATTCATCCAGCAGGTATAAACACAAGTCCGTGGAGGATTCGATGGTTGAGCCGTCCGGCTTTTTACTGCCGATGTAATGTGAGATATCCGGAAACACGTAAAACGCTCCACCCGGCATAAAACAGCTAACTCCCTCAATAGAATTCAGGGTATCAACCAGATAACTGCGGCGTTTCTTGAATTCCGCTCGCATGGCCTCAACTTCGTCCAGGTTTCCTTTGTAGGCAGCTTCACCGGCCTTTTGGGAAATAGACGAGGGAGCGGAAGTCTCCTGACTTTGTATCTTGGAAACGGCTCCAACAATATCACTTGAAGCAGCTAAATAGCCCAGTCGCCAACCAGTCATGGCAAAGCCCTTAGAAAATCCGTTGATCAACACTACACGGTCTTTCAGATCAGGAGCGACGTTCAGAATACCTACATGATCGCCTTCAAAAACAATATACTCGTAGATCTCATCGGAGATCACATATATCTCAGGATGCTTTCTCAGCACTTCAGCCAAACCTTTCAATTCCTCAGCTGAATATTGTGCGCCCGTTGGATTTGAAGGGGAACACAGGATCAGCGCTTTCGTTTTGGGAGTGATAGCGTCTTCCAGTTGAGCAGGTGTGAGCTTGAAATTATTTTCAAAAGAAGTACGAATCGTAACTGATTCCCCTTCTGCGAGTCGCACCATCTCAGGATATGAAACCCAGTAAGGCGCCGGAATAATCACTTCGTCACCGGGATCAATTAAGGCTAATATGGAAAACCCAACGGATTGCTTGGCCCCGTTTGAGCAGATGATCTGAGACGGATCAAAATCCAGGTTATTGTCGCGCTTGAGCTTGGCACTTATGGATTCGCGCAGTTCGGGAGTGCCGGGATTCATTGTATAGCCGTGAAAACCATCTTCAATTGCTTTGATCGCAGCATCACAAATATGCTTTGGCGTCTTAAAATCGGGTTCACCTGCACTTAACGAAACGATGGATTTCCCTTGTCTTTTAAGTTCTTTGGCTCTTCCGCTTACTTTTAGCGTGGCTGATGGTTGTACATTTTGGGCGCGTTTAGAGATCATAAAATTTTAAACTATGGTATGAGAGTGAGTGTATTTCTTCAATGGAAAATAAAAAACCTTCATCTAAGAAAGGTAACTGAATAATTTTTGGATACATTTCGTGCTGAGATGCATGGAATCGAGCCTTTTTTAAGATCGATCCATTTCTTTGAATTTATTTCTCAATGCGTCCCCAACGTTTTGAGGTACAAAAGAGCTAAGGTCTCCGCCCCAGTATGCAACTTCTTTTACGATGGAGGCCGAGATAAAGGTAAATTCCTCATCGGGCATCAGGAAAATGGTATCCACTTCCGGAGCCAGCCTTTTATTGGTAAGAGCCATCCGGAATTCATATTCAAAATCGGAGATCTGTCGCACGCCCCGTACCAACGTATCGGCTTTCATTTTTTGAGCATGGTCGACCAATAATCCTGTAAACTGATTAACTTCTACCTTCTCCGCCCACTTTTCTCCGCTGATACATTCCCGTATCAATTCAACCCGTTCTTCTCCGGTAAAAACAGCTTCCTTTTTTTTATTAACAGCTACCGTTACGATCACTTTATTGAATAGACGAGTAGCTCGCTCTAAAATATCAAGGTGGCCGTTGGTGATAGGGTCAAAAGAGCCCGGGTATAAAGCTATGGTTTTCATAGGTTGAATTTAGTTGTTCATTTATTTGCAAAAAAGCGTTCGCCGCATAAAAGTGAGTGTTTGGAATCTAAATAAATCCAAGAATTCAGTAATTGATTCTTAGAAAAACAATTTGATTTTGGATATATCAAATTGCGATCAAGTTAACTCCGACTCTTCCGGGTGTTTTTGAAAAATACTTACTATTGTGCGGCCATAGGCTTTTGAGAAGGTACAATTGGGGTGATCTGAAAAATCTTTGTATTTATCGTGTTCCAAAAACAACCAGCCCTCTTCCGTCAACCAGTTTTCTGTGATCACCTTATCCACAATATCTTCCATGAAGGGAAAATCGTAAGGGGGATCACAAAATATAAAATGATTTGGAGTAGCCATCCCATCCAGGTATCTCATCACATCAGCACAAACCACTCGTAGTTGATTATCGATTTCAAATTCTTTGGCTGTCTTCTCAATCTGTTTTGCATTTTGGGGATCTATTTCAACCGCTGTAACGTGTTTGGCCCCTCTTGAAATAGCTTCGTATCCCAGGCTGCCTGACCCAGCAAAGAGATCCAGAATAATGGTCCCTTCCATAAATACCCGGGCTTCGATCAGGTTAAATATACTTTCTTTGGTACGGTCGGTGGTAGGACGAACATCCAGTCCTTTGGGAATGCTAAAACTTCGGCCTTTTAATTTTCCTGTAATGATCCGCATGGCGGAATGTGAAATTTTAAGTATTAAATGTTAAATATGTTTGCCTCAATTTAACATTTAATATTGAGCATTTAGAATTTCAGGATCATTAAAAATCCAAGCTAAGTAAAATGGCAGGAAAAGCAGCGGCGAGGTCAAAACCGTATGTTTTTTCTTCAGCCTCTACACCGATCATTTCAAGGGAATTGAGCTTAACGATCTCGGCAGAATCATCCCAAAATCCCTGTAAAGAACGCTCAATTTCATGGGTTTGATGCCCAAATAAGTAGATCGTTTCATGCAGGCCTTTCATCCAGCTGGAGTTTTTCGCCTGTTGCAACCAATGGTATGGCAAGTCTTCGGACTGATCAAAATTGATGTATGTAGCAGCTCTGAATTTTCCCAATAAAAATGAAGTGATGGATATTACATTTTCGTGACACCCAATCATTAAAAAAGACCCCCCGGGTTTTGCGAATGATGACCATTTTTGCGCCATCTCAAAATCGCTGCTAAAATCGGTGGTAGCTACCTGTGTAGTAAGTTCATCAAAACCGGCCATAAGGTTTCGTCTGCGCACACAAAGGAATTTATATTCATTATTATGAATGGCGTGCCAGGTGGGTTCAATATACTCACGCTCTACTCCTTTCATTAAGATCCCAAGATGATCTTCGCGCTCATCGGCGTTATCGTACACTACTTTGGGGAAAACCGTCCAGCATTCATGGCCAGGATGCGTGAGTGCCCGAACAGATTTTATGTTATGCTGGGTTCGAAAGCGCTCGAAAGTTGAAAGAATATGTGGAAAATGGTCTTCATGCTGTCGAGTAATGGCATTTATGACATCAAAATTGAAGTCAAAGGAGCCAATACGAAAAAGGTGTTTATCCTTTTCCGGATCATTTATTGAATAGAAAAGCCGATCCGAGAAAAAACAAACACCTAAATTTGCAGACTTGTCATCCATCAATTCCAGTTTGGCGCATTTCGCATCGTCGTTCGTTCGAGGCTACCGATGGCATCACGGGTATCGGGATCTTCAAGTAAATAGATTTGCGGGCGCAGTGTGTCGTTCCGGGAATATTCAAAGCGATTACCTGTGCGCGGTGAATATATGAGTGAATCCGGATTAAAAGGGCCATCAAAAGAAGCTCCAAATAAAGTATCACCCATGGCAATCATCATCGAGTCTGACTTCAGGAAACTCACCAAACTATCCAAGCCACCGTCAGACGGAGGGAATTCATCATTCCTTGTTTCATACTGAATGAGTGCATCTTTGGTGTCTACAAGTCGCTGGCGGACTTTTTCCGTCATAGCTTCCCGTTCCTTTACTTCCTGATACGGGGTTATTAAAGAATCATATAACCAGTAGGAAAGTCCAATTATGATAATTCCTAAAACAATGGTCAAAATTTTATTACGCGTTTCAATGTCCATGAAAAAGCAACTGAGTTAATTGTTTAAGATTATAAATCCCACAAAATTCGGAAAAAGAAAATACACGCACACCCATAGATATGCAACTTTATAGGCTACTGAAAAATATGAATTCGTAAAAGTTTATCAGCTTATATTTTCAGCTGTCCATTTTAACCTAAATTTCTTCATTTTTTTGAACCGGCAAATACTTCGGCTTGCTATTCCCAATATCATCAGCAACCTGTCAGTACCCCTTCTCGGTGTAGTCGATACCGCCGTTGTTGGCCGACTTGAACATGTCTATTTCCTTGGCGCCATTGCGGTAGGGAGTATTATTTTTGATTTTATTTTTTGGGGATTTGGTTTTCTGCGCATGGGCACCACCGGGCTGGTAGCTCAGGCGTATGGTGCACAAGAAGTGCGCAAAACCCGAATTATATTAGCGCGAGTGCTTGTTGTTGCGCTTGCAAGCAGCGCTCTGATCTTGCTCATTCAGATCCCCCTTATCGAACTTTCGCTTTTCCTGGTGAACGCCTCGCCTGAAGTTGAGGAATATACAAGGATCTATTATCACATCAGGATCTTTGCAGCTCCCGCCACACTTTGCCTCTTTGGTATTAACGGTTGGTTTCTTGGAATGCAAAACTCAACCTATCCAATGATCGTTACCATCTTCTTAAATCTTGTAAATATTGGGTTGAACCTGCTTTTTGTGTTCCAGTTTGGGATGGATGTGGACGGCATTGCAACCGGAAGCCTGATTGCAAGCTTCATGGCTTTGGGACTTGCGTTCTTCCTTTACAAATACAAATATAGCGGAGTAAAATTAGAGATTCGGTGGCATGAACTGATCGAAACCGAGGAGTTAAAGAAATTCTTTTCGGTGAATCGGGATATCGTGATCCGCACACTATGCCTGATTTTTTCTTACGCTTTTTTCACCTCAAAATCAGCAGAAATGGGGGATGTGGTGTTAGCGGCAAACACCATTTTACTGCAAATGTGGTACATCAGTTCGTACGGAACCGATGGTTTTGCCTATGCAGCGGAGAGCCTGGTCGGAAGATTCAAAGGCGCAAACGATGAGGATAAACTTAAGAAAGCAGTAATCGCAAATATGCTGTGGGGACTCGGTTTTGGCTTGCTTGGAACCTTTACCTATGCCGTTTTTGATACTGAAATACTTTCCCTTTTTACCGATAAAGAAAATGTGATCGCTGTTGCTACAACGGTCGTAATCTGGCTTATCGTTGCCCCTATTGTGAATAGTGTCTGTTTTATTTGGGATGGTGTTTATATTGGAGCTACAGCAACGGGAGCCATGCGAAACTCCATGCTTATTGCCACAATTTTAGTTTTTATCCCTATTTACTTTATCAGTGCTCCATATGCCGGAATTCATGCTTTATGGATGTCCATGACGGGCTTCATGGTGGCAAGGGGAGTTATGCTCTCAATCTATGCTCCTTCGAGAATTTTTGGTGATGCTTAAGTTCCTAAGGCTCGTGGTAATCTGATATATTTAAGCCAATAGTAATACAAGTCCAAAAGTTGTCATCTCTGCAGATGTTAGATAATTCGGAAATTAAATTTATTTCATCCTCGTTCCCCGGGCTCTGCCCAGGAATGCCCTTCCAGAGGCTCCCGCCTCCTACTATAATCGCTACCCTATTCTCCAAACTATTTCACCGGAATAACTCCCATTTGAACTACATCCTTTCATGCCGAGGAGTACAGACGTGCATTAGGGATCTCCATATTAGCTTGAGGCGGAGCCTCATTTGAGCATTGCGGAGCGGCGCCGCCGCAACGAGGACAGACATGAATAGCCCCGTTCTTTAAGGCGGGGTACACGAAATAAGCTTCGTCAGCTGGTCTAATGTATCACACAATGGGGCGAAGCTTTTCGTTTTACGGATTCTCTACTAAAGTCGGGGGCTATTCATATGCGCCCCCATCCGGGGTCATTATAAAAATGATGTCCTCGGGTTATCTAACATCTTCGTGGGTGATAACTTATGAGATCTTAGATTGAACTTCCGTTAGTTAAGATTTTCAAACTCCCTAAAGATTTAAGAGAACCACTGAATGAATACACTATCGAATCTGAAGAGTCGAACTACTTACAATTTCAGCAGCAAGTACATCCCAAAAATACCGATGCCCAATCCAATCAGGAATAATTTCCATCTTACTTTTTTGGATAAATATTCTATGAATTTAGACATTGCCCTGACTTCTTAGTGAGTTGCAGTTAAAGCGTCCCGAAAACACCTTAACTTTAAATCACCCTTTTTCTTTGATAAGGTCGATGGCTTTACTCATGGTGAAATCTTCTGGTGCCTCTTCTTTGGGCAGGCTGATGTTCTTTTTACCATGCTTGATATAAGGACCATAACGCCCTGTCATAACACGAATTTGTTTATCGGTATCAGGGTGTTTACCCAGGTCTTTGATCTCGTTACTTCCCCGGGTTGATTTCTTTTTCTGAGCCAGTAATTCCACTGCACGATCTAATTCTATATCCAATACACTATCGGATTTTGGAATGGATTTGAATTTTCCATCGTGTACGACATAAGGCCCATAACGACCAACACCTGCTTTCACTACTTTATCATCCTCTGGATGTTCTCCCAGTTTTCGGGGTAATTCCAGTAATTGCAATGCAAGATCCAGATCTACATCAGCAGGCTCCATGCCCTTTAGTAATGAAACTCGTTTTGGCTTTTTGTTGTCTTCCGTTACTTCTCCACGCTGCACATATGGACCGTATCGCCCGGATAATAAAAATATTGGCTCCCCGGAATCCGGATCGTGGCCAATGGGCTTGTCCTGTTCTTCAGAAATTTTGATCAGCTCTTCCAGTTTTTCAGCTGATATATCGCTTGGATCCATATCATCCGGCAGGGATGTGGTGACTTCTTCCCCGTTTTTAGTCATGCGTGCATATGGGCCAAATCGACCAACAGCTACTTTGATACCTTCCAATCCATCGAGTGGCAGGTCCAGTAATTTTGCTTCCTGGGGATCGATCTTATCTTCCTGTGTATCTACTTTGGCTTTGAGTCCATTATTTCCGTTGTAATAGTCTTCAAGATATTTAACAGGATCCTGCGTGCCTTCTGCAACCGCATCCAGCTTATTTTCCAATTCAGAAGTAAAATCACTATCCACTAAATCAGGAAAATGTTTTTCAAGGAGAGAGGAAACTGCAAAAGCCGTGAAAGTAGGGATCAAGGTTTTTCCTGCACTTTTAGCATAACCCCTATCCTGGATGGTACTTATGATCGATGCATATGTACTTGGCCGCCCTACGCCTCTTTTCTCTAATTCTTTAACCAGTGTGGCCTCTGTAAATCTCGCCGGCGGCTTGGTTTCATGACTGACAAAGTTCAGATCATCAAGTGCGGTGCTATCCCCTTCATTCATCTCCGGAAGAAAGTTTTCCTGATTTTCGAGCGCCGCTTCCGGGTCATCACTGCCTTCCACATAAGCGCGGAAATATCCCGGAAATAAGATCTTTTTACCGCCTGCTCTGAAATCAGCATCGGTACCGTTATGGGTTGCACGGATCGTTACGTTGGTGAATTCCAGTTCCGCTTCAGCCATCTGTGTAGCAATGGTTCGCTTCCAGATCAGGTCATAGAGTTTAAATTCCCGGCCACTTAAACCGGCTTTTTCAGGCTTCACAAAACGAGATCCTGCCGGGCGAATAGCCTCATGCGCTTCCTGTGCACCTTTCCCTTTCTTGCTGTAATTTCGTACGCGCTCAAAAAGATAGTCCTCTCCATATTCTTCAGTGACGGCATCTCTTGCTGCCCCGATCGCCTGTCCGGATAGTCGGGTAGAGTCAGTTCGCATGTAGGTAATAAATCCTTTCTCGTACAATTTTTGTGCTACACTCATCGTATCACGGGCAGAAAATCCAAACTTTCGATTGGCTTCCTGCTGTATGGTAGAAGTAATGAAAGGAGGTGCAGGATTTCTTTTTTGTGTTCGGACATCCAAATTTATAACAGACCATTTGGCTTCCTTCAGGTCGTCAACCAAGGTGCTTGCTTTATCCTCATCCAGCAACACCACGGATTTGGGCTTCTTCAGTTTTCCGGTATTCTCATCAAAATCTTTTCCGCTGGCAAGTCGCTTTTCATTCAAGTGCGTCAGGTCGGCATCAAATTTATAATCATCGCCTTCCTTATGCAGCTGTGCTTTCAGATCGTAGTAAGTGGCACTTTTGAACTTCATACGCTCTCTTTCCCGTTC